>DATBSL010000069.1:0-7732 GCA_036559805.1 Vicinamibacteria bacterium
TGCGCGAGCGCGCGGCGCAGCCGGCCGAGGTTGGAGGCGACGCGCTCGCGGATCGGGGCCGCCAGCTGGCTCTTGCGCTCGAGCAGGCCTGCGGCAGCCACCTGCACGGGCGTCGAGACCGGCAGGTAGGTGTCGGCCACGACCTCGAGCCGCGCGAGCGCCTCGCGGCGAAGCGGCTCGGGGCCGACGACCGCGGTCCAGGCGAGCTTGAGCTGCGGCAGGCCGCAGCTCTTGGACAGGCCGCCGAGCGCGAACGCGAGGGCCCACGAGTCGCGGGCGACGGTCGCGACGCGGCGCGGGTCTTCGCCGAACGCGAAGTCGGCGAAGACCTCGTCCGCGATCAGCGCGATCCCGCGCTCGGCGCAAAGAGCCTCGAGCGCCTCGAGCTCGGAGCGCTTCAGGTAGGCGCCAGTCGGGTTGCCGGGGCTCACGACGATGACGGCGCGCGTGCGTGGAGACGCGGCCGCGGCCACTGCAACCGCGTCCAGGTGCCACTCGTCGTCGTAGCCGAGCGGGTAGCTCGCGACGCGGACGGACTCGAGGCCGGCCAGGAAGTCGAAGAGCGGGTAGCCGGGTCGCGGCACCAGCACGTCGTCTCCCGGATCGCAAAGCAGCTTGAACAGGAATCCGTAGGCTTCGCTCGTGCTGGCGTGGAGCAGGATGCGGTCCGGGTCGAGCGCCGCGCCGCGGCTCGCGAAGTCGCGGGCCACCGCTTCGCGCGCCCGCGCCAGGCCCAGCGGCACGGGCTCGTAGAAGAGCGCGTCGGGGCTCGCGAGCCCGGCGAGCAGGTCCGGGACGGCGGGCAGCCCGGCGCGCGTCGGGTTCGACAGCGTCAGGTCGACGAGCGGCGCGCCGCACGCCCGCCGGGCGGCGAGGGCCGCGGCGAGGCGGTTCGGCCGCAGGTCGAAGCGCGTGCGCTCCGAGAACATGGCCCGCATCCTAATCCGAGCGAGCACGGCGGGCGACGGCGCCAGCCCATGGCACGGTTTGACTGGGGTGCGCACTGGGCCCTAGCCTTGCACTGCCCTCATGAACGCCACCCGCGCCCTCGTCCCGCTTCTGCTGCTGCTCGTTGCCTGCGGCGAGGCGCCCGCGCCCGAGAGCGCCGCGGCCGCCGCGACGTCCGCCGCGACACCCGACCCGTCGCGCCCGCTACCGCTGCCGGTGCCGGAGGTGGTCGCGCGCGTGAACGATCAGGAGATCCGGATCCGCCAGATCCTGCCGCTCGCCAAGCTCTCGCTCGACAGGGTCTCTGTCGCCGATCGCGACAAGCGCAAGCCCGAGATGGTGCGCAAAGCCCTCGAGGATTTTATCTCGCGCGAGCTGCTGCTGCAGGAGGCGCTCGCCCGCGGCATCGCCGCCGACACGCGCGACGTCGACTGGAGCTACGACCAGATCCGCGGCCGGTATCCGGCGGAGGAGGACTGGGTCGCGTTCCTGAGCAGCCAGGGGATGGACGCGCAGACCTTCAAGGCGGAGGTGCGCGTACAGGCGACGGTCGCCGCGCTGATGGCGCAGGAGATCGAGGCCTGGCCCGTTCCGGAGGCCGAGGCGCGCGCCGCCCACGACGCGAACCCCAGGGGCTTCGGCTCGGCGGGAGCCGCCGCGGCGCCGTCGTTCGCGGAGGTGCGCGCCGAGGTGGAGCAGGCCATCCGGCGCTCGAACGCCGTCGAGATCCAGGCGGCGCTCCTCGAGCGCCTGCGGGCGCGGGCCAGGATCGAGCGCTACCTGTGAGGCGGGCGCCGCGCCTTCGCGCTCAACGCTCGAGGGGCGGTGACGCGACCTTGAACGCCGGCAGGTCGAGCGAGGTCGAGACGCGGTTGCGCCCGTTGGCCTTCGACGCGTAGAGCGCCCGGTCGGCGAGGTCCATCAGGTCCTCGGGCCGCAGCGTGGGGTTCGGGACGATGGTGGCGACGCCCAGGCTCACCGTGAGCAGCGGGCCCACCGACGAGGCGCTGTTCTCGATCCTGAGCTCCTCGATCCGGGCCCGCATGCGCTCGGCGAGCATGCGCGCGCCCTCGCCGTCCGTGTCCACGAGCAGCGCGATGAACTCCTCGCCGCCGTAGCGCGCCACGAGGTCGGCGGGACGGTTGAGCGTCTCCTCCATCGCCTGGGCGACGCGCACCAGGCACTCATCGCCGGCCTGGTGGCCGTAGGTGTCGTTGAAGCGCTTGAAGTAGTCGATGTCGCAGAACAGCAGCGAGATCGCGGCCTCGTCGCGCACCGCGCGCCGCCACTCCTGGCGCAGCACGGTGTCGAAGCGCCTGCGGTTCGCGATCTGCGTCAGCGTGTCGAGCGCCGAGAGCCGCTCGAGATCGCGGTTGCGCTGCTCGAGCTGGCGGCGCGTCTCGGTGAGCTCGCGGTTCTTGCGGTCCATCTCCTCGGCCTGGGCCTGGAGCTTGAGGTTGGCGGAGACGAGGCTCTCGAGGTCGCGGCGCGTCCGATCGGAGAAGACGCGCAGCAGCGCCATGAGCGGGCCGGGAACCGAGGAAAGGTGCTGGAGGAACGCCGATTCGGGGATCTCGAGCACGAGCGTGTCGTCGAGCGCGCGGAGCGTTGCCGAGCGCTCGCGCGACTCGATGAGCGCCATCTCGCCGAAGCAGTCCCTGGGACGGCCCACGGCGACCTGCTTGCCGCCCTTCGACACCACGAGGTTTCCGGACAGCACCACGTACATCGCGCGGCCGACCTCGCCCTCGTGGCAGAGCGCCTCGCCGGGCACGAGGGCGATCTCGCGGCAGCTTTCGAGCAGCTTCTGGACGGCTCCTTCGGGCAGCGTTTCGAGGAGCCGCGTCCGTCGGAGCAGCGCTAGCTTCTCGGCGTGTTCCACAGGCCTCTGAGGCTCTCGCAAGCCATAACGCCAGGATTCTAGCAGGCTTACAGGCGACGCCCGGGCCGTGCGATAGGGACACCGAAACCGCGTACGAGCCAATCGGGTCCTCCAAGCGGCTATCATCGGGTTTCGAGCCTCGGAAGCGATTCGGGTCTGGTGACCCGCGCGGCCTTCAAAGCCGTCCGGCTCCGGGCTGACCCCCGGAGCGGTAGGTTCGATTCCTACCCGCTTCCGCCACTAGACTGCGTGAGCCGCGACGCCCGACGGTGGTTCGAAAGGCACCATGCAGCGCTGGAGGCGAGCACTTAGCTGCGTCTTCGCCCTAATGCACCTTGATCTGAGGTGGTGGAACAAGGGCGTCCGCGCGGATGCGCAGTTCAGTCTCGGTTGGGCCTACTACAGGGGGGAAAGCGTTTCCAAGGACTGGGCTGAGGCGGTGCGATGGTGGACCAAAGCCGCACAGGGTGGACATGCCGGTGCCCAGTTCAGCCTCGGGCTGGCGTATCGCAGCGGCGAGGGCGTCACGGAGAACGCTGTCGAGGCTGTGCGGTGGTATCGCGAGGCCGCCGAGCAGGGCCACGCGCCCGCGCAGTGCAACCTCGGGGTCGCCTACGGCGAAGGTTATGGCGTGGCGAAGGACCCCGTCGAGGCGGTGCGGTGGTATCGCAAGGCCGCCGAGCAGGGGGACGCGCCCGCGCAGGAGGCTCTCGGCTGGGTGTACTGGAATGGCGAAGGTGTCCCAAAGGACCCGGTGGAGGCGGTGCCGTTGTTGCGGAAGACCGCGGAGCGAGGGGACTCGGAGGCGCAATCGGCTCTTGGCTATGCGTACTGGAAGGGCTGGGGTGTGCCAAGGGACCCGGCCCTGGCAGTGCCCTGGTTGCGGAAGGCAGCGGAACAGGGGAACGCGGGCGCGCAGCACAACCTCGGTTGCGTCTACTTCAAAGGAGATGGCGTTTCCAGGGACTTGGCTGAGGCCGTGGGATGGTGGACCAAGGCCGCAGAGCACGGGCTGCCGATCGCGTTGCAGGCACTCGGCGAGGCCTACGCCAAGGGCGAAGGCGTGAAACAGGACCGGGAGTCCGCGGCGGACTGCTACTCTCGAGCCGGTTTCCGCTGGGCCACGGAGGGGCAGCGGGACGACGCGCTGCGGTGTGTCGAGCGGATCCGGGGGTTGCAGACGGCTTCTCGAGGTCGTCTGGCCGATGAGTTGGCCGCGGCCATCGCCCTCAGTCCCTCACAGCCAACGAAGCCCAACTAATCAAGCTTTTTGTAAAGCTTGCCATTGCCACGGGCCTGGCAGATTTGGATACTGGGAACGTCCCGCTAGGGACGTTGGCTTGGCCAACCGCTGGGATTGGGATGGCCGGGGACGAAGCTCTCCGGCTGATCCGTGCACGCAAGATCCAAGAGCCTTCGCAACCATCCAGGCGGCGAAGCGCCTTCTCGCCGGTTCTTGGGAGCCACATGCCCGAAACGCTCGTCTTTCGGGACCGACGCCGCCGCGACCTTCGCGGCCGCGTCGCCCGCGTCACCTACCCTGCGCGCAACGCCCTCGGGGGCTTCATCGAAGGCCTGCCCTGCAACGTCATCGGCCATCGCTGGAGAGAGGTTCCCGACCCCCTTCGCCGCCAGGCCGGGCGAAAGATGCGCTTCAAGTGTTCGCGCTGCTTTCTGACGGGGGGCTTCACGAACTGAGCCCGGGAAAGTCGTCGGCGTTCAGTGGGACTCGGGGGCTCCACCGAGCTTGAAGCCGGCGCGCGCGAGCTTCTTGAAGCGCGGCTCGCCTTCGACGACCTCGATCCACGCGTTCGTCGGGACTCCCGTCAGGGTCTGGGTCGCGCGCGTGCCGGGCCACTCGATCTCGACGCGCTTCGCGCGCGCGCCGCGGCCCAGGCCGACGTGCTGGGCGAGCGGCGAGGCTCCGAACGAGCCGCCGCTCGTGACGGAGCGCGTGCGCTGCGTCTCGCGGCCAGCCTCGTCGACCACGACGCGCAGGCGCGCGCCGATCGCGGCGCGGTTGGAGCGCCGGCCCACGAGGCGGATGCCGAGCCAGCTCGCGCCGTGGCCCGGGTTCTCGAAGAGCGCGTCCGGGTACTTGTCGCCGGGGAAGGCGCCGCCGAGGCTCGCGAACAGGTCGTCGTCTCCGTCGTTGTCGAAGTCGGCGAACGCGACGCCGTGCCCTTTCTGCAGGTGGCCGGTGCCGGTCGCCTGAGTCACGTCGACGAACGCACGGCCTTCCCGGTTGCGGAACATCCGGTTCGGCAAGAGCGTCGCGTAGGACGGCGCTCCGGTCCCCAGGTAGACGTCGAGCCAGCCGTCGTTGTCGATGTCGCCGAAGTTCGCGCCCATCGTAGGGATGACGCGGGCGAGCCCGAGCGCGCGCGTCGCGTCCTCGAACGTCCCTTCGCCCCGGTTGTGGAAGACGCGCAGCGTCTCGCCGGGCTGCGGCAGGCCCAGGTACTCGCGCGCCTGCTCCTCGGCCGTCGGCACGTCCGTCACCACCAGCAGGTCGAGCCAGCCGTCGTTGTCGTAGTCGAAGAACCAGCTCGTGAAGCTGTAGTAGGGCTCGCTCACCCCGCGCTCGCGGGCGACCTCCTCGAAGCGGCCCTGGCCGAGGTTGCGGAACAGCAGGTTGCGCTCCCCGAAGTTGGACACGTAGACGTCCTGCCAGCCGTCGTTGTCGAAGTCGCCGGCGACGACGGCCTTGGTCAGGGAGCGAAAGCGGATCCCCGCCCGCTCGCTCACGTCCTCGAACGTCCCGTCGCCGCGGTTCCGCATCAGCCGGCTCCACGAGAACTCGTGGCCCAGGAACACGTCGAGCCAGCCGTCCCCGTCGAAGTCGGCCCACGCGGCGCTGTGGGTGCGGCGGGCGGGGCCCGCGAGGCCAGCGCGCTCCGTGACGTCCCTGAACGTGAAGTCGCCGTCGTTGCGCAGCAGCGAGTTGCGCGTCGCGACCTCCCAGCCGCCGCGCATGACGAAGACGTCGGTCCGGCCGTCGTTGTCGTAGTCGGTCTGGACCAGGTTGAGGCCGCCGAGCTGGGAGGCGAGGCCCGCGCGCTCGGTGACGTCGTCGAAGCGGCCGTCCCCGCGATTCCGATAGGCGCGCAGCGGCTCGCAGGGGTCGCGGCTCGAGACCACGAGATCGAACAGGCCGTCGCCGTCGAAGTCGTCGGCGATGGTGCCGCCCGCGTTGTCGCTGCGCGACAGCCCCGCGGGCGCGGCCACGTCCCAGAAGCGTCCGGGGTCCTCCGCCGACTGGAACGTCCCGGGCCCGATCCGGAAGCGCTCCGGGACCTCCTCGGGGTAGGAGCCCGCCGTCATGGCCGCCACGTTCAGCAGCCAGCGCACCTCGAGGTTGTCCGGCTCGAGCTCGAGCTGCTTGGTGAAGTACACGACCGCCTGGCGCGCGCCGTCGCCCTGCAGGTGCCGGGCCGCCCGGCTCAGCGGGAAGAGGCACATCTCGCGGTTGTGGTGCATCACGCAGTTGTCGATCTCGCCGCGCCTCAGGTTCAGGATGCCCAGGGCCGCGAGCACGTTGCCCAGCCGGCCGGCGGCCATCGCCTGCGGGTCGGCCACCATGCGTTCGCCGATCGTCTCGAAAGCGCGGATCGCTCCCGCCATGTCCCCGCCAAACGAGAGCACCCCGCCGAGGCGCGCGTACGCGTGCGTCACTTCCGGGAGCGTCGCACCCGGCGGCACCGCGGCGGCGGCGGCGCGTGCGGCGGCGAGCTCCGCCGCGAGCATCCGCTTGTTGGCGTCGCAGACCGCGACGAGGTCGTTCGAGTCGACCGGCACGTCGAGCGTCAGCAGGTCCGCGTTCGTCGGAGAGAACGCCGGCCGCGAGCCGATCTTCGCGACCTCCTGGCGGTATTCCGTGGCGCCGAGCTGTGCCTCTGCCGTCGAGACGAGCTGCGCGACCATCGTGCCGCCCGGCGCAGGCCGGGTCACCGGCCGGCCCAGTCCCGCGCGCGTGAGCTCGGCGCGCAGCTCCGGGTCGAGGTCCGCCACGGGCACGTGGCCGAGCGGCCGCGCGCCGGCAATGTTCAACTGCGCCATGAGGAAGCCGGCCTGCATGCGGCGCGTGACGTGCTCGACCGGGCCGTTCGGCTCGAGGAGCACGAGCTGGGCCAGCTCGGCCGGCGCCTGGCCGCGGGCGGGCCGCGTGGCGACGACGCCCCCGAGCAGCAGCAGGCCGAGGGCGGACAGCGCCGAGGCTGCGCGCCGGGCTACGGGACGGCGGTGACGGTGTAGCTGCGGCACTGGAACGGGTGGAGCGGGGTGTAGTCCTCGCAGAGCGGCCAGGAGGGGCAGTCCACGTCGGTCACGCAGAGGGTGACGGTGCGCGTGCCGACGGCATAGGTCGCTTCGTGGCGACAGTCCGCTCCCGACGAGCCGCGGTACTCGAGGCTGCCGTCGCCGTCCAGGTCCATGCGGAACAGGAACTCGTCGCCCTCGGGATCGACGGTCGTGCACATGTTGTAGCTGACGCGGAAGGGCGCGGTCCCAGTGATGGACGAGCCGGTCGTCGGCGGCGTCGTCCGGAACACGGCGTTCGGCGGCTGGTTCGCGCCACGCGGCGTCGGCCGCGGGGCCGGCGCGGGCGTCACGGAGACGGGCGCCGAGCAGCGCGCGGTGTGCGCGCCCGCGGTCACGGTGATGGACGCCGCGTATTCCCCGGCGACGGAATACACGTGGCGCGCGTCGGGGTTGGTTCCCTGTGTTCCGTCGCCGTAGCTCACGGCCACAGCCACCGTGCCCACGGCGTTCTGGATCTGCAGCCCGAAGCCCACGTCGAGCGGCGCAGGACCGACGGCCGGTACGGCCGTGCACTGGATAGCGAGCGGGGGAGTCGGCTCGGTCGTGGTCTCCTGGCAGGCAGGTCCCAGCGTCGCCACGGCG
>DATBSL010000070.1:0-8106 GCA_036559805.1 Vicinamibacteria bacterium
TTGCCGGGGATCGCCACCTTCCAGCGGACGTTCTTGGTCTCGCTCCACTCGACGGGCGGCGCCGCGGTGGGCGCGACGCCGGTCATGAGCGGCCCCCGCCACTGCGGCCAGAAGCTCTCGGCCTTGCCGTCGGCCGCGCCCCCGGGCACCGTCGCGAACGACAGCGAAACCAGCACGCTCGTCACCAGCGCGACCGACAGGCGATTCCGCAATGTGGGCTCCTCTCGCGAGAAACGGCTCGCAAGATTCATCTAAGCCCGACGCGCGCCGCGAAGTCAATCACGGGCCACGGCCCGCGTCGGCCGTGGGCGAGTCCGTCCGTGCGAGAGGGTCAGGGCTTGACGACCGTCGCCTCGCCGAACTGGGCGAGCTCGGCCTTGACCGGCGCCTCGTCGCCCACCACCACGACGGTCTGGCGCGAGGAGGGGAAGTAGGCCCTGCCGGCGGCGCGCACCTGGTCGGCGCTCACCGCGTTCACCTTCGAGACGAACTCGCCGAGCGCCTCGGGCGGCAGCCCGCGGACCCAGTTCGAGGCGAGCGTCTGCGCCACGGAGCCCTGGATCTGGTTGCGTAGCAGGTAGAGGCCGCCCTGGTAGCGCTTGGCCCGCGACAGCTCCTCGTCGCTGGGCGCCGTCGCGCCCATGCGGTCGAGCTCGTAGAACATCTCGGTGAGCGTCGCCGCCGTGACCTCGGTGCGCACTTCGGCGCGCAGGCTCAGCAGCCCGCCCTTCGCGCGCGCGGTCAGGTCGCCGCCCGGCGAGTAGGTGTAGCCCTTGTCCTCGCGGATGTTCTCGACGAGGCGGCTGCCAAAGGAGCCCGCGCAGATCGTGTTGGCGACCAGCAGCGGATAGTAGTCGGGATCGGTGACGGTGGCCGCGGTGCGGCCCATCACGATCTGCGACTGCACGGACCCGGCGCGCGGAGTGACGAGCAGCCTGCGAACGCCCGGCGTGGCCGGCGCGGGCGGCACGTCGGCCGGCGCCTGCCCGGTCCCGCGCCAGGGTCCGAAGTGGCGCGTGAGCGCGGCCTGGACGGCCGCCGCGTCGAACTCGCCCACCACCACGAGCAGCGAGTGGCCGGGCTGGAAGCGGCGCGCGTGCTCCTGCTTCAGCTGGGCTGCGGTCGCCGCCTCGAGCGTCTTCGCCGTTGGCGCGACGATGTGGTACGGGTGCTCGCCGTAGATGGCGGAGGCGAGGGCCTTCTGGGCCAGGAACTCGGGCGTCGACTCGCGCGCCTGAAGCCCCTGCAGCGCGTTGCCCTTGGCGAGCTCCACCTCGGCGGCCGGAAACGAGGCGTTGCGCACGACGTCGGCCATCACCTCGAGCACCTTCGGCACGCCCGCGCCGAGGCCGCCCGCGGTCACGTAGAGCGCGTCGGCGCCGCCGCTCGCGTTCAGCTCCGCACCGACGGCCTGCAGCTCCTCGGCGATCGCGCGGCTGCTGCGCGTGGCCGTCCCCTCGGTGAGCGTGTCGGCCAGGAGCTCGGTGATGCCCTCGGCGTCCTTCGGATCGGCCGCCGTGCCGGCGCCGCGCACCGCCAGCACGACGGCGGCGCGCGGGAAGCCGCTGCGCTTGACCAGCCAGATGCCGAGACCGTTCGGCAGCGTCGACTGCGCGATCTGCGGGACCGGCAGCGGCCTGTCGGCGCCGAACGGCGGCAGCTCTTTCGGCAGCGGCTGCTTCTCCGACGCGGCGAGCCAGGGCGCCACGAGAAGCGTCAGGGTCGCGGCGAACGTGCCAGTCTTTCTCATCGCCCTACTCCTTCTTCGCGCCCTCGGCGGGCGCCGGCTTGCGGTCGACGACGGTGCGATTGGCCACGACCAGGTACTTCGAGGCCACGCGCTTCAGGTCGGCGACGGTCACGGCGTCGATCTCGACGGGGATGGTGTTGAGCGCGTTGCCGTCGCCCATCAGCAGCTGGGCGAGCGCCAGCGCGTCGGCCCGGTCGATCGGCAGCTCCAGGCCGGCGTAGAAATCGGCGCGCATCTTGCTCTTGACGCGGGCGAGCTCCGCCGGCGGAACTCCCGAGGCGGCGATGCTGTCGATCTGGGCCTGGGCCGCGTCCACGACTGCCTTCACCTCCGTGCCCGGCTTGTACAGCCCGAAGTAGGCGAGCAGCGTCGGGCCCGCGTTGCGCCAAGGGCTCTCGAACGGGAAGTTGAGCCCGCCCTGCACCTGCAGCATCAGCTCCCTGCCCTTCACCAGCCCCTGGTAGAGGCGCGAGGCGTCGCCGTTCAGCAGCACGTCGCCCAGCACCACCAGCGCCACGTAGTCCTTGCCGATGCCCATCGGCACCTTGTAGCCGACGGCCACGGCCGGCACGCGCGCGAGCGCGTCGCCTTGCGCGAGCGAGCGCTCGGCGCCGTTTGGCGGCTCGGCGATCTCGGCCTTCGCGGGCGTCGCGCGCGCAGGCAGCGCGCCGAAGTACGTCTCGGCCTTCGCGAACACGTCGGCGGGGGTGACGTCGCCCACGATGCCGATCACCGCGTTGTTCGGCCCGTAGTAGCTGCCGAAGAACGCTTCCACGTCCTCGAGGCTCGCCGCGTCCAGGTCCTCGAACGAGCCGTAGCCGTCGTGGTTGTTCTCCCACCTGTCGAACGCCTTGCCCACGAGGTCGGTCCAGAAGAACAGACCGTATGGCCGGTTCTTCACGTTGACGCGGATCTCCTCCTTGACCACCTCCTGCTGGTTCTTGAGGTTCTTCAGGGAGAAGTCGAGGTGCTTCATCCGGTCCGCCTCGAGCCAGAGGATCGCGTCGAGCGCCGAGACCGGCGCCGACGCTATGTAGTTCGTGTAGTCGTTGCGGGTCGAGCCGTTCAGCACTCCCCCGCCGCCCTCGATCACGCGCGTGAGCGTTCCTTTCGGTGCTATCGGGGTGCCTTCGAACATCATGTGCTCGAAGAGGTGGGCGAAGCCGGTGCGGCCCTTCGGCTCGAGCCGGAAGCCGACGTGGAAGACGGTCGAGATCCCGAACGTCGGCGCCGAGTGGTCCTCGGACACGACGATCGTCAGCCCGTTCGCGAGCTTCTTCGCCGCCACGGGGATCTTGAACCCCGGCGCCGGTGCGGCGCCGAGCGACATCGTGGGCAGCAAGCCAAACACGGCCGCCGCGATCAAACCGCGCATCGAGCCTCCTCGTGAGCTGCGCGGCCGCGCGTCCAATTCGAAGGACGCGCTCGAACGCGTGACGATTCTACGGTGAGGGCCCCACGGTCGTCACGCGCTCCGGCTCTTGTTTCAGCGCGTCTTGCGCGGCGCGGGCCGTGGCCGCGGAGCCGCCTGCCGGGCCGCGTCGAGGCTGTGCCACAGGTGGAAGCACGCGAGCGAGCGATACGGCCGCCAGGCCTCGGCGATGCGGAGCATCCGCCGCTTGTCGGGCAGGGCGCGCATCGCGTAGGCGCGCCGCATCGCCGAGCGGATGCCGAGGTCGTCCACCGGCAGCACGTCGTGGCGGCCGAGCCGGAACATCAGGTACATCTCCGCCGTCCAGCGGCCGATACCCTTGACGACCGTGAGCGTCTCGATCACGCGCTCGTCGTCCATGCGGCCCAGGCGCTGGAAGGGCAGCCCGTCGCGCGCGTGGGCCGCGAGGTCGCGCAGGTAGGCGACCTTCTGGCGCGACAGGCCGAAGCCGCGCAGCTCGGCGTCGCTCGCGCCGAGCAGCTGCTCGGGACGCCACGGCCAGCCGAAGCGCTCGGTGACGCGCGCCGCGATCGAGCGCGCCGCCGCGCCGCTGATCTGCTGGGCGAGGATCGCGCGAGAGAGATAGGCGAAACCGCTGCCGCCCCGGTGCAGCGGCAGCGGCATAGCACCTGCCTCGGACAGCAGGCGCGCCATCACTGGGTCGGCGGCCGCGAGGTGCCGCCGTGCGCGTTCCAGGCCGACGCCATCGAGCCTCACGGGCGCTGATTCTGATGCATGCGCGGGCGCTTTGTCGCGCCGCGGCGGCGTGCTACCGTCGCCGGCTCGCCATGGACGACGCGTTGTCGCCGCTCCAGCTCGCGCTCGCAGCGCTCGCGGCCGTCGGGGCGGGCGCCGTCAACGCACTCGCGGGCGGCGGCACGCTCATCACGTTCCCCACCCTCACTGCGCTCGGGCTGCCGGCAGTCGTCGCCAACGTGACCAATACGCTCGCCGTGGCTCCGGGCGCGCTCGGCGGTCTCGTGGCTCAACGCCGCGAGCTCGCGGGCCAGGGCCCGCGGCTCGTGCGGCTCGTGCCGGCCGCGCTCCTCGGCGGCCTCGTCGGCGGGTGGCTGCTGCTGCACACCCGGGAAGACACGTTCCGCCGGCTGGTGCCGTGGCTGATCCTCTCGGCTTCCGCGCTGCTCGCCGTGCAGGACCCGCTGCGGCGCTGGCTCGTCGCGCGCCTCGCCGGTCCGGACGCGGCCACACACCCCGCGGGCCACACGAGCCGCGGCGCGGAGGCGCTGGCCGTCGCGGCCGTCTTCGCCGCGTCGATCTACGGCGGCTACTTCGGCGCCGGTCTGGGCGTGATCCTGCTCGCCGCCCTCGGGCTCGTGCTCCACGACTCGCTCACGCGCCTCAACGCCACCAAGCAGGCAGTTGGGTTCGCAGCCAACCTCTCGGCGGCGCTGCTCTTCGCCGTGGGCGGTCCGGTGCACTGGACGGCAGCGGCGGTCATGGCTGTCGGCGCCGTGGCGGGGGGTGCCCTCGGCGGCCACCTGGCGGGGCGAATCCCCGCGAACACGCTGCGGCGTGTCGTCGTCGTGATCGGCTTCGCCGTCGGGATCGCCTACCTCGTCCGCGGCTGATGCGACCCGGCGTGCTCTGTTCAGGGTGGCGTGTTGCCACTCGAAGTCGACAGCGTCGGGCTCAACCCCGAGCGTAGCGAGGCGAAGACACGCGGCGCCAGCGAAGCGGCGCCGCGTGTCAACTCGGGGCGCCCCGAGTTGCAGTGAAGAATCGCCACGACGCGAGCTCCTCGAGGCCCGGGACCAGGACGGCTGCCGTCACGAGCACGAGCGCGACGACGAGCGCCGTGCGCCAGCCGCTCCGGGGTGCCAGCGATCCCTCGCGATGCCCGACGAGCGCCGCGGCCCCGACGAGGAAGACGACCGGCATCACCGGCACCCGGAACCGCGTCGTCGCGTACGCGACGACGTGCGCCGCGTTGTACGCCGCGAGCAGCAGCAGGAGCCACCGGGCGCCCGGCCCGAAGCGCAGTCGGGCGATCCCCACGACGGCCAGCCCCAGCAGGACGAGGTACGGCAGGACCAGCGCCAGCTCGATCGGCACGAGCGTGGAGGTCGAAAGGGGCCCGCACGCCTCCCGCCCCACGAGGTGGTCGAGCACCTCGCTGCCGGGCTTCCAGAACTCGGGCATCTGCTCGCGCAGCTTCTCGACGAGCCACGCCGGCTGGCGGACGCCGATCGCCTCCCACGCCATGCGGCGGCAGTAACGGTCCTGGGCGACCGGACCGTCGATGCGGGCCAGGAGCTCGTAGATCTGCAGGTGCGGGAGCGTCGTGTTGCCCTGCCACAGGTTCAGCCCGCCCATCGTCGAGACCGGGATGAACGCCCGGAACACGAGCGCATTGCGGATCGTCCACGGGGCGATCGCGAGCACAGTCGTCAGCACGAGCGCCGCGGGCGCGGCCCAGCGTGCGCGTGACGGACGCAGCCAGTCGCGCCAGCCGCTCGCCGCTCCGCGAGGGCGCCACAGGTAGAGTGCCGCGAGCGGGACCAGGTAGAGCGCGAGCTCGCGCGTCAAGGTGGCGAGCGCCCACAGCAGCCCCGCAGTCGCGGCGGTGCGCGGGGAGCCATCGCTGTCGGCCGCGAGCGTGCGCTCGATCGCCCACCACAGCAGAACGACGAAGAGCGTCTCCGACCAGAAGCGGGTGGCGAACCACACGAGCTCCGGGTACACAGCGGCCAGGACGCCGGCCCCCAGCCCGACGCGCGTTCCGAAGGCGCGCGCTCCCACGCGAGCGACGGCCGGCGCCACGAGCGCCCCGATCGCCGCCTGGACCCACAGCACGGCCTGGAGCGATCCTGACAGCCGCCAGACGACTGCAATGAAATAGGGATAGAGCGGCGGATAGAAGATGAGGTCGTTCCGCAGCGGCGAGAGCGGCTGAAGCTCCTGTGTCCCGAGCGCGATCCAGCTCGGCTCGTCGCCCGCGGTGTGGCACGCGGGCAACAGCCAGAGGGCAGCCACCCGGACGAGGAAGGCCAACGCGGTCAGCAGCAGCAGCGGCCGTCGCACGGCCCCTATGATGGCCGCGACGCGATCCGAAAGCTCGCCGCTCAGGAACCGGCGGACGGGTCGACGCGGAGCGAGGCGCGGTAGTCGCCCGGCGAGATCGGTCGCGCCGAGTACGGGTAGGGGTCGAGCCGGACGAGCGTCAGCGTCCAGGCGCCGACCGTCGCTCGCTGTCCGTCACGCGGCGCCGTGTGCAGGGTCAGGCTCGTCGCCGGGCCGCTGGTCTGCGTGGCCGTGAACACCGCCTCAGCGTCGCCGAGCGTGACGCACACCACGTCGGCCGGGCACCGCGAGTCGCTCGCGACCACATCGAAGCGCAAGCCGAGGTCGGCGCCCTCGATCGCCACCGACTCCCCGGCTCGAAGCTGGAACTCGCTGCCCGTGGCAACCGAGGAGCCGGTCGGGTTTTCGGCGCACGCGGCCAGGGCGATCGTCAGCGATACGGCCAGCGCAGCCGAACGACGGCGCATGCGGCCTCCCGAAACCCAGTAAAGCATGCTACGAGTCCGGCGGCGGCCCTGTTGCAGGCCAAACGTGATCCGGCGCACGTTCCGGGCGCCGGACAGCGCCGCGCCCCCCACCGGTGGATCTTTTTTCAGCCGTGAGCATCGCGAAAGAGGCTCCCGGCGGACGCCCCCCAAAGCTCGTCGAATCCTGCGGGCACGACGTATTCTCTGGATGTGGCGGCAAAGGTCGAGCGCGAAGTGCTGGACGTGGGCGGCCGCGAAGTCTCCGTCTCGAACCCTCGCAAGGTCTACTTTCCGGAAGCGGGTATCACCAAGATCGAGGTCGTGCGCTACTACGTCGCCGTGGCCGAAGGTGCCTTGCGCGGCGCGGGCGGGCGGCCGAACGTTCTCGTTCGCTACGCCGACGGGATCCACGGGGAGTTCTTCTACCAGAAGCGCGCGCCCGTCTCGCGGCCGCCGTGGCTGGAGGTCGTCGAGCTGAGCTTCCCCTCGGGGCGCAAGGCCGAGGAGGTCGTGCCGCGGGACGCGGCCGCGCTCGCGTGGATCGCCAACCTCGGCTGCCTCGAGCTTCACCCGCATCCCGTCCGCGCCGAGGACCTCGACCACCCCGACGAGCTGCGCGTCGACCTCGACCCGATGCCGGGCGTCGAGTGGCCGCAGATCCAGGCGGTGGCGCGGGTCGTCCAGGAGACGCTGGGCGAGCTCGGCCTCGTCGGCTGGCCGAAGACGTCGGGCTCGCGCGGCGTCCACGTCAACGTGCGGATCCACCGGCGCTGGTCGTTCACGCAGGTGAGGCGCGCGGCGCTGGCGCTCGCGCGCGAGGTCGAGAGGCGCGCGCCCGAGCTCGCCACCAGCAAGTGGTGGAAGGAGGAGCGCCACGGCGTCTTCCTCGACTACAACCAGAACGCGAAGGACCGCACGGTCGCCGGCGCCTACTCGGTACGGCCGAAGCCCGACGCGCGCGTCTCGGCGCCGGTCACCTGGGACGAGCTCTACGCGTGCCGGCCCGAGGAGTTCACGCTGCGGACGATGCCGGCGCGCTTCGCCGCCATAGGCGACCGCCATAAAGGCATCGACGACACCCCCTGCTCGCTCGAGGCGCTGCTCGAGCTGTCGGCGCGCCAGGAGGCGGAAGGCCATGGCGACGCTCCGTGGCCGCCGCACTACGCCAAGCAGCGCGGCGAGCCCCCGCGAGTCCAGCCCTCACGCAGCCGGTCCTCGGGCCGCCGCGTCTCGAAGAAGCCGCTCCTCGAGATCGCGCGCGCCGCGAAGAAAGAGGATGCGCTCGCCGGCCTGGATCGCTGGAAGGCCCGGCACCCGGAGGCCGCCGCGGAGCTCCTGGCGGCCGACGTGCTCGTGGACTCGATGCGCGGGCGTTCGAGCACCTGGACGCGCGTGCGTGTCAACCTCGAGCACGT
>DATBSL010000071.1:0-9120 GCA_036559805.1 Vicinamibacteria bacterium
GCGGTCCGGAAGTTGCGGATGCACTGCGCGTCGTCGGGATCGAGAGCGACCGGGTCCAGCAGCCGCAGCAGCGTCTGCTTGGGGTCGATCGCCGACGCGACGGCGCGTGCCTCGATCTCCTCGCCGCCCGCGAGGATCACTCCGGCGATGCGCCCGTCCTTCTGCAGCAGCCGCTCGACGCCGGATCCGGTCCGGATCACGGCGCCGAAGCCGCGCGCGGCGCTCGCGAGCGCCATCGTCAGCGCGCCGAGGCCGCCCTTCACGAGCACGGTCGAGCCGGCGCCGTTGCCGTCGCCGGCCGCCGCCTGGAGCAGCAGGTTCGCGGTCGTCCCCGCCGACCAAGGCCCCGCCGTCATGCCGTGGATGCCGCGCGCCGCAACCACCGCCGCCATCAGCGGCGTCTCGAACCACTCCTGCGCGAAGTCGGCGACCGCCATCGGGCCCCAGCGCAGCAGGTTCTGCCCGTCCTCGCGGCCCAGCCGGCGCAGCGCCCAGCCGAAGCCGGCGAGCGGGAAGAGATCGCGCAAGTCGAGCCGCTCGGCGTCGGGCGGCGTCAGCTCCAGCAGACGGGCGAGCACCGCGGAGATCCGCGTGAGCGACGCGTGGAACTCGGAATAGCGCGCCGCGTCCCGTGCCGAGAAGCGATGGAGCTCGGCGGCCGTGCGCGCGGGGTCGCCGAACAGGCTGAGCCCGCGTCCGTCCGGGTGCGGCGCGAAGACCCGCGGCTCCGGCAGTGTCCACTCCAGCCCGTAGCGCGCGAGGTTGAGCGCCGAGACGAGCTTCGCCCGCAGCGGCCCGGCGGTGTGCGCGACCGTCGAGCCCCGGAAGCCGGGATGGAATTCCTCCGTGACCGCCGCGCCGCCGACCGCCTCGCGGCGCTCGACCACGATCGGCTTGAGGCCGCCCTTCGCGAGGAGCGCCGCCGCGGCGAGCCCGTTCGGGCCGCCGCCGATCACGACGACGTCGGCCTTCACCGCGCGGCCCCCACGTCCTTCAGCACCTCGAGCGCGGCGAGCCGGCCGGGCGCGCCCATGATCCCGCCCCCGGGGTGCGTCGCCGACCCGCACAGGTAGAGCCCGCTCACCGGCGTGCGGTAGCGCGCCCAGCCCGGAACCGGGCGCAGGAAGAAGAGCTGCTCGAGGCTCAGCTCGCCCTGGAAGATGTTGCCCTCCGACAGGCTCCACTCGCGCTCGAGGTCGAGCGGCGTCAGCACCTGGCGGTGGCGGATGATCGACTTGAGGTTGGGGGCGTACTCGCTGATCGTCTCGACCACCGCGTCGCCGAAGGCCTCGCGCTTCTCGTCCCAGCTCCCCTCGCGCAGCTTGTAGGGCGCGTACTGCACGAAGCAGGAGAGCACGTGCTTGCCGGGCGGCGCTACCGACGGGTCGGTGAGCGAGGGGATCACCATGTCGATGTACGGCCGGCGCGAGAAGTCGCCGTACTTGGCGTCGTCGTAGGCGCGCTCCATGTACTCGACGCCCGGCGAGATCGACACCGCCCCGCGCAGGTGCGCGCCGGCGCCCGGCAGGCACTTGAAGTCGGGCAGGGCGTCGAGCGCGAGATTGACCTTGCCCGACGAGCCCCGGTACTTGTAACGGCCGACGCCTTCGAGGAACTCGGCCGGGAGCTGACCCGGCTCCATCAGCTTCTGGAACGTGACGCGCGGGTCGGCGCTCGAGAGCACGAGCGCAGCGTCGATCTCGTCGCCGTTCGGAAGCACGACGCCCGTCGTCCGGCTCCCGTTCGTCTTGATCCGCGCGACCGGGGCCTCGGTTCGGATCTCGACGCCAGCCTCGCGCGCGGCTCCGGCTATCGCGAGGCTGATGGCGCCCGTGCCGCCCCGCGAGAAGCCCCAGGAGCGGAACGCTCCGTCGATCTCGCCCATGTAGTGGTGCAGCAGCACGTAGGCGGTGCCCGGCGAGCGCACGCCGAGAAACGTGCCGATGATCCCGCTCGCCGACATCGTGGCCTTGAGCACGTCCGTCTCGAACCACTGGTCGAGCAGGTCGGCGGCGCTCATGGTCATGAGCTGCAGCAGGCTGTGCTGCTGCGCGCGTGGCAGCTTCTGGAAGCGCTGGCCGAGCCCGGCGAGCCGACCGAGGCCGCGCACGTCGTACGAGAAGGGGTCCGGCGGCACCATCGAGAGGATCGGCTTGACAAAGCGAGCCATCGCGACCATCGCCTTCGCGTACTCGTCGTAGGCCTCGGCGTCCGTGGGCGAGTGCCGGTAGATCTCGCGCCGCGTCTTGGCGTGGTCGCTCATGCGCCACAGGTGATCGCCGTTCGGCATCGGCGTGAAGGTGCCGTCGAGCGGCAGGATCTCGAGGCCGTGGCGCGGCAGGTCGAGCTCGCGGATGATCTCGGGCCGCAGCAGCGAGACGACGTAGGAGCAGACCGAGAAGCGGAAGCCCGGGAACACCTCTTCGGTGACGGCGGCGCCGCCCAGCACGTGCCGGCGCTCGAGCACCAGCACCTTCTTGCCGGCGCGGGCCAGGTAGGCCGCGCTCACGAGGCCATTGTGGCCGCCGCCGATCACGATCGCGTCGTAGCTCGCGCGCATTTTCCGGGCCGCCATTCTATCTGCGTTATCATCGCCGTTCGATGCCGATCGGGACGCCCTTCCATCCCCGCACGTCCGCGCTCTGCGAGAGCATGAGCTGGCGCGAGTGGGCCGGCTACTTCGCGGTGAGCGCCTACGAGGCGACTCACGAGCGCGAGTACAACGCGATCCGCAACGCCGCCGCGCTGATCGACGTCTCGCCGCTGTTCAAGTACCGCGTCTCCGGGAAGGACGCGACGCGCCTCGTCGACCGCGTGGTGACGCGCGACGTTCCGAAGATGGCCGTGGGCCAGGTGTCCTACACCAACTGGTGCGACGGCGACGGCAAGGTGATCGACGACGGCACCGTCTCCCGGCTCGGGCCCGAGCTCTACCGCTGGACGGCCGCCGAGCCCAACCTGCGCTGGATCCGCCAGAACGCGCAGGGCCTCGATGTCGGGGTCGAGGACGTCTCGGACAAGCTCGCAGCACTCGCGCTGCAGGGCCCGACGAGCCGCGAGATCCTGAAGGCGTGCGTCGAAGGCGACGTGGCGGGACTCAAGTACTTCCGCGTGATGCAGGCGCGGATCCGCGGCATTGCGGTGGAGATCTCGCGCACCGGCTACACCGGCGACCTCGGCTTCGAGATCTGGGTGGCGGCCGAGCAGGCCCTGCCACTGTGGGACGCGCTCGTCGAGGCTGGGCGGGCCTACGACATCACGCCCACCGGCATGCTCGCGCTCGACGTGGCCCGCATCGAGGCCGGCCTGATCCTGCTCGACGTCGACTACACGAGCGCGAAGAAGGCGCTCATCCCTTCGCAGAAGTACTCCCCGTACGAGATCGGCCTGGGACGGCTGGTCAGCCTGCAGAAGGCCGCCTACGTCGGCCAGGCGGCGCTGCGGCGCGAGGCCGCGGCGGGCGCGCCACGCGAGCTCGTCGGGCTCGACGTGAGCTGGGACGACGTGGAGCGGCTGCACGACGAAGCCGGGCTCGCGCCGCAGATCCCGCTAACGGCGTCGCGCGTCTCCGTCCCGCTGTACCGCGACGGCGTCCAGGTCGGGCGCGCGTCCAGCACCACGTGGTCGCCGACGCTCAAGAAGATGATCGCGCTCGGCACGGTCGCGCGCGACGCAGCCCTTCCAGGCACGGCGCTGCAGATGGAGCTGACCGTCGACCATAGGCGCCGGGAGGTCGGCGCCGTCGTCGCGAAGCTGCCCTTCTTCGACCCCCCTCGCAAGCGCTCCTGAGTGAGCCCGGCAACCGCGACCGTTCGGCAGCCAGGCGAGGCCGCGACGGCCGAAAACGTGACATTCCGGGCCAAGGCCCACCCGGATCTCCTTGAAACAGCGTGCCTTGAGCCGGGCACCAACCTTGCTTCACGATTGTCGTGTCTTTGATCGTCATCGGGTCCGTGATCGTCGTCGCCCTGTCCATCGTCGTGGCCCGGCTCTTCGGCCGCGTGTCGACCCTGGGTGAGCGCGTCCGAACCATGGATGAGCGCGAGAGCGCCCTCGAGCGGGAGCTCGAGACGGCCCGCAGCGAAGCCGACCAGTCGGAGGCCGACCAGAAGGTGCTCGCCCGCTTCGTGCGCGACCTGCCGCTCGTCGTCCACGAGCTCCACTCGTCCGCGGGCATGCGCCACATCCCCAAGGTGCTGCTGACTGCGGTCACCCAGATCCTCGATCCGAAGCGGGCATTCGTGGCCGTGAGGCGGCGGCCGGTCGAGGGCGACCCGGAGCGCCACATGCGCATGGCGGTCGCCGCCGTGTCGCCTCCCGGCTGGATCGAGGTGGGCAGCGAGATCCGGATCGGCGAGGGTGAGATCGGCTTCGCCGCGGACGTGCAGCGCGTGATGGACCGGCGCGACTTCGAGAACCTGCAGCCCCACGAGCGCAAGCGGCTGCGCGACGAGACTGCCGCGGGCTGCTTGCCGGAC
Organism: Vicinamibacteria bacterium; assembly: GCA_036559805.1. GTDB lineage: Bacteria > Acidobacteriota > Vicinamibacteria > Fen-336 > Fen-336 > DATBSL01. Next base: position 4,479 of record DATBSL010000071.1, read on the forward strand.
GTCGTGGCGCCGATGATCTGCCAGGAAGAGGTCGTCGGCGTGATCGCGGTCGAGGGCGCCCGTCGTGGCACGAAGGACGCGCTGCGGCTGCTCGCCCAGGTGGGCGCGGTCTCGGTGGACACGCAGGCCCGCTACGTCGAGATGAAGGCGACCGCCAGCATCGACGGCCTGACGGGCATCTTCAACAAGCGCTACATCTCGCAGCGCCTGGCGGCGGACCTGCACCGGGCGCTCGACGAGTCATCCTGCATCTCGGCCTTCATCTTCGACGTCGACCACTTCAAGCGCTACAACGACAGGAACGGCCACGTAGCCGGCGACCGGCTGCTGCGCGAGCTCGCGAAGGTGGTGCAGGGCTGCATCCGCCGCGACGCTCTCTTCGGCCGCTACGGGGGCGAGGAGTTCCTGATCGTGTTCCCGGGAGCGAGGCGGCGCCAGGCGCTGGCGGCCGCCGAGAACGTGCGCTACGCCGTGGCCAACCACCCGTTCGAGTACGGCGCGCTGCAGCCGCTCGGCATCGTGACCATCAGCGGCGGCGTCGCGGAGGCCCCCGAGGACGGGCGCGACGCGCAGAGCCTGGTGACCGCCGCCGACGCGGCGCTCTACCGCGCCAAGGCCGCGGGGCGCAATCGCGTGCTGTCGCACGAGCCCACCTACCTGGGCGAGAGCGAGCCGCTCGCGCCGGCGAGCGACGAGCGACTGGTAGCGGTAGCCCCCGACGGCGACTTCACGCCCGAGCCGGGAGCGCTGCTCTCGCTCGCGTCGATCACGCCCGCGAACGGCATCTCGGTGCTCACGAAACAGCCGACGGCCGAGGTCCTCGCCGCCGCGCTCGCCTCGTCGTCCCCCGAGCCCGGAGCCCCCGAGCCCCCCCGCGTCGTGGAAGAGCCGCAGCTCGTCATCGACGAGGACGAGATGGCCCCCCACTCCGAGGTCCAGAAGTAGCATCGGCCAACGCCTCGAACCCCGGCTCGGCGATCGCTGAGCGATCCGGCTACGGAGCCGCCAGGAACGCCTCGAGCAACGGGTCGAACGCCTCCGGGCAGTCGGCCATCGGAACGTGCCCGCAGTCGTGGAGCAGCTCGAGCCGCGCGTTGGCGAACTCCGCCTGGAACGGAGCCGCGTAGGCGACGGGAACGAGCGCGTCCTGCCGCCCCCACACGATCAGCACCGGCATGCGCGCCCCGCCGAGCGCGCCGTTCACCCAGTCCCGCCCCGGCCGCATCGACTCGAGCGTGCGGCGCACGATCCACTCGTCGCGGAGCTTGCGCCTCGCGATGTCGCGCAGTACGAACGCGGGGGCCACGGGCGGCTTGTGGCGCACGGCCGCGATCAGGCGCCGGACGCCGTCCTCGTCCTGCGGAAACAGCACCTCGACCGGGATCGGCGCCGACGCGTCGGGCCGCAGGCCCGCGGGCGCCACGACGACGAGCCGCTCGACGAGCTCGGGCCGCTCCGCCGCGAGGCGCGCGACGATCCACCCGCCCATCGAGATACCGGCGACGCGCGCGCGCGTGACTCCGAGCGCGGCCATGAAGCCGCGCACGGCCTCCACCTGCATCGGGATCGAGTAGTCGGCGCTCGCGGGACGCTCCGAGCGCCCGAAGCCCGGCAGGTCGGGAGCGTAGACGTGGTAGCGGCGGGCGAGCGGGGCGACGAGCCGCCCCCAGTCCTGCATCGCGTGGCTGCCGAGCCCGTGCACGAGCACGAGCGGCGGCCCGGACCCGGCCTCGAGGTAGCGCAGCCGGTACGACCCGGCCTGGACCTCCCTGCTGCGCACGCCCTGGAGCCGCAGCACGAGCTCGCCCAGCGCCTCCAAGGCGCTCACCGGGCGCGCGTAGACGAAGGCCAGCAGGCCCGCGAGGGCCAGGAGCGCGGCCGCGAGGAGGCGCTTCGCCCGGCTCACGGCTCGCGTCCCGTCAGGCGGCTGCCGAGCGCGGCGCGCTGAGCACGCCCGACGAGAGCGCCGCGACGAGGTAGAAGGCTGCGCCGCCGAGCATCGCCCAGGTGAAGCCGAGGATGACGGCGGTCACCATCGTCGCGAGCGAGCCCACGACCGAGAATAGCCCGTTGAGGCCCCAATAAAGAGGAGGCGCCGGAAAGGGCCCCTGCCCGGTCGCGCTCAGGCCCTTCGGGAACGGCATCCCCATCAGGAAGCCCAGCGGGGCCACCAGCAGGATCGCGACCGCGATGCGCGCGCCGAGCGGCAGCGGGAGGAGAGCCGGCACGAGCCGCGGCAGCGCCAGCGCGTAGCCGGCCGCGACGGCAGCGGTCACGAAGCAGACCGGCCCGATCCGGAAGCGCGGGCTCGCCAGGCTGCCGAGCCCACCCGCGGCCAGAAGCGTGAACAGCAGGATCGAGAGCGTGAAGATCGGGTGGCCGAGCAGCAGCGTCAGGTGCTGCAGCAGGGCGAGCTCCACGGCGATGAAGCCGACCCCGAGGCTCGCGAAGTACGCGATCGACGAGGCGTAGCGACCCCTCGCGGCGCCGCGCGGCTTGCCGAAGGCGATGAACAGCGCGCTGAGCGCGAGCACGCCGACGAGCGCCGGCAAGAACTGACGCGTCGTCCGCGGGTCGAGCCCCCAGGGCTTCGAGCGCGCGAAGAAGAAGGGCCGGTCGTCGAAGACGGGGTCGACCCGCGTCCCCGCCTGGCTCACGAAGTCGGCGAAGCTCGTGCGCCCCTCGAACAGCGACGCGTACGGCTCCTCGACGTGGCTGCCGGGCACGATCACCGGCTGCACGCCCGCCCACGAGGCCATCCGCTCGATCTCCTCTGCGCTCCACGGCCGCTTCTTGAGCATGAAGATCATCTGTGGCGGGTCTTCGCGGTCGCCCTCGCGCGTCTCCAGCAGCACGGCGACGCGCCGGCCGGCTTCCGCAGGGCCGAGCAGCGCCACGGCGTTCGCCACCAGCCTCGGCGCGTCCACCGCCCAGCGCAGGATGACGAGCTGCCCGTCGGCGGTGAGCCGTTCCTGGTAGTCGCGGAACGCCTCGACGGTGTACAGGTGATTCTCGGACAGCGACAGCCCGCCGGAGGCGACCGCCGCCCACGAGTCGACGAAGCCCATGAGAATCACGTCGAACGAGCGCGGGCTGCGGCGAACGAAGGTGCGCCCCTCGGAAAGGATCGCCTCCACCTGCGGGTGGTCGTAGATCCCCCCCGCCTGGGCGCCGAAGTGGCGCACGAACTGGAGCATCAGCGGGTTCATCTCCACGGCGGTGACTTTGCTGGAGCCGGCCGCGAGCGCGTAGAGCACGTCCGAGCCGCCGCCCGGGCCGATGATCAGCGTCTTCGGCTGCGCGGGCACCACCTCGAACGGCAGCGCGCGGTAGTCGCCGCGCATCCCGGACAGGCTCGCGACGTTCCCGTCCCACGCGAGGATGTTGGTCCAGGCGTCGGAGTCGATGTAGAGCCGAGCCAGGAAGGGCGAAGGGAATCCGGTCGCCGCGTCGATGCGTGAGTAGGCGTTCCAGCCGGTGAGCGCGATCTTCGCCCCTGGCGTCGCCGCCATGTGGCGGTAGAGCCCCTTGCTGGGAGCCGAGTGGATCTTGAACAGGCCCGAGCGCTCGTTCACGCCCACCGCGACGAGCACCAGCACCGCTGCGGCCGCGGCGGGCAGGCGCAGGTGCCTTGCAAAGATCGCGGCCGCGCAGAGCGGCGCGAGCGCAAGCGCCAGCACGGCGCTCTCGCCGCCGAGCCACGACAGCAGGAACGTCACCGCCAGGGCGCCGAGCGACGCCCCGGCCAGGTCGGCGAAGTAGAGCGCGCCCGCGCGCGCGCGCTCGACGGCGAACAGCATCGAGAGCGCCATGCCCGCGAGCAGGAACGGCAAGAGCGACACGCCGAAATAGAACGCCAGCCGGTCGGGGTGGAACGGGACGCGCACGATCAGCCACAGCGCGAGCGGGATCGACAGCCCATAGAGGAAGGTGAACGTGCCGGCGCGCTCCCGCGTGAACGCGATCCGCCCGCGCAGCACGTGCAGCGCGAAGCCGCCGAGCCCCCAGCCCAGCAGCGCCACGGAGATGGCGACGAACGCGTAGTGGTACCAGATCGTCGCGGAGAAGATGCGCGTGAGCCCGATCTCGAACATCAGGCCCGACAGCGTGACGAGAAAGATTCCGAGGTAGAGACCCATCCTGCTGCGCCTCCCATTGTGGCGGCGCGCGAACTTATTGCGAGCGGCGCGAGCCGTCAAGCGGTCCGCCCCGCCGCGGTCCCGCTCTCGTCAGTCGAGCAGGGTGCCATCGTCTCCGCGGAGGACCGGGATCCCGTGGCGGGTCCATCGACAACGCGCGGCGACCCGCCCCGGGAGCCCTCCGGTTCCTCCGCTACCCGTCGCCCGTGGCTACAGCCGTCGTCCGTGGCTACAGTCCATCGTCTCCGCGGAGGACCGGGATCCCGTGGCGGGTCCATCGACAACGCACGGCGACCCGCCCCGGGAGCCCTCCGGTTCCTCCGCTACCCGTCGTCCGTGGCTACAGGGCGTCGTCCGTGGCTACAGTGCGTGGCGATGTAGCATCGACCGAGTGCCCAACACGCTCGCCCACTTCGCGGCTCAGGGCGCCCTGAGCCGCGGGCTGTTCCCCGCATTCGACCCGCGCGTCGTGTTCCTGGGCTGCCTGCTGCCCGACCTGCCCT
>DATBSL010000072.1:0-15256 GCA_036559805.1 Vicinamibacteria bacterium
CCGCGGGCAGGTTGTGGACCTCCCGCGGCAGCACCTCCACCCGGAAGAGGCGCAGCAGCAGCCGGCCCCACAGCCGCGACAGGACGTGCACGGCGCGTGGATGGATGAGCCCGCCGAGAGTGGCGAGCACGCTGAGCACGGCGGTCGCGAGGATCGCGAGTGGCGCCTGGACGAGACAGAAGACAAGCGACCGGCCCACCGCCCTGGGCTCAGTCGGCGCGCGAGCCGGGCCCGTCGCCGGCGGGAGCGATGCCGTCGCCCACGGCAGAGGCTGGGCTCTCGGCCGGCCGCGCCGCTTCGGGGACCGGCAGCCGCTCCGGTCCGCGGTCGGCGTCGCGGCGGGGCTCGCCGCGGTAGTCGCGGCCGTTGCGCGGGTCGCGGCGCTCCTGGGAGCGCGCCTCGCGGCGCGGCTCGGCCTCGCCGCTGGCGAGGCCCTCGGGCCACTTGCAGAAGATCATCTTCCCCGCCGGGAGCTGCAGCACGCTCGTGACCATCACCTCGATCATGCGGCCGATCGCGCGGCGCCCCTGCTCGACGACCACCATCGTCCCGTCGTCGAGGTAGGCGACGCCCTGGCCGGCCTCCTTGCCCTCCTTCACCACCAGCACGCGCAGCACCTCGCCCGGCAGCACCACCGGCTTGAGCGAGTTCGCGAGCTCGTTGATGTTGAGCACGGCGACGCCGCGCAGCTGCGCGACCTTGTTGAGGTTGAAGTCGTTGGTCACGATCTTGCCCGAGAGCCGCTTGGCGAGCTCGATCAGCTTGAGGTCGACCTCCTTCACCTCGGGGAAGTCGGTCTCGACGATCTGCACCTGGACGCCGGTCATCTTCTGCACCCGCTGCAGCACGTCGAGCCCGCGCCGGCCGCGGTTGCGCTTCAGCGAGTCCGACGAGTCGGCGACCTGCTGCAGCTCGCGCAGCACGAACTGCGGCACCACCAGCGTCCCTTCCAGAAAGCCGGTCTCGCAGATGTCGGCGATGCGGCCGTCGATGATCACCGAGGTGTCGAGCACCTTGTACTGGTGCAGCCGCGACGCGTCCTTGAACGCCGCGATGATGCGCGCCGGCTCGAACCACTCGCCGCGGCGCGCCCCGATCACGATCCCGATGTAGATCAGGAACACGATCACGACCGAGTGCACGAAGTGCTCGGCCGAGAGGTCGAGCCCCTGGATCACGCCCCAGACCAGGCTCGCGCCCAAGAGGCCCGTGACGCCGCCCACGAGCGCGCCGACGATGTTGTGGGCCGGCACCCGGTGCAGCCGGAGCTCGAGCCCGATGATGACGAGCGCGGCGGCTACACCGAGCGCGACAGAGACGCCGGGACGGCCGGGCAGCGGGTCATAGTGCCAGCCGGCCCAGGCGAGGATGCCGACGACCAGCACGCGGAACAGCATGAGCCACATGAGGAGGCCTCTCGGGCTTGGCCCGCGATCGCGAGCGTGAATGAGATCGGACTCTGGATGGGAAACCGCAAAGTGGCGCAATGATACCGCCGCCGGCCGCGCAGGCAAGCGCGGCGCGCCGCGTCAGCGAGCCCGCGCGGCCTCGGGTCCGTCGAAACGGAGCAGCAGGATGCCGTAGCCCACGCCGGCCTCGTCGCGGGTGCGGGCGACCTGGAACGCCATCAGGCGACCGTCGCTCGAGACGACGGGGTTCGAGGCCTTCCAGCCCTCGTGGTCGTTGAAGCGGGTCAAGCGCACGAAGTCGCGGCCGGTGCCGTCGAGGCGCAGCTTCCAGATGTCGATGTTGCGAAAGCTGGCGGGGTCGCCAAAGGGGCGCGACTGGTGGTCGCTCTCGACGCAGGTGTGGCGGCCGTCCGGAAAGAGGCCTTCGACTTCGTTGTAGTAGCCGATCGCGGACGACTGTGGGGTGCGCTCCCCCGTCACGAGATCGAGCGTCCAGACGCTGGCGCGGCCCTCGGGCTCGTAGCAGGTGTAGGTGAGCTTGCGGTCCTCGTCGAAGAAGTCCTGGGCCTCGGGGTTGCAGCCCGGCGCCTCGGCCGTGAGGACCACGCGCTCGCCCCGCAGCGCGGGCGGCTCGCTCGAGGGGTCGAGGTCCGCGACCACGATCTGCCGGCGGCCCTCGGGAAGCGTCGTGTCCTGCGCAGGTCCAAAGGCGTAGGCGATCCTCGTGGAGCGCTTGGAGACCGCGGCGCCCTCGCTCATGCGCCTCCCGAGCCTCACCGGTCGTGACCCGGGCTTGCGGCTCAGGAACCACAGCTCGTTGTCCCGCGACCGGCTGCGGCTCACGTCCTCGAACCGCTCGGGTCCGATCAGCAGGAAGTCGGCGCTCGGCAGGTGCATCACGCGCAGGAAGGCCGCCCCCGGGATGTGACAGGTGAGGCAGCGGAGGACGCGCGTCTCGAGGTCGATCTCGAAGGCGTCGCCGAAGCTCTTGGCCATGAAGGCGACGCGGCGGTTGTCGGGCGAGAAGTCGGCGCGCTCGCCGAAGTGCGTCAGGATCTCGACGTTCGGCGGCAGGTGGTCGAGCGGGCTGTCGCTGCGCCGACGCGCCGTCTCGGGCGCCGTGAGCAGCAACGCGAGGCCGAGCGTTAAGGAGCGCATGCCTGGCTCACTCCGAGAGCCGCTCGAGCGCTTCCTCGAGCGTGTGCACACCGACCAGGCGGATCCCCGGCGGCGCGTCGTCCGGCACGTTGCGGGCGGGCAGCAGGCAGCGCGTGAAGCCCATCTGCGCCGCTTCGCGCAGGCGCAGGCCCGCCTGGCCCGCGCCGCGCACCTCGCCGCCGAGCCCCACCTCGCCGAAGAGCACGGTCTGCGGCGGCAGCGGACGGTTGCGGAACGAGGACGCTACCGCCGCCGCGACGCCGAGATCGGCCGCGGGCTCGTCGATCTCGAGCCCGCCCGCGACGCTCACGAAGACGTCGTCGCCCAGGAGCTCGAGGCCGACGCGCTTCTCGAGCACCGCCAGCAGCAGGTTGGTGCGGTTGGGATCGATGCCGAGCGACATCCGGCGCGGCGTGCCGAACGACGTCGGCGAGACGAGCGCCTGCACCTCGACCAGCAGCGGGCGCGTGCCTTCCATCGTGGCGACGACGGCCGATCCCGCGGCGCCAGCCTGGCGCTCCGCCAGGAAGAGCGCCGACGGGTTGGCGACCGGCGTGAGGCCCGCGCCGGTCATCTCGAAGACGCCCAGCTCGGAGACGGCGCCGAAGCGGTTCTTCACCGCGCGCACGATCCTGTGGTGCTGCCGCTTCTCGCCCTCGAAGTAGAGCACCGTGTCCACGATGTGCTCGAGCGACTTGGGGCCCGCCAGGCTGCCGTCCTTCGTGACGTGCCCGATCAGGAACGTCGTGATGCCGCGCCCCTTGGCCACGAACAGCAGCTGGGTCGCGACCTCGCGCACCTGGCTGATGCTGCCCGGCGCGGACGGGAAGCGGGACGAGTACACCGTCTGCACCGAGTCGACGACCAGCGCGCGCGGCTTGAGGCTCTCGACCTCCTCGAGGATCCGCTCGAGCGACGTCTCCGCCATCAGGTAGAGCCCGCCGCCCTCGATCCCGAGCCGCTCGCCGCGCAGCTTCACCTGGCGCTCGGACTCTTCGCCGGAGACGTAGAGCACGTTGCCGTGGCTGCGGCCGAGCAGGTGCGCCACCTGCAGGATCAGCGTGCTCTTGCCGATCCCGGGCTCGCCGCCGATCAGCACCAGCGAGCCGGGCACGAGGCCGCCGCCGAGCACGCGGTCGAACTCGTCGATGCCCGTCGCGACGCGCGCGTCCTCGGAGTTGTCGATCGAGTCGAAGGGCTTGGGGCGCGAGGCCGCCTGAGTCATCGCAGCGGGACGGCCCTTCCCCGGCGGCGGCTGCGCTTCATGGCGCTCCTCCATGAAGCTGTTCCACTCCCCGCAATCGGGGCAACGGCCCAGCCACTTCGAGCTCTCGAAGCCGCAGGCCTGGCACGCGAAGACCACCTTGGTTTTCGTCAGGCCCCGCCTCCGCGCCACTCGAGGTTCTCGAAGCGCGTGAACTCCTTGATGAACGCCAGCTTCCGGGATCCCGTGGGACCGTTGCGCTGCTTGCCGATGATGATCTCCGCGACCCCGCGGTTCTCGTCGCTCGGCTTGTACTCCTCCTCGCGGAAGATGAACATCACGATGTCCGCGTCCTGTTCGATCGCGCCGGAGTTATGGCTGACGATCCCGTCCGCGAGCCACGAGGCGGGACCAGGTACGGTGAGGTCGAAAACGTCTTCTTCTCCGGCGGGCTCGATCGCGATCACCCGGTCCCAGAAGAGATCACTCTCGGCCCTTGCGCGAAGCTCCTCGGCGTCGAGAAGCGCCGCGTAGCTGGACACGGTCGCTCGAGACGGTGCGAACTTGAAGTGCGACGTGCCTCCGTACGAGGTTCCGCGCATCGTGGCCATCTGGCGTTGGGTCACGCCTCGCTGGCTCATGACTGCTCGGACCTCTGCAAATACCGCGTTCGGCAGGGTGTCCACGTTCGTGTTGGGGGCGACGCCGGCGAGGGCCAGGTCGAGAGCCCGTGCGGGCGCTACTCGAGGCCCGAACGCCCCGACATCCGACAGGAAGCGTCTCTGCGCCTCGGCTCCTGATACCGCCACGACGTGGCACGGCCGAGCCCCGCGCTGATGCACGGTATGGGTGCGCGCGACGATGCCCAGGCGAAGCAGAAGGGCCGCCACGTCGGCCGCCAGGCGCAAGCTGCTGGTCGAGAAGTTCACGGCGTTGCTGCCACGCGATCCGGGCCGGCGCGGCGAGATCGTTCCGTCGGTGGCCCAGAGGTGGCGCAACAGGACGGCCAGCTGTTGGTTCGAGAGTGTGAACACCTCGCCGGGAAGGTGCTTTTCGTGCGATCGCTGACCGTAGATGCCGAGCTCCCGCAGCCAAAGGTTCACACCTGCTGGATGCCACCGGTTCCCGTTGCCGCTGAGGACGAGCTGGTGCCATGCGCCGCGGCCCGCGTGCCGGTTGACGACTACCCCAAACTCACTCCTCGCAGCCTCACTAACGATACGGCTGTTCTCTTCCGAGGCCGTCGTGTACCGGAGCGGCTGGTGGACGAGGTAGCTGCCGTCGCCGACGAGATGCCCGAGAAGAGCGAGGCGGGCTTCGGGCCAGCGTCCCACGCTCGACGGCTCGGGAAGTCCACGCGCAATTGCGAGACGGACCCCAGGCTGGAGTTCTCCAACACGTTTCCAGCCTGCGTCCGCCAGCAGCCGGTGCCTCGCCGTCGCGCGAATCCGCCGGCCGCTCGCGAGGTGCACTTCGAAGACCGGCCGCCGGCCGACGCACCAAACCTTGTCGGTCGCGGCCGTGACGATCCGGTGCTGCTCGGACACGGCCAGCACTCGGGGGGTCGTACCTTCAAGGTCCCTGATCGCCACCCGACGTCCGTCGGCCATCAGCACCAGGGTGTCGCCCGTGACGCACTCCCTGAGGTCCGAGAGCTGCGGCCTTCGGTCGGTGCGGGCCTCCGGGGCGCGCGAGAGCTGCGAGAGCGCGATCACCGGACACGACAGCTCCTTGGCGAGGCCTTTCATCGAGCGGCTGATCGCCGAGAGCTCCTGCTGGCGATTCTCGGTGCGGCCGGCGGCCGTGACGAGCTGCAGGTAGTCCACGATGATCAGGCCGAGCCCGTGCTCGGCCTTCAGGCGGCGGCACTTGGCGCGCATCTCGAGCGGCGAGATGGTGGCCGAGTCGTCGATGAAGAGGCGCGACTCGCCGAGCTCGTGGTACGCCTTCGCGAGGCGCGCCCAGTCCTTCTCGTTGAGCTTGCCGGTTCGCAGCCGGTGCGCGTCGATGCGCGCGTCGGCGCACAGCAGGCGCAGCGCGAGCTGCTCCTTCGACATCTCGAGCGAGAACAGACCCACCGTCTCGCCCACGCGCATCGCCACGTGCTGCGCGATGTTGAGGCAGAACGAGGTCTTGCCCATCGCCGGGCGCGCCGCGACGATCACCAGCTCGCCCTTCTGCAGCCCGCTCGTCATCTCGTCGATGTCGACGAAGCCGGTGGCGAGCCCGGTCACCACGTCCTTCGACTGCGAGAGCTGGTCGATGGTGCGGAAGCTCTCCTTGACGATCTCGCGCATCGACGCGAAGCCGACGCGGATGCGCTTCTCGGCGATGTCGAAGATCGACTTCTCGGCCAGGTCGAGCAGCGTCGCGGCCTCGTCCTCGCCCTCGAAGCACGACTGCACGATCCTGTTGCCGGCGTGGATCAGGTTCCGGAGGACCGCCTTCTCCTTGATGATCCGGCTCCAGTGCTCGACGTTCGTGATGCGCGGGACGCCGTCGAGCAGCGCCGCCAGGTACGAAGCGCCGCCCACCGCCTCGAGCGCCGACTCGCGCACGAGCTCGTCCTTGAGCGTGACCAGGTCGATCGGCTGGCTGCGCTCGGCGAGCACAGCCATCGCCTCGAAGATGCGGCGGTGGGCGTCGCGGTGGAAGTCCTCGCGCGTCAGGAGCTCCGCCGCGGAGTTGAACGCCTGGTTGTCGACCAGGACCGCGCCGAGGACGGTGCGCTCGGCCTCGAGGTTGTGCGGGAGGGTCCGCTCGCTCGGGGGGGCCTGGCTGGTCAAGGCCCGACCATATCAAATGAGCGGGTCGAAACGGGACCGAAGCGCTAGCCTTCCTTCGTGACCAGCAGCTTGAGAGCCGCGACCACCTCGGGGTGGAGCTTGATCTTGATCTCGTGCTCGCCCAGCTGCTTGATCGGCTCGTCGAGCAGCACCTTGCGCTTGTCGATCTCGATGCCCTTGGTCTTCAGGAACTCCGCGACGTCGCCCGAGGTGACCGAGCCGTAGAGCACGTCGTTCTCGCCCACCTTGCGCGGGGCGATGAAGCGCAGCGACGCGATCCGCTTCGCGAGCTCCTCGAACTCGGCCTTCTCCTTGGCGAGGCGCGCCTGGTGCCCCTTCTTCTCCTTCTCGATCATCGCCTTGTTGGCGGCGGTGACCGGCATGCCGAGGCCTCTCGGCAGCAGGAAGTTGCGGGCGAAGCCGTCCTTCACCTTCACGATGTCGCCGCGGCGGCCCAGCTTGTCGACGTCGTCCCTCAGGATCAGTTCCATGACATTCCTCGAGATTGAATCACGGCTTCGGCCCTTGCGGAGTCCGCTCGTCGGTCGGCGGCTCCGCGAAGCGGCGGAAATCGAAAAAGTTGTCGAACAGCCCCAGGAGCGCCAGCATCTGGGCGGCCCACGGGTTGACGAGCACCAGCGTCAGGGCCAGCCCGCGCACGAGCGGGGGCGCGGCCAGCCGGCGGGCGTAGAAGCCGACCACGGCGAGGCCCTGCAGCGCGAAGAAGAACGCGACCACGAGCAGCACGTTGTAGGCGGCCGGCCGCGCGAGCGGCAGCGCCACCGCAGCGCCCGAGAGCACGAAGGCGAGCACCAGCCCGATCGGGAAACGCACGCGCTCGAACTCGCCGTCCTCGAGCCAGCCCGGGTCGCGCCGCAGCAGGTAGAGGCGCAAGAGCGCCGCGTTCGCCGCCACGAGCACCGCGGCGGCGATCACCAGGAACGCCGGAAACACGACGGCGAGCGCCTGGCGGCCCTGCCTGACGAACCCCTGCCACTCCGCGAGGCCGTCCTGGGGCATCCCGCCCTGGCGGAGCTGCGCCAGGAAAGCCGCGTGGCCCGTGTCGTAGGCCGCGAGAATCCAGTCGCCGACGCTCGCCGGCACCGTGGCGAGGCACAGCGCGACGAAGCCGACCAGGACGAAGAAGGCCCAGGCGCAGCCGCGCAGCAGGCCGCGACCGCGGGCCATCGCCTCGGCGAGCACCAGCCCGGGGAACGCGAGCAGCGACAGGTAGACGAGCGCGGCCACGGGCGCCGTCGCGGCGGCCACCAGCGCCGCGGCCAGCGCTCCAGCGAGCCACGCGCTCGCAGCGCCGGCCTGGAGCCGTTGGATCGCGAGCGGCACGGGCGAGACGAGCAGGAGCGTCGAGAGTGGCGCGGGCAGCGCGGCGGTGCCGAAGAGCAGCGCCGACACGAAGCCGGCGCCCAGCAGCCCGCCGAGGCGGGGCTCCGAGCCCGCTCCGGTTCCCGCCGACACAGGTCCCTGCTGTGTCATCACCGCACCCACGCGTCCGGCGACGTCACTCCGCCGCGTAGGGCAGGAGCGCGATGTGCCGGGCGCGGTTGATCGCCTCGGTCAGCTTGCGCTGGTGCTCGGCGCAGGTGCCGAACATGCGTCGAGGCAGGATCTTGCCGCGTTCGGGCACGAACTGCGAGATCAGCTTGACGTCCTTGTAGTCGACGTAGTCGATCTTGTCCGCGCAGAACTTGCAGACCTTGCGCCGGCGGAAGAAGAAGCGCTTGCCGCCGTCCTTGCCCTTTTCGCCGTCGCGCCCCCCCGCGCCGCCGCGCGCGCCACCGCCCGAGCCGCCCCCGCTGCCGCGCGGACGCCCGAAAGTCCTGCCCTCGCCGTTCGGAGACTGGGAGCTCACTGCTGCACCTCCTGCTCACGCGGCGCCGGTGCCCCGGGCCGCGGCTTGCGCTTCGAGTCGGCGAGCGCGCGCTTCGCCTTGCGCCGCTCGGCCTTGCGCAGCTCCTCGTCGACGCGCACGGTCAGGAAGCGGAAGATGCCGTCCGTGACCTTGAGCCGGCGCTCGACTTCCTTCACCAGGGCACCGGGGCCGGACGCCACGATCAGGACGTACGAGCCCTCGCGGTGGCGGCCGACGACGTAGGCGAGCCGCTTCTTGCCCCACATCTCGCGCTTCTGGATCGTCCCGCCTTCTTTTTCGACGAAGCCCTGCACCTGCGCGCCGAGGGCCTCCACCTCCGGTTCCCCTAGGTTGGGGTCGGCGATGAATATGATCTCGTAGACTCGTTCGCTCAACGTTTGGTCCTCCTCCTGGACCGCCGCCGGCGCCGTGGCGCCGCCCGGCGAGCCCCTTTCGGGCCCGAGGGGCCCTACCGGGAGCAAGGGTTCCGCGACAGCACGACACCGTCCTGTCGTCGGGAAACGGCAGTATACCTCAGGCGCGCGGCCCGTTGAAGCGGTTCATGGCCACCGCCGCGCCGTCCTGGGCCAGGCAGGCGACGGCGTCCGCCGCCAGCCTGATCACCTCTCGCAGCCGCGGCAGCTCCTCGGCCAGGAACTCCCCCAGCACGAAGTCGGCGAGGTCCTCGCTACGCGGGAGTGGATCCCTGTCCGGGGGGTCCTCCAGGCCGACTCCCACCCGCACACGCGCGAAGTCGAAGCTGTCGAGCGCCGCGGCGAGCGAGCGCAGGCCGTTGTGGCCGCCGTCGCTGCCCCGCTCGCGCACGCGCAGCCGCCCGAGCGGCAGCGCAACGTCGTCGACCACTACCACGAGGTCGGCGACGGACGAGCCGTGCTCCGACAGCAGGCGCGCCACGGGCTCGCCGCTCAGGTTCATGTAGGCCAACGGCTTGACGAAAAGCGCCGGCTCGTTCGCGAGCGTCGCCTCGGCCACCCACGCGTCGTGGAAGAGACGGCCCGCCGCCCGAGTGCGGGCGGCGAGCTCGTCGATCACCATGAAGCCGGCGTTGTGGCGGGTGCGCTCGTAGCGGGGGCCCGGGTTGCCGAGGCCCACCACGAGGCGCGTTACTTCTTCTCCCGCTTCTCGCCCTTCTCCGGCTTCTCGGCCTTCGCGTCCGGGGCCTCGCCCTCGACCTTGTCCGTCTTGCCCTTCTTGATGACCTCGGGCTCGGCGGCAGCTCCGGCCTCGGCGACTGCGCCCTCGACCGGCGCCACCTCGGCGACGACCTCCTCGGCGCGCGGCATCACCACGTGCACGACGACGAGCTCCGGCTCCATCAGCACCTTCACCTTGTCGGAGACCTTGAGGTCCGAGACGCGCAGGTGCTTGCCCAGCTCGAGGTGCGAGATGTCGACCAGGATCTTCTCGGGGATGTCGGCCGGCAGGCACTCGATCTCGAGCTCACGCGTGACGAAGTCGACGATCCCGCCCTGCAGCTTCACGCCCACGGGCGTGCCCTCGAGCTCGATGTGGACGTTGACCTCGATCTTCTTGTCGAGCGCGACCTCGTAGAAGTCGGCGTGCAGCAGCTTGCCGCGCAGCGGCTCGCGCTGGAACTCCTTGAGGATCACCTTGCGGCGCTTGCCGCCGATCTCGAGGTCGAACAGCGTGTTCTCGCCCGCGGCGCTCTTCAGGATCGTGCCGATCTCGCCGGGCGAGACCTGCACCGCCACCGCCTCCTTGCCCGAGGTGTAGAGCACACCCGGGATCAGGCCGCGGCTGCGGAGGCGTCTGTTTGCGTTCTTTCCGGTATCACTCCGGCTCTCGGCCGGCACGACGAATTCAGGCATTCTGGACTCCCACGAGTGCGTTGATTCTGTCAGACGAAAAGGCTCGTGACCGAGGTCTCCTCGTGGATGTTCTTGATCGCGCGGCCGAGCAGGCCGCTGATCGAGAGCACCACAATACGCCCGTTCGCGAGCTTCTCGGGCGCGAGTGGAATCGAGTCGGTGACGATGAGCTTGGAGAGCGGGCTCTTCTCGAGCCGCTCGATGGCGTGGCCGGAGAGGACGGCGTGCGAGCACGACGCGAGCACCTCGCGCGCGCCGGCGGTCTTGATCGCCTCGGCCACCTTGGTGAGCGTGCCCGCGGTGTCGACCATGTCGTCGACGATGAGCGCCGTCTTGCCCGAGACGTCGCCGATCACGTGGTGCACCTCGGCCACGTTGGGCTGGTCGCGGCGCTTGTCCACGATCGCGAGGCTCGCGTCGAGGCGCTTGGCGTAGGCGCGCGCGCGCTCGACGCCGCCGGCGTCGGGCGAGACCACGACCAGGTCGGGCAGCTTCAGCTGCAGCACGTAGTCGATGATCACCGCCGCCGCGAACAAGTGGTCGACCGGAATGTCGAAGAAGCCTTGGATCTGCGCGGCGTGAAGATCCATCGTCAGCACGCGGTCGGCGCCGGCGGTCTGCAGCAGGTCGGCGACCAGCTTGGCCGAGATCGGCACGCGCGGCTTGTCCTTGCGGTCCTGGCGGCCGTAGCCGTAGTAGGGCAGCACCGCGGTGAGCCGCGAGGCGCTCGAGCGCTTGAACGCGTCGAGCATCAGCAGCATCTCCATCAGGTGCTCGTTCACGGGCGAGCAGGTCGGCTGGACCACGAACACGTCGGCACCGCGCACGTTGTCGTGGATCTGGAACCAGACCTCGCCGTCGCTGAAGCGGGCGAGGTGGGCGCGCCCTAGCGGCACCCCCAGGTGTTGGGCGATCGCATCGCCCAGCGCCGGGTGTGCGCTGCCCGTGAAGACCTTGAGCTCTCGACGCATCTAACGACGCTCGTGCCGCCGCGATGGGGTGGCTGGGGCGGAAGGATTCGAACCTTCGATCCGGGGTCCAAAGCCCCGCGCCTTACCACTTGGCCACGCCCCAACAGCGGGGGGGTTACCCCTCCGAGCCCTCCTTTGCGGCGGCCTCAGTCGAGGCTTGAGCCGGCGCCGGCGCCCCCGCGCCGGCCACCTGCTGCTTGTACACCCCGAGGATCTTCTCCTCGAGGTACTGGCGCATCTGGTTGTTCAGCGGGTGAGCGATGTCCTTGAAGGTGCCGTCCTTGCGCTTTTTGCTGGGCATCGAGACGAAGAGCCCCTTGGGACCGTGAATCACTTTCAAGTCCGTCACCACGAAACAGTGGTCGAACACGATCGATACGAACGCTTTGAGCTTCTCGTCGTCGACCGGGATGACCTTGACATCGGTGATCTCCATGCTGACCGCTCCTCTCGACCCTCAACGGTTCCGCGCACGTCCCCACGCGCCGCGGTACTGCCCGAGTGTCAGCGTCCGGCCGACGAGGGTGCTGAAACCCTCGGCGGCGAGCGCCGTGCGCGCCCGCACTGCGGGTCGCGCCTTCTCGAACAGCCCGAAGTAACTCGAGCCACTCCCGGAAAGGGCGGCGAGACTGGCGCCCTCCCGCAGGAGCACCGCTCGAATACGTCCCGCCTGCTCGCGCAGGTCGGGGGCCTCCTCGAGCGCCGCCTCCTCGAGGTCGTTGTGAAGAAACCGGTAGGCACCGGATCCCTCCAACTCCCTCGATACAAAGTAGAAAATGCTATTACTCTTCTCCCGGGGTGTCAAACCCGCATCCATACGAGCGAATACCTTCGCCGTCGAGACGTGTATCCCGGGATCCACAAGGACGACGTGGGCACGCAGCTGGCGGTACAAGGGATACACCTCGTCTCCACGTGCCAGGCCCAGGGCGGTGCCTCCGACCAGGAAATAGGGCACGTCGGCGCCCAGGCGGCGGGCGAGCCGGTGCAGACCGTCCGGGCCGAGGCCCAGGCGCCACAGGCGATCGAGCCCCATCAGCACCGCCGCGGCGTTGCTCGATCCGCCTCCGAGCCCGCCACCGACCGGAATCCGCTTGCGGATCTCGATCTCGACCCCGTGCTTGACGCCGGCGTAGCCGCGCAGCAGCTCGGCGGCGCGCGCCGCGAGGTTCGTCCCGTCGCTGGGCACGAGCGGGTGGTGGCAGACGACACGCACGCCGCTGCGGCGCGGGCGCAGCACGACGTCGTCGGCCAGGTCGACCGTCTGGAACAGCGTGCGGAGCTCGTGGTAGCCGTCCTCGCGCTGGCCGAGGACCTCGAGGCCGAGGTTGATCTTGGCGTAGCTCTTCAGACGGAGGCCGCGGAGGGCCACTAGCGGCCTCCCAGCAACCGGCGCGCTTCGCTCGCGTCGATCAGGCGGCAGTTGTCGCAGCGCGGCGGGTCGAAGGCCGCTTTCGGCAGCTGGACACCCGCTTCGGCTTCGTCGATGCGGGCGTCGACGCGCGTGCCGTCCAGCAGCTCGGCGCGCACCCGCCGCGGGAGCGTGTCGCCCCAGTCCGCGCGGTACGTACGCGCACCCGGCGGCTCCTTGCCCACGAGCAGGTCCATGAGCTCGTTCGGGGTGAGCGCTATCCCGATGAGCGCGTCGAGCTCGGCGGCCGTGGCGGCGCTTTCGAGACGGGCGCGGTCGGCGGCCAGCACCGCGTGGAGCCGCCCGTCACGCGTGACCGCAACGAGGCGCGCTCCAGCGGGACCTGGGATCTCGATGCGCAGGGAGTCGGGCCTGTCGAACGCCACGAGAGCGCGCGAGCGGCCGCGCAGGTCCTCGCCGCGGACCGACACGCGCAGGCTTCCCGACCACGACGACGCGATGCGCGCCTGCTCGACGACGGCCGGCGCCGGCAGCCGCGCCGAAGCGCAGCCCGTCGCGGCGACGAGCAGTGCGACGGCCGCGAGCTCAGGGCGTGGGCGGTACGATGCGCTGTTGCTGGGCCTGGAGCGCCCCCTGGGCCTCACGGATCTTCGCCTCCACGCGCGGTCGGTCGAGCTCGCTCTCGTCGTCTTCGCCCTTCATCGCCCTCTGCCAGTAGCCGAGCGCCTCGGCGACGCGTCCGCGCTTGGAGACGATGTCGCCGAGGTGGTCGAGGATCACCGCGTTTTCGGCGTCCCGTTCGAGGGCTCGGCGCACCGCCTGCTCGGCGGCGTCGAGGCGGTTCAGGCGGTAGAGCGCCCAGCCCAGGCTGTCCTGGTAGGCGGCGCTCTGGGGGTCGATGTCGACCGCCTTCTGGATCAGCGTGTAAGCCTCTTCGACCCGCACGTTGCGGTCGGCGTTCATGTAGCCCAGGTAGTTCAGCACGGGCGCCGACTCGGGCTCGATGACGAGCGCCTCGCGGAAGACCGTCTCGGCGGCGTCGTGGCGCTTCTGGCGCTCGAGAACGGCTCCGAGCTGGAAGAGCGTCGCGAGGCTCTTTGGGTCGGCCACGAGCGCCTGGCGCAGGGCGCCCTCCGCCTCGGGGAAGTCTCCCGCGCGGCGATAGAAGTCGGCCACGCGGCCGAGCACCTTCGCGCGCTCCTTCGAGTCGGCGGCGTCAGGCGGGAGCTTCTCGCGAAGCCCCGCGACGATCGCCGCCGCGCCGGCCTTGTCACCCGTCTCGCGCAGCAGCGTCGCCTCCAGCACGGCGAGGTCGACGTCGTCGGGGAAGCGGCCGCGAGCGGTTCGCGTCGCGGCGAGCGCCTCGGCCTTCTTGCCGGCGAGCGACAGCGCCTCGGCGTGGAACGTGAGCAGGTTCGCGTCCGGCGCACCGCCCGTCTCGGTCGCCTTCGCGAACTGCTGTGCCGCCTCGTCGTAGCGCTGCAGCTGCTGATAGGCGAAGCCGAGGTGGACCAGGAACACGCGCCGGCTGCCGGCGTCTTCGGCGCTCGCGGGCCGTGCCAGGATCTCCTCGAGCAGGGCCGCAGCCCGGGCATGGTCGCGGCGCTGCTCCGCGATCGTCACCTTGAGGTAGGCGGCCTTGAGGTCGCTGCGGTCGCCCGCGATCAGCCTGTCGGCGACCGCGTCCGCCTCGTCGAAGCGCCGCAGGTCGCGCAGGCAGCGCGCCTTGAGGTCCAGCGCGAAGCGGTTCTGCGGGTCGGCGCGGATCACCGCCTCGGCCTCCGCCAGCGCCTCGTCCGGCTGCTTGCCGTCGAAGAGCACCTCGCCGAGCCCCAGGCGGACGCGCACGTTGCCGGAGTCGGCCTCGAGCGCCTTGCGGTAGCTCGCGATCGCCTCCGCGGGCTTCTCGTCGCGGGCGTAGATGTCGCCGAGGATCTGGTACGCGCGCGACGAGCCGGGCTGCAGCACCAGAGCGCTCTGCATCGCCGCAGCGGCCTGCTGGTTCTTTCCCGCGAGGAGCAGGTGCGTCCCGCGCTGCACGTGCGCCTCGAAGTTGCCGGGGTCGAGCACGAGGTACATCTCCCACGCGCGTGCGGCGTCCTCGTGCTGCTGCAGCTGACCGTAGATCCCCGCCAGGTTCAGCAGCGACTGGCCCTCGGTCGGACGAGCGCGCACGACCTTCTCGTAGTGCTCGGCCGCGCGCCGCAGCGCCTTCTCCGAGTCGGGTCCGGCCGCCTGGATCTGCTCGAGCTGGGCCAGCGCGATGTGCGCGTCGACGTCTTCGGAGTCCAGGGCGGCCGCGGCACGCGCCTCCACGAGCGCTTCGTCGAGACGGCCCATCTCGCGCAGCAGGCGCGCGGTCTCGACCCGGATGGACGCGGATGCCGGGTCGAGCTTCTGCGCCCGGCGGTAGGCCGCGAGCGCTTCATCGACGTTGCCGGCGAGCCGCTCCTGCAGCCCGAGGCTGAACTGGTAATAGGCTTCGGCGCGCGCCGACGGCTGGACAGTCGCGGCCTGCGCCGGCGCGGCTTCCTTCGGCACGGCCAGGGCGAGAACGGCGGCCAGGATCCACATGTCGGGCGAGAGCGACCCCCTTCCAGCGATTCTCCCACGCGCTTTCCGAACGAGTCAAAGAA
>DATBSL010000073.1:0-4975 GCA_036559805.1 Vicinamibacteria bacterium
TCGTCGCTGCCCGGAGCGCCACGGGCTCGAGTATCACCACCTTCACCCCTTCGGCATGGGCGGCGGGCACACGCCCGAGAATCTGCGCCTGATGTGCCGAACCCACAACTTCTACCTGGCCGAGCACGACTACGGACCCAAGGCGATGGCTGCGTACCGGACCGGCTGAGTACTGCCGGCGACCCACGTCCGAGCTGTCAGGCGCTCGCGCCTGGTAGACGGGCGCGTACTGGACCGCGTCGGGCAGCGACGACTTGTGCGGCCGCAAGTAGATCTCTTCGTACCCGCGGTCGTCGGCCATGCGGAACATCACGTACACGAACGAGCGCCGCCGCGTCAGCTGCACGTCGAAGTCGATGCTTCCGTCCTGCAGACGCACGTCGCGCCGGTACGCGACCCCGCTCTCCACGCTCAACGCGTCGCGGCCGTCGACGCGCTCGAGCGTCGCGCTCGCGCCCATAAGCTCCCAGCCGCGGTCCGTGAGCGGCGCGAGAGCGCCGGCCGCGTGGTGAGACGGCGGATTGCACTCGAAGCGCGCCGCCTGCTGACGCATAGCGACCTCACCGCGGCACAGGTCGGGTTCCGGCTGGGCTTCGACGACCCGGCCTACTTCGCGCGCTTCTTCCGCCGCGAGGCCGGCGAGCCGCCGACCGATTTCAGGGCGCGCGCGCGAGCTTGACGCCTTTCCGCCCGCGCGAGCGACGTGACGCCGCTCGCCAGGGCTACTGCCAGCGGAAGAGGCGCAGCGCGAGCGCGAAGCTCACGCCTCCCCAGACCGCCAGGTTCCCGAGCTCCGGGGCGATCGCGACGAGCCCCGCGCCATCGAGCATGACCGCGCGCAGCGCGTCGTTGAGCGCCGTGAGCGGCAACGCCTGGACGAAGGGCTGGATCGCGGCCGGGAAGCGCTCGGTCGAGAAGAAGATCCCCGAGAATACCCACATCGGGACCATCACGAGGTTCATGATCCCCGAGACCCCCTCGATGGTTCGCGGGCGGGCGGCCGTGAGCAGGCCCAGGCCCGTGAATGCCAGCGCCCCGAAAAGCGACACGGCGCCGAGCAGCAGCGCCGAGCCGCGCATCGGCACGTCGAGCGCCAGCCAGGCGAAGAGCAGGAGCGCCCCCGCCTCCGGCACGAGGAAGACGAGCCGCGCGATGAGCTGCGCCGCGAGCAGCTGCGAGCGCCGCGCGGGAGCGGCCACGAGCCGCTTCAGCAGCTTGCCGTTGCGGGCGACCACCAGCGAGAAGCCGACACCCCACATGCCGGTGCCCATCAGGTTCATGCCGAGCAGCCCCGGCACCAGGAAGTCCACGTAGCGCGCGCCCGGCTCGGTGATCTCCACGGCGCCGGGCGTGAAGGAGTCCTGGCGGCCGGCAGCGCGCTGCAGCGCCGCGTCCACCGCGAGGCGCGCGGCGCGGCTCTCCGGCTGCGTGGGGTCGTACACGTACTCGGGCGGCTCGCCCGCCGACACGACCAGCACCACGCGGCCGCGCGCCAGCGCCGCGCGCGCCTGGGCCTCGCCGAGAGCCTCCGGCTTCAAGGCCGGCTCGCGCGAGAGCGCGGCGAGCCGTGCGGCCGAGGCGGGCCCTTCCACGACGGCCACAGGCAGCGCCTCGGGCGGACGGCTGCGGAACGCGAGCCCCAGGATCGCCGTGAGCACGATCGGGAACACGAACACCCAGAACACCGCCTCGGGCTCTCGCACGAGCTCGCGCACGCGCGCGAGCGTCAGCTCGACGAGCGGGTGGCGGACCTCCGTCCCGCGCGGCTCAGGCATCGCGCAGCGTGCGGCCGGTCTTGGCCACGAACACGTCCTCGAGCGTCGCGTGGTGGGTGGTGAGGTGCGAGACGGCCGCGCCGCGCTCCGCGAGCGCCGCGAGCAGCGCCGGCACGGTGCGGTGCACCTCGCGCACCGTCAGGCGGAAGCGGCCGGCCTCGTGCGCCAGGCCCTCGACGCTCGGCAGCGCGCGCAGCGCCTCGGGCTCGACGGCGCCCCCGCCCGCCTCGAGCGCGAACTCGATCACGTGCTCGGCGCCGAGCGAGGCGACGAGCTCGCGGGGCGTGCCGAGCGCGATCAGCCGGCCGTGGTCCACGATCGCCACGCGGTGGCACAGCCGCGCGGCCTCCTCCATGTAGTGCGTCGTGACGAGCGCCGTGCGCCCGCGGGCCATCAGCTCCTCGACGATGCCCCAGGTCTGGAGCCGCGACTGCGGGTCGAGGCCCGTCGTGGGCTCGTCGAGGAACAGCAGCTCGGGGTCGCCGACGAGCGCGCACCCCAGCGACAGCCGCTGCTTCTGGCCGCCGGAGAGCGCCTTCACATAGGCGTCGGCCTTCTCCTGCAGCTCCACGAGCGCGAGCGTCTCGGCGACGCTCCGGCCGCGCGGGTAGAAGCTGCGAAAGAGCGCCACCACCTCGCGCACCCGGAGCTTCTCGGGGAACCTCGTCTCTTGCAGCTGGATGCCGAGGCGGGCGCGCAGGGCGAAGCCGTCGCCCCGCCAGCTCTCGCCGAGCACGCGGACCTCGCCCGCGTCCGGCTCGGTGAGCCCCTCGCAGATCTCGACGGTAGTCGTCTTGCCCGCCCCGTTCGGGCCGAGCAGGCCGAAGCACTCGCCGCGCCGCACCTCGAGGTCGAGCCCGTCCACCGCCACGACGGAGCCGTAGCGCTTGACGAGGCCAGAGCAGCGGAGGGCGGGTTCGGTGTCGGCCATCTAGCGGGGTTTCGCGGCGGGCTTCAGCTGGCGGTCGGCGAAGTCGAGGTAGCGCTCCCAATCGTAGCCCGTGAGCGCGTGGCCGCCCTTGCGCAGGTGGTAGCCGATCGTGCCGCCCACCGGCTGGTCGGGCGCGGGGAGCTCGGCGGCGCCGAGGCCGTCCCGGCCGAGCAGGCGGTAGACGGGCTCTGCGGCCTTCGCGGCCAGGAACTCGCCGCGCGGATCGGCCCACAGGTCAAGGGTGGCGCTCGCCACGTAGAGCGGTCGCGGAGCCACGAGCGCCAGGAGCTCGTGCTGGTCGACCGGCAGCGCCTGTTCGCGGCCGGCGTACTCGCGGTAGCGGGCGCAGAACCAGTGCGGGAACACGCGCGTGATGTCCTCGGTGCGCTCGCCGAACTGGCGACGCGCGAGCGCGGCGCCGCCCTCGCCCGAGTCGTTCGACACGACCATCGCGAAGCGCTCGTCCGTGGCTCCCGCCCAGAGCGCCGCCTTGCCGAGACGCGAGTGGCCGATGACGGCCACCCGGCTCGCGTCGACCTGCGGGACCGCCCCGAGCGCGTCGAGCGCGCGCTGCAGGCCCCAGGCCCAGGCGGCGATCGCGCCCCAGTCGTCGGCCGCGAACGGCCGGCCCCGCGCCCCCGGGCCGAGCCTCGACCGGATGCCCTGCCTCCACCCCTCGGCGTGGTCGGGCTCGAGGTCGCCGTAGTAGACGGTCGCGACCGCGTAGCCGCGCTCGACGATGCGCTCGACCGGCCAGCTCGCGGCGTCCTTGCCGCGGCCGGCTTCGGTCGCGCGGTGTTCGGCGACCCCCGGCCCGTCGCGCATCCAGGTGGACGCCATCCGGATCGCGGGGTCCCGGTCGACGGCGTGGTTGCCGCCGAAGTTCAGCCCGAGGAAGGCCGGCACGGGTCGCGTCGCGCGGACAGGCGCGTAGACGAGCATCTCGAAGCCGGGTCCGCTCTCGCTGCCGTCGAGCAGCACGCGCACCTGGAGCCGCGTGGCGGCGCCCGCGAGCGCGCCCTTCGCCTCGTCGACGACCACGGAGCGCAGCGACGCCCGCGGCCCGGGGCTCTTCCCATACACGTGCGTCTCGAACAGCCTCTGGATCTCCGCGCGGCGGGCACGCCAGGCGTCCGGGCTCGCCACCTCCCGCCCGTCCTCGAAGCGCAGCGGGTCGGGCAGCGTGTAGGCCGGGACCTTGGCTTCGTCGTACTGCGCGTTCGCGGGCTGGGCGGCCCCGGGCGCCGGCGCGACGAAGGCCACGAGCACGAGGCTGCGAAGCGGCGTCATCCACCCTCCTTGTCGGATGCCGTGAGGCCGTCGAAGAAGCCGCCAAGGGCCTTCCAGTAGGCGTCGCCCCCGACGAGGTACGTGTCGTTGTGGCTCGCGCCCGGAATGGCAAAGAAACGCTTGGGCTCCGGCGCGGCGTCGAAGAGGCGCCGGCCCTGCGTGAAGGGCACGACCTCGTCGCGATCGCCGTGCAGCACCAGGAGCGGCATGCGGAGGCGGCCGACCTTGCCGACGTTGTCGTAGCGGGTCTTCACGAACGGCCACAGCGGCAGGAACGGGTACACGGCGCGCGCCATGTCGGGGATCGAAGCGAAGGGCGACTCGAGCACCAGGGCCCGCGCCTCGACCTCGAGCGCGAGCTGCAGCGCAACGGCCGAGCCGAGCGACTCCCCGAACAGCACGATGCGCCTCGGCTCGACGCCCTTCTCGACGAGCCAGCGATACGCGGCGCGGGCGTCGCGGTAGGTGCCCTCCTCGTCGGGGCTTCCTTCGCTGCGGCCGTAGCCTCGATAGTCGAAGAGCAGGCTCGCTGCCTGCAGGCGCGACTGCAGCAGAAGCGCGCGGTCGAGGCGGTGCGAGATGTTGCCGGCGTTGCCGTGGCACACGAGCAGCGTCAGCCGCGAGTCCTTCACGGGCAGGTACCACGCGTGGAGCCGGACGCCGTCTTCGGCCCGCAGCTCCACGTCCTCGTGCTTCAGGCCGAGGCCGGCGGGAGTCACCTCGTGGTCCCGCATCGGGAAGAAGATCAGGCGTTTCTCCAGAAGCAAGATTGCTCCTCCCGCGAGAGCGAGCACGACCAGGATCCGGAGCAGCATCCACCCAACCCGTCGGCCCACGCGCGGATTATCGCCGTCCTGCGGCTGGGAGCTCACGGAACGGATGGGCGAGCTGATCCAGGTAGCCCTCGGGCACGGGGTCGCCGGCGATGCCGTAGCGCTCCGGCCACCGGCCGCGCGGGAAATGCGCGGTGCCGAACAGC
>DATBSL010000074.1:0-9674 GCA_036559805.1 Vicinamibacteria bacterium
TCGGTCGAGCCGCAGGTCAAGGTGGACGTGAAGTCGGTTCTCTCGGGCAGGGTGGTCGAGCTGCTGGTGCGCGAGGGCGATCGCGTCGCGCGCGGCCAGGTGCTGGCGCGCGTCGAGCCGGACGTCAACCAGGCCCGCGACCTCGCGCAGGTCAAGAACTCCGTGGCCGAAACCGAGATCTCACTCGCCGAGGCCAAGGCCACGCACGAGCGCAACCAGGGTCTGCTCGGGCAGGGGCTGCTCTCCGCCCAAGCCGGCCTCGAGAGCGAGACGCGCTACCGCCAGGCGAAGGCGACGCACGACGCCGCGATGGACAAGTACCGCATCGTCCGGGAGAGCGGCGTGCCGATCGCGATGGCCGAGACGGGCATCACGCAGCGCCTGAACGTCACGTCACCCATGGACGGAGTCGTGATCCGCCGGCCGGTCGAGCTCGGCGACACCGTGATGTCGGGCGTCTCCTCCTTCAACGCCGGCACGGTGCTGATGACCGTCGCCGACGTCGAGACCATGATCATCAAGGCCGGCGTCAACGAGGTCGACATCGGCAAGGTGCGCCTGCAGCAGCCGGTCAAGGTCACGCTCGACGCGTACCCGAAGGTCCGCTTCGCCGGCGCGATCCAGCGCATCGCCCCCGCCGCGCGGCTCGAGGAGAAGGTCAAGGTCTTCGACGTCGAGATCGCGATCGACCGCCAGGGCAACGAGCTCCGCACCGGCATGACCGCCAACATCGACGTGGTGGGCGAGAAGCGCGTCGGCGTGCTCGCGGTCCCGGTCGAGGCGATCTTCAAGAAGGACGAGACCGAGGTCGTCTACGTCAAGAAGCCCGAGTCTCCCAAGCACGCCGCGCGGGGCGGGCTGCTCTCGAGCGTCTTCGCCGCGGGCAAGAAGGACGGGCCCGCGGAGAAGCTCGACCCCAAGGACGCCTGGAAGGAGACGTTCGAGCTCCGGGAGATCGAGACCGGGCTCGCGAGCGTCGACAAGGTCGAGGTCGTGAAGGGCCTCAGCGCCGGCATCGAGATCGCGGTCGAGGACCCGACCCGCCCGAAGGAGAAGAAGAGCAATGAGTGAGGCCGCGCTGGCCGTGCCGGCGGCCGCCGCCGCGGTCCACGCGGCAGTCGCGGTGTCGCCGCTCATCCGCATGGAGGGCGTGACCAAGACCTACGACGCCGGCGAGCTCGCGGTGCAGGCGCTCGGCGGCATCGACCTCGCGATCGAGGCCGGGCAGATGGTTGCGGTGATCGGGCCGTCGGGCTCGGGCAAGTCGACCCTGATGCACATCCTTGGCTGCCTCGACGCACCGACCGAAGGGCGCTACCGCCTCGAAGGCCACGACGTCGCAGCACTCTCCGGCTTCCAGCTCGCCGCGATCCGCAACCAGAAGATCGGCTTCGTGTTCCAGACCTTCAACCTGCTGCCGAAGGCAACGCTGCAGAGGAACGTCGAGCTGCCGCTGCTCTACGCCGGCCTCACGGGCGGCGAGCGCAAGGAGCGGGCGCGCGAGGCGCTCGCGCGCGTGGCCCTCCTGGAGCGGGCGAAGCACCGCCCGGCGGAGCTCTCGGGCGGCCAGCGCCAGCGCGCCGCGATCGCCCGCGCGATCGTCAACCGGCCCTCGCTGATCCTGGCCGACGAGCCCACCGGCAACCTCGACACGAAGACCGGCCTCGAGATCCTCGAGATCTTCGACCAGATGCACGCGAAGGGCGAGACGATCCTGATCGTCACCCACGACCCGCGCATCGCCGAGCGCTGCGAGCGCGTCGTCTCGATCGTAGACGGCCGCATCGAGCAAGACACGCTGCGATGAGCAGAGGCCACTCTCTCCGCGGCGGACCGGGATCCCATGGCGGGTCGATGACACGACGACGACCCGCCACGCGAGCCCTCCGGCTCCGCCGCTACCCGTCGTCCGTAGCTCACGGCTAGCGCTATGGCTCGGTCTGCGCTATTTCGCCGCTATCTCGTGTCGCTGTGGGACTCCGTCAAGGACGGGGTGGTGGACATGACCACGCACCGCAGCCGCAGCCTGCTGCAAATGGTCGGGATCGTTCTGGGAGTGGCCTCGGTGGTCGCGACGTTCGGCCTGATCGACGGCGGGCGGCGCAAGGGCCAGGAGTTCTGGGACAAGACCGGCGGCGTGCGCAAGATGTTCATCCGCGAGCTGGACGCGCGCGAGATGAAGCAGAACGCGAACGAGAGAAAGTCGAAGGGCCTCAGCTTCGACGACGCGATGGCGCTCCAGGGCCAGGCGACGCTCGTCGAGCTCGTCGAGCCGACCATGACCCGTCCCGAGCTCGTGCGCGTGCCGGGCTTCGAGAAGCAGCTCGACGTCTCGGGCGCCACCCCGAGCTACGAGCCGATGTACGACTTCCACCCGGCCGAGGGCCGCTTCATCACGCAGGAGGACCTGGCGCGCAGCAGCAAGGTGGTCGTGCTCGGCTCGACGCGGCGCGAGGAGCTGTTCGGCGGGCGGCCCGCGCTCGGGCAGCTCGTGAGCATCGGCGGCGACCGCTACACGGTCGTCGGCGTCATGGAGCGCAAGGAGTTCTACTGGAACAAGGCGAACCGCAACAACCTCGAGTGGATGAACCGCTTCGTGTTCGTCCCCGTCACCTCGATGATCACGCGCATGGCGGGCGACCGCGAGAACCAGAAGGTCTCCTACATCAACGTCCAGGTGCGCGACGTGAAGGAGATGGACGAGGCCCAGGAGCAGGTCAGGACGATCCTGCGCCGCGCGCACGGCGGGGTCGAGGACTTCCAGGTCTTCAACCGCCAGGCCTTCATGCGCCAGCAGGAGCAGCAGGGCCGCATCTACGACGTGACCTTCCTCACCTGCGGCGCGATCTCGCTGCTCGTGGGCGGGATCGTGATCATGAACATCCTGCTCGCGTCCTTCAACGAGAGGGTGCGGGAGGTCGGCACGCGCAAGGCGCTCGGCGCGACCGGGCTCAACATCCTGGCGCAGTTCCTGGTCGAGAGCGTCGTGGTGACGATCTTCGGCGGGCTGCTCGGCCTCGGGCTCGGCGTCGGCTTCACCGCCGCGATGAGCCGGATGATCCAGCAGCCGGTCGTGCTGACGCCGCAGATCATGCTGCTGGGGCTCTGCTTCGCCGTCGGCGTCGGGATCTTCTTCGGCTTCTACCCCGCGATCCGCGCCGCGCGCCTCAACCCGATCGAAGCCCTCAGGTACGAGTAGCCGTGCACGTCAGCGAGGCCGTGCGCACGTCGCTCGCCGAGATCCTGGCGCACAAGCTGCGCTCGGCGCTCACGCTCGTCGGGATCGTGCTCGGGACGACGGCGCTCGTCGTGATGGTGTCCGTGATCGGCGGCCTGGCGCTGGCGGTCCAGCAGGGGCTCACCGACCTCGGCTTCGACGGAGTCATCTTCGTGGTGCCGCAGAAGACCGAGGACCGGATCGAGAAGAAGAAGGAAGGTTACTCGCGCGGGCTCAGGAGCGCCGACGCGCACGTGATCGAGCGGGGCCGCGATGTGATCCAGGAGGCGGCGCCGATGCTGAGCCTGGGCGACGAGACGGCGCGCATCAACGGCCGCACCATGAAGATCGCGGTCGACGGCGTGACGCCGGCCTGGGGCCGGATCCGCAACCGCGTGCCCGAGCTCGGCCGCTACCTGGTGGACCGCGACCTCGAGACGCGCGCGACGGTCGCGCTCATTGGACACAAGCTGAAGCAGGACGCCTTCGGCAACGAGGACGCGCTCGGACGCGAGGTGCTCGTGCGCGGCGTGCGGTTCCGCGTGGTGGGCGTTCTCAAGCACCTCGGCACCGAGCAGGTGAACGACGACGACATGGAGCGCGACAACGCCAAGCTCTACGTGCCGCTCACGACCGCGCAGAAGTACTTCGCCGGCACGGACGCGGTTCACGCCTGGGCGTTCCAGGCCGACCCGGACGACCTCGAGAACGCGCAGAAGGAAGCCGAGGCGCTGATGCGCCGCAGCCACCGCGGCATCACCGACTTCAAGGTCCAGAACATCGGCGAGGAGATCCTGCGCGTGCGCAAGGAGATCGACGTGCTGATCGGCAACTGGCGCGTGGTGCTGGCGTCGATCGCCGGCATCTCGCTGCTGGTCGGCGGCATTGGCATCTTCTCGGTGATGCAGATCGGGGTCAGCGAGCGCACCTACGAGATCGGGCTGCGCAAGGCGATGGGCGCGACCGACCCCGAGATCTTCGGGCAGTTCCTGATCGAGTCCGTGTCGCTCTCGCTCGTGGGCGGCGCGCTCGGTGCTTTGCTCGGCTACGGCATCACGCTCCTCGCTGGGCAGGCGTTCGAGAGCGGTCTGCCGGTCTCGCCCGTGGGGCTCGTGCTCGCCGCGGGCTTCGCGATCGTGATCGGGCTCGGGGCGGGCGTCTATCCGGCGCTGCGCGCCTCGCGGCTGCATCCCGTCGAAGCCATCCGCGGCGCCTGAGGCGTCAGCGTACGAACAGGCCCAGCAGCGTTCGCAGCGAGCCCACGGCGCCGTAGAGCGCCAGTCCCACGAGCAGCGCCATCACGACGTTCTCGAGCGGCCGGTTGCGGTACTCGGCTCCGATGAAGCGCGCGCTCGCCGTGATCCAGAAGACGCCGATGGCGAGCAGCGGCATCAGCACGACCTGGGCGCAGTTGGCGACGAGCGTGAGCGTGACGAAGTCGGGCATCCCGGGCAGCGTCCAGACGAGCGCGGAGACGAGGCCCCAGACGACGAGGCCGCGATGAACCGCGTCCTGGCGGGGGTCGGAGACGAGCGGCCCGCGACCGTGGCGATGGCGGAGCCAGGCGTGGCTGCCGAGCGCCGCGAGGCCAGCGGCGTGGCCGAGGATCGAGGTGTAGATGGCGGCGAAGATCCCCAGGTAGAAGAGCACGCGCCCGCCCTCGCCGAGCACCGAGCTCACGAGCCGCGGCAAGTCGTCGAGCGTCTCGACGTGGCCGTCGGGGTATAAGAGCTCCGCCCCAAGCGTCCACACCGACAGGTTCAGCACGATCATCACGACGACCGCGAGCAGCAGGTCGTAGAACGCGAGGCGCCGGTACTGCGGCCCGCGCCAGCCCTTCGCCTCCATGAAGTAGGGGTAGGCCAGGTTCATCAGCGAGCCGCCGACGGCGCCGATCATCGCCAGCGCGACCAGCAGCGGGTCGAAGCGGCCGTGGCGGCCGGGCATCTCGAAGCCGACGAGGCCGCGCGCGAGATCCGCGGGATCGAAGCCCACCCACAGCGCCGACCCGAGGAACGACAGCGCCAGGAGCGCCAGCAGGAGCTTGAACACGAGCTCGAGCCGCGGGTACGACGGGCGCGCGACGAGCAAGAGCGCGCTGGCATTGACGGCGATCGCCCACTGCCAGGTCTCGCCCCGGCCGAGGAGGTTGCGGCACACCTCGCCGGCGCCGACCGTCATGTAGGACTGGTACACGTGGCTCATCACGACCGCGGCGGCTAAAAGCAGCGGTGCGTACGCGGGGTGCAGGCGGCACAGCCCGTCGGTGACCCCCTCGCCGTGGGGATTGCAGAGCTGGTAGCGCGCGATCGCGGAGACGAACACGAAGCGCATGAAGACCGCGGCCACCAGCACCCACATCAGCGAGTAGCCGTAGCTGCTGCCGGCGACACCCATGTCCACGACGTCGCCGGCGCCGAGCCACGTCAGGACCACGACGATGCCGGGCCCGAACGAGCGCAGGTACTCGCCGAGCGTCCGCGGAACGGGTGGGGCCGCGGACTCTTCTCTCATGCGTCGCGCTGGGGTCGCATGCTACACGAGGACGCCGGCGAGCCACGGTCACTGATAGGGCTCAGGAGTTCCATGCAACTCGGGGCGCCCCGAGTTGAGCCCGACGTCGTCAACCTCTAGCCTAGCTGGCCGCCGACGCGGCCACGGCCGGCGCGGGCAGCGTGAAGAAGAAGGTGGTGCCGCGGCCGAGGCCTTCCGACTCGGCCCACACCCGTCCGCCGTGGGCCTCGATGATCCGCCGCACGAGCGCGAGCCCGACGCCGGTGCCCTCGCCGCCCGGGTCGAGCTTCTCGAAGAGGCCGAACACGCGCTCGAGGAAGCGCGGCTCGATGCCGAGGCCGTTGTCGCGGACGTAGAACTCGGGCTCGTTGTCCATCACCCGCCAGCCGATCTCCACGTGGGGGTGCTTCTGCTGGCCCGTGAACTTGACCGCGTTCTCGACCAGGTTCTGGAGCACCTCGAGCAGCCGCCGCCTGTCCGCGTGGACCACGGGCAGGTCCCGGGCGACCTGCAGCAGCACGCCCTTGGCCTCGAGCTGGCCCTTCAGCAGCTCGAGCGCGTCCTTCACCAGCTCGGCGAGCGGCACGCGCTCCGGCGGATGCACGACGCGCCCGATCCGCGACAGCTCGAGCAGGTCGTCGAGCAGCCCGTGCATCTTGTCCGCGGCCGCGACGATGCGGCCGAGGTCCTTGCGCACCGCGTCGTAGCGGCCGGCCGCGAGGTCGGTCCCGGCGAGGCCCGCGAAGCCGCGGATCGTCACGAGCGGCGTCTTGAGATCGTGCGACACCGTGTAGTTGAAGCGCTCGAGCTCGGCGTTCTTGGTGGCGAGGTCGCTGCGCTCGGCGCGCAGCGCCTCCTCGTGCGCGCGCAAATCGCCCGCCATCCGGTTGAGCGAGCGCGCGAGGTCGCCGAGCTCGTCCGGCGAGTCGAGCGTCAGCCGGTGGTCCAGCCGGCCCGAGGCGATCTGGCCCGCCGCCTGGCTCATCTCCGTGAGCGGGCGCGCGAGCGTCCGCGACAGCAGCAGGCTCGTGAGCAGCCCCAGCCCCAGCGTCGCCACCAGCACCAGCCCGCCGAGCGTCAGCAGCGAGGCGCGGTGCCCGCTCCACAGCTCGGCCGTACGGCGCTCCTCCAGCCGCCGCAGCGACATCTGCCACGACGGCTCCTCGAGCGTGACGATGGCCCAGCCGGCCGTGACACCGCCCGCGGCGACGCGCGTGCGCAGCTCGGTCTCGTCGCCGCGGCGCACGAGCAGCACCTCGTCGCCCTCGTCGCCCGCGTCGCGCGGCAGCGGGCCGCCGAGCGTCTCGCCGTAGCGAGGGTTCTCGGGCGAGCCGTCGGTGAGCACGCGGCCGTCGCGGTCGACGACGAGGAAAGACACCACCGGCAGCCACGCGCCCGTCTGCTGGATCGTCTCGTTCAGCCGCTCGACGTCGAGCTGGTAGAGCGGATTGAACAGGTGCAGGCCCAGGTAGCGTGCGGCTCCCTGCAGCGCGCGCTCGTCGTCGGCGGCGCGCGCCGCGCCCACGGCCTCGCGCAGCTCGGCCTGCACCACGCGCATCTGCCGCAGCGCGATCGCTCCCGCGGCCGCCAGCGCCACCGCCACCAGCGCGAGCGCGAGCGCCGCGACGTAGGCGGCGTAGCGCGTCCCGATGCTGGTCCAGCGCATCAGCGCGCGCGCGCGGGCAGCAGCACCGGCGCCCAGTCGAGCACCGCGCGCAGCTCCGGTGCCGCGAGGCGCTCGAAGCGCGTGACGCCGGCCGCGTGCGTCAGCACCGCCACGCCGGCCTCGTCCTGGTGCAGGCCCAGGAGTGCGTCCTCGACCGCGCGGCGCGCGCTCGGGGCCAGGTCGCCGCGGAACGCGATCAGCCCGCGCTGGATCGGCCGCGTGCGCTTGAACACGCGCAGCTGCGCGCGGATCTTCTCGGGCAGCGCCTGCCAGTCGCCTTCGTTGAAGGCGCCGGCGTCGCCCTTGGCGTGGAGCACCCAGACCGCCTGGTTGACCTCGGCGAGCGCGAGCACGTAGCGCACGGCCGCGGGGTCGGCGGCGGCGGGGTCGTCGGCCGGAACGAGCCGCAGCCCGGCGAGCGTGAGCTCGGCGCGCGGCAGCGCGAACGCCGAGGTCGAGCGGATCGCCTGCAGCACGAGCGTGCGCCCCTTCAGGTCGTTGAGGCTCTGGATCGGGCTCTCCTGGCGTGTGAAGAAGACGCTGCGGTACTCGCGCTCGCCGCGGCGCACCACCAGGAGCGACGGCTCCAGGTTGCGGCTGCGCTCGCGCAGCGCGAGCATCGGAAAGACGCTCTCCAGGACGAAGTCGACGCCCCGGCGCGAGATCCGCTGCGACAGGTCGTCGAGGTCGCGCGCGATCACGAGCTCCCCGATTCCGATCCCCAAAGGCGCCAGCCGCTTCCTGAGCTCGACGAGCAGCGGCGAGTAGACGTTGAACATGCGGTCGGGCTCGTTGGGCTCCTCGGCGATGACTCCGAAGCGCAGCGTGAGCGTGGGCTCGGGCGCGGCAATGGCCGGCCCGGAGACGACGGCCAGGAGCCCGAGCAGGATCCGGCGTGCGGCTGGTGCCGTCATGACGGCGCACATTGTACGTCCGCCGAGAGCGGCGCGGAGACGTCGAGAGCGGCGTGTTACCATCGCCTCTTGGCGGCGTGATTTGAGCCCCGCACATGACCGGATGGATCGCGAGCGGATTGGCAAGTACAAGATCGTCGGCGAGCTCGGCCGCGGCACGATGGGTGAGGTGTACAAGGCGCACGACCCCGTCCTCAACCGGTTCGTAGCGCTCAAGACCCTGCCGGCGCGGCTCGGCCCCGACGACGAGACGCTGCAGCGCTTCCACCGCGAGGCCCAGGCCGCCGCGCTGCTCAACCACCCGAACATCGTCACGGTCCACGACTTCGGGCGCGAGCAGGGGCTGCTGTTCATAGCCATGGAGCTGCTCGAGGGGATCGACCTGCGCGAGGCGATCGACAGCGAGCTGCTCAAGACGATCGACGACAAGCTGAGTGTCATGGACGGCGTGCTCGCGGCGCTCGACTACGCGCACGCGAAAGGCGTCGTGCACCGCGACATCAAGCCGGCCAACATCCACCTGGGCAAGAGCCGCCAGGTCAAGATCATGGATTTCGGCCTGGCGAAGATCAGCACTTCCGAGATGACCCAGGAAGGGATCGTGCTCGGCACGCCGAACTACATGTCGCCCGAGCAGGCGCTCGGCGACAAGGTCGACGGACGCACCGACCTGTTTTCGACCGGCGCGGTGCTCTACGAGCTGCTGACCGGCCACAAGCCGTTCGAAGCCGACACGACACCGAGCGTGCTGTTCCAGGTGGTGCACCGCCAGCCGCCGCCGGCGCGGCGCTGGGTGCCCGACCTGCCGGGCGGCGTCGTCGCGGTCGTGAACCGCGCGCTCGAGAAGGACCTGGCGCGGCGCTTCGCGACGGCGGGAGACATGCGGGCGGCGCTGGCGATCGCCCGCGACGGGCTGGCCCCGGCCCGGCCCGTCCCGCCGCCGCTGCCGCTGCCGCCCTCGGCGTCGCAGCGCCTGTCGCCGCCGCCACTGCCCGCAAGCGCGGCCCCCGTGACGGGAGCTCCCGTCACGATACCGCCTCCCGTGCGATCCGCGGCGAGCACCTCCTCCACTGGAGCGCTAGGGCTGGCCGCCCGCATGCGGCTGCATCCGCTGCTGCTCGGCGGCGGCCTGGCCGCCGCCCTGCTCCTGGCTGCCGTCACGGGCCTCTGGCTCCGTCGGGCCGCACCGCCCGCACCGCCTGGGCCCGCCGCATCCACGGCCGCGGCGACCGACGCGCTGACGCAAGAGCTGGTGCGGAAGCAGCTCCGGCTCGCGCACGCCGAGCTGGACGACAAGAACTACAAGATCGCGATCACCGAGGCCGAGGGCGTACTCAAGCTCGCCCCCGGCAACCCCGACGCG
>DATBSL010000075.1:0-16115 GCA_036559805.1 Vicinamibacteria bacterium
CAGGACGTCACGGGCATCTCGGGCGGCCCGGCCTTCCTCCCGGTCAACCCGAAGCAGATCCACTACCAGATCGAGGACACGCTCTCGTGGGTCACGGGCCGCCACTCGCTCAAGACGGGCTACCGCTTCATCCTGCGTAAGCCCACGCCGTTCACGCACACCAACACGCGCAGCCAAATCAACATTTTCCGCAACCTGACCAACAACCCGGCGACCAACAGCCAGGGCTCGGGCTTCGCCACGCTGCTGCTCGGCTACACCACCGGCGGCTCGCGCGGCTTCCTGCTCGATTTCTACGACTTCACGAACTCGGAGCACTCGCTGTTCGTCCAGGACGACTGGAAGCTGAGCGACCGGATCACGGTCAACGCCGGGCTGCGCTGGGAGGTGTACGTTCCCGACACCGAGGCGGAGAACCGGCTCCCCAACTACGACGTCGAGGGCAAGCGGCTCGTCTACGCGGGCGAGAACGCCACCGAGAGGGCGAACAAGGAAACGCGCATGGGCAACCTCGCGCCGCGCATCGGGGTGGCCTGGGACGTGACCGGTGACGCGAAGAACGTTCTTCGAGCCGGCTACGGCCGCAGCTACTTCCCGATACCCCACGCCGCCGGCAACCTGCTCGACCAGAACGTCCCGGACTCGATCTCGCAGAACTACAGCGTCGAGACCAACCCGCTCGACTTCTCGCCCTCGCGCGTCCCGCGCCTGTCGCAGCCGTTCCCGGCGATCGTGCCCGTCAAGCCGATGACGACGGCCGAGCTGAACGCGGCCAACCCGCTGGTCTTCGGCCACGCCTTCTCGAACGAGACGCCGAACATGGACACCTGGCAGGTGAGCTACGAGCGGCAGATCACGAACACGATGATGGCCGAGGTCGCCTACGTGGGCAGCAAGGGCAGGAACCTGATCTGGGTCGCGAACATCAACGAGGTCCAGCCGGGGCCGGGCACGCAGGCGTCGCGCCGGCTGATCCAGGAGCTGTCGAACGTCAGCACGATCAACTACTTCGTCCCGACCAACAAGTCGAGCTACAACAGCCTGCAGGTGAAGGTGAACCAGCGCTTCTCGCGGGGGCTCCAGTACCTGCTGAGCTACACGTTCGGCAAGTCGCTCGACCACGCCGGCGCGCCCGCCTCGGGCGGCGGCGCCGTGGGCGGGCCGCAGAGCGTCACGCTCTTCGACGAGAGCCGCGGGCCCTCGGGCTTCGACACGAAGCACCGCTTCGTCGCGAGCTGGGTGTGGTCGCTGCCGTTCGGCGAGGGCCGCGCTCTCGCGAACGGCGGCATCCTCAAGCCGATCCTCGAGAACTGGCAGTTCGCCGGGATCGTCACGCTCTCGACGGGCCGGCCGTTCACCGTGTTCCTCAACACCGGCGTCAACAACGGCGCGCCGTCGTGGCCGGACCGCATCGGCGACGGACGCCTCGACAGCCCCACGGTCGACCAGTGGTTCGACCCGACGGCGTTCGTGGCCCCGACGCCCAACACTTACGGCACCTCGGGCCGCGGCGTCCTCTATGCGCCCGGCACGCAGACGATCGACGTGTCGCTCTCGCGCACCTTCCCGATCAAGATGTTCCGGCTGCAGTTCAGGGCCGACGCCTTCAACCTGTTCAACACGCCCCAGTTCGGCTTCCCGAACGCGAACATCGGCTCGCCGACCGTCGGCCGCATCACGTCCACGATCGCCGACAACCGCTCGATGCAGTTCGCGCTGAAGCTCGATTGGTAGAAGGGGGAAAGGAGCCGCATCTCACGAGGATGAATCTCCTGACCCTGTAACGAATTGGCGGTTGCAGTACGGCAGGGGTAAACCCTCGAGCACACGTCTGCGCTCGGCGTGGCCAGTCGATTGCCTGTATCCCGAAGACTCACAGTTTGCAGAAAAGTGTTCAGGCTTTAGCCGTCGCTCGACGACTCGCCTGGATACGGATTTCGACACGTGCGCCGTCACTGTAAGCCACTGTGCGAAAATGGCTTGACAGCCTCGTGCTCGCGCTCGCATCATTCCAGCCCCCAGCTTGGAGAAGCGGGACGTTGCGCAGCGGCTCAAAGAGGCATCGCGCCGACGCCTCCTCCCTCCCGCTCGGCGCGTGGCCGAGTCGTCTTGCGTCAGGGAGTGATCAGTTGTCCGAAGTCAGAGCACCCGAGCCGTCGCGAGACTCAGGCCTGCTGCCGGAGCGCAGGATCGTGGTTCTCGAGCGCGACACGATGCACCGCTTCTCCACCGAGCGCATCCTGCAGCGTGAGGACTACTGGGTATTCGTGACGGAGGACCCGACGGCGGCCGTGCGCGTCGCTGCGGTCTCGGCGATCGACCTGGTGCTGGTGGAGCTGGGGCTCGGGGCGCTCGTGGGGGTGCCGCCCGCCGAGCGGCGCCGCGGGGACGCGGGCTACGACAGCCTGCCGCCGATACTCGGCGACGGCTACGCCATCCTGCGGCCGCTGCACCTCGACCCGCAGGCGCACCTGCCGATCGTCACGCTGCGGCACGCGACCCGCTCCGACGAGCCGCCGCCGGCGTGCCGCTTCGCTCTCGTGGGGATGCTCCCGCACGACGCGAGCGCGAGCGGGCTCGTCGACGGGCTCGGCGAGGTGTTTGCCGACGCTCGGGCGCGCGAGTCGCTGCCAGTCACGCCGGCAACGGAACAGCGCCGCGGCGGGACCGTGCGCGCGTTCGAGAGCACGCCGGCTCCGCTGCGATCGGCGCTCCTGGTCGACCCCGATCCCGAAGCGCGTCGGGCGCTCGCGTCGTGCCTGTTGCGGCACGGCTTCACGGTCTACGAGGCCGCGAGCGGGCAGGATGCGCTGCGCATCGCGGTCGCACGCCGCCCCTGGCTGGTCATCACCGAGCTGCAGCTCAGCGACGAGGGCGGCGTCGAGTTCTGCCGCCGCGTGCGCTCGCACAGCCTGCTGCGCCGCACGCCGGTCGTGTTCCTCTCCAAGCAGGACGACTGCAACAGCCGCCACGGCGCGCTCTCGGCCGGGGCGGACGACTTCCTGGTGAAGCCCGCGCCGTCGCGCGAGCTCCTGGTACGGCTCGAGCTCGTGCTGCGGCGCTTCACGGCGGTCGTCTCCGGCGAGGAGCCCGGCGCCGCCCTGCGCGGAGCCGTGGAGCTGATGGGAGCGCCGGCGGTGCTGCAGATCTGCCACCTGAGCCAGCTCACCGGAGTCCTGGTGGGCCGGCGCGGCAGCCAGTCGCTGCGGATCGCGTTCCGTCACGGGCAGATCGTCTCGGCGACCGGCCCCGACCGCCGCGGCACCGACGCAGTCTTCGATTTCATCTCCTGGCCGCAGGGGCTCTTCGAGTTCGACCGAGGCGCGGTCGCCGAAGGCGCGCCGATCAGCGAGGACTTCAACGCGCTCTTGCTCGAGGGCTGCCGACGCCTCGACGAGCGGCGGCGCGGGCGCCTGGCTGCCGACACCGCCCACCTGCAGTAGACGCGGTTATCATTCCGCCCCGGCGCCCGCCCGCGAGGGCGGCCCCGCGTCTCACACCGACCAAGGAGCCGAACTGATGCCGACCAGGGTGTTGATCATGGGCCTGGGCCCGATCGGAGCGAGCGTCGCGCGCCAGCTGCTCGCCCGCCGCAGCTTCAAGGTCGTCGCGGCGGTCGACATCGACCCCGCCAAGGCGGGCAGGGACCTGGGCGAGGTGCTGGGCACCGAGCGCCCCACGGGCGTGAAGGTGTCGGCCGACGTCGCGGCCGCGATCCGCAAGGCGAAGCCGCAGGCCGCCGTACTCTGCACCAGCTCCAGCCTGCAGGCGGTCTGGCCCCAGCTCGAGGCCGTGCTGAAGCTGC
Organism: Vicinamibacteria bacterium; assembly: GCA_036559805.1. Taxonomy (GTDB): domain Bacteria; phylum Acidobacteriota; class Vicinamibacteria; order Fen-336; family Fen-336; genus DATBSL01. The sequence continues at coordinate 3,806 of DATBSL010000075.1, forward strand.
GGGTCCCGATCGTGTCCACCACGGAGGAGCTCTCCTACCCGTGGTTCTCCAACCGTCGGCTCGCGAGGAAGATCGACGCCGCCGCGAAGAAGGCCAAGGTCGCCGTGGTCGGCACGGGGGTCAACCCGGGCTTCGCGATGGACGCGCTGCCGATCGCGCTCACCGCGATCTGCGAGCGCGTCGACGCGGTGCGCATCGAGCGCATCCAGGACGCGCGCATCCGGCGCTTGCCGTTCCAGCAGAAGATCGGGGCGGGCCTGACGCCGGAGCAGTTCGCGGAGAAGGTCAAGGACCTGAGCGTGCGCCACGTGGGGCTCACCGAGTCGGTGGCGATGATCGCGGACGCGCTCGGCTTCGGGCTCGACCGCATCACCGACGAGATCCAGCCGAAGATCGCGAGGGAGCCCGTCGAGAGCCGTTTCCTGAAGGTCCCCGCCGGGCGCGTGTGCGGCCTGGTGCAGGACGGGATCGGCTACGTGGACGGCGAGCCACGGATCGCGCTCCACATGGAGGCGTACCTGGGCGCTCCCGAAACGTACGATCGCGTCGTGGTCGAGGGTTCGCCGCGGCTCGACGTCCGCGCCGACGGCGGCTACCACGGCGACGTGGCGACGGCCTCGATCACGGTCAACAGCATTCCCAACCTGCTGCGCGCGACACCCGGGCTTCACACGATGCGAAGCCTGGCGCTGCCGTCGTTCGCCGGCGGCCGCTAGGCCGGAACCACGCATGCAGCGCCGCGACTTCCTGGGCATGACGGGCGCCGTGACGCTCGCCGCGGGGACGCCTGGCGCTCCGACGGCGGGCGCGGATGCCGCGTCCGTCGCCGCCCCAACGCGCCCGCGGCGCCTGCGGCCGGGCGACCGCGTGGGGCTGGTGGCGCCCGCATCCGCCAACTTTCTTTCCGTCGACGTCGAGATCGCCCAGGACGTGGTGCGCGCCTTCTCGCTCGAGCCCCGGCTCGGGGCCCATGTGCGCGAGCGGCACGGCTACCTGGCGGGCCGCGACGAATCGCGCGCGGCGGACGTGAACGCGTTCTTCGCCGACGCGTCGGTGAGCGGGATCTTCGCGATTCGCGGCGGCTGGGGCTGCGCGCGCGTGCTTCCGCTTCTCGACTGGGATAAGGTCCGGCGCAATCCCAAGGTCGTCACGGGCTACAGCGACATCACCGCCCTGCACTGCGGCCTGCTGGCCCGCAGCGGCCTGGTGACGTTCCACGCGCCGACGCTGCTCAGCGACTGGCCGCCGTTCTCGGTCGAGCACTTCCGCAGGGTGGTGTTCGAGGGTGAGAAGCTCACGATGTCGAACCGCGGCGGCGACGAGGAGCGGCTGGTGCAGGGCGAGAACCGCACGCGCACGATCACGCCCGGCCGCGCGCGCGGCCGGCTGCTCGGCGGCAACCTCACCGTGCTGACGGCGCTCGTCGGCTCGCCCTACCTGCCCGCCTTCGACGGCGCGATCCTGTTCCTCGAGGACGTCAACGAGCAGATCTACCGCGTGGACCGGATGCTGACGCAGCTCGCGCTCGCCGGCGTGCTGCGCCGCCTGCGCGGCCTCGTCTTCGGCTCGTGCAGCGAGTGCGAGCCCGGCGAGGGCTACGGCTCGCTCACGCTCGAGGAGGTGCTCGACGAGCACGTCCGCCCGCTCGGCATCCCCGCTTACGAGGGAGCCATGATCGGCCACCAGGCCAGGCAGTTCACGCTCCCGGTCGGCACGCTCGTGGAGCTGGACGCCGGCGCCGGAACGATCACGATGCTCGAGCCAGCCGTCGCCTGACGGAAGGGATCAGGCCCGGAACTGCCGGAAGCCGTCGAGGCTCCAAGCAGCGACGTGGGTCCGGCTCTTCTCGTCGGTGAGGTCGAGCATCAGCGGCGTCACCGAGACGCGCTTCTCGCGCAGCACGGCGTTGCAGTCGCTGCCCGGGATGTCCTCGTGCTGGTACTCGTTGCCGCCGATCCAGAAGTAGGAGCGGCCGCGCGGGTCCTTCTTCTCGACGACCTCGGAGCCGTAGGAGTGCTTGCCGAGGCGGGTGACCACGTAGCCGTCGGGCTCGACGCCCGGCGGCACGTTGACGTTCAGCAGCAGGTTCGGCGGCAAGGCGTTCGCGAGCGCCGCCGCCGCGAGCGCGCGCGCAAAGCGGGCCGCGGGCGCGAAGTCGAAGACGCCCCAGCCCGCCAGGCTGAACGCGATCGCCGGGACGCCGATGATCGAGGCCTCCATCGCCGCGGCGATCGTGCCCGAGTAGGTGACGTCGTCGGCCAGGTTCGGCCCGTGGTTGATGCCGGAGACCATCAGCGCGGGCCGGCGGTCCCGCATCACGTGGTGGATGCCCAGCCAGGAGCAGTCGGTCGGGGTGCCGTCGACGGCGTAGAAGCGCTGGCGCACCTCGCGCAGCCGCAGTGGCCGGTGGATCGAGATCGCGTGCGAGGAGGCGCTCTGCTCGGCCTCGGGCGCCACCACCCACACCTCGCCCAGCTCCTCCATCGCCGTCGCGAGAGAGCGCAGGCCCTCGGACTGGTGGCCGTCGTCGTTGGACACGAGAATGCGCGGCTTGTCGGGCATGAGCCGTCCATCCTATCTCGCTCCCTTGTCCAAAGACCGGAAACAGGACGGCGCCGGCCGCTTCGGAGGCCACTCGCGAGGCGGCCCCGCGCGACGAGCGGGGCGGGAACCGACTGCAGTGCATGGATTTCGGGGGGACGCGCCGTCGCGGCTCCAACCCCGGTACGGCAATTGCTGTATTCCCAAGCAGGATGGACGAGACGATCGCAGTTCGACACTTCTGCCAGGCCGCCCGGTGCAAGCGGCCGTTCGCGGTCGTCTGCGCCCGTTCGGCGCACGACGTGCCGCTCCCGATGGCCGTCGCCTGCCCGCGCTGCGGGAGCTGGGCCACCGTCATGGTGCCGACCGGCGCCGTGCGCGAAAGCGAAGGCTCCTACGTACTGCCGCTCGAGCCGATGATCGCCGCCCTCACCGTCTAGACCGACCCTCCTCGGCAGACACCCAGCCGACGGAGCGGCCCGCGCGAGCCAGCCGCGATGCGGGACTCCGGCTCGAGCAACTCCGGATAAGATGCGCCGCGAATGAGCCTGAGCCTCGTCGTGCTCGCGGCCGGCGTGGGCAGCCGCTACGGCGGCCCCAAGCAGATCGACCGCGTCGGGCCGGGCGGCTCGACGCTCATCGACTACATCGCGTACGACGGCCGCCGCGCGGGCTTCGAGCGGCTCGTGCTGGTCGTGCGCGAGGGCATGGAGGCCGAGATGCGCGAGGCGGTCGGCGAGCGCATCGCGCGCCGCTTCCCCGTCGCCTACGCGGTGCAGCCGAGCGGCCTTCCCGCGCCGTACGTCGCGGCGCCCGGCCGCGCCAAGCCTTGGGGCACCGGCCACGCGACACTCGCGGCCGCGAGGCAGATCGACGGGCCGTTCGCGGTCGTCAACGCCGACGATTTCTACGGCTCGTCGAGCTACGGCGTCCTGGCTCGCCACCTGCAGCGGCCTCCGGCGGCCGGCGCGCCCGTCGAGCACGCGCTCGTCGGCTTCCCGCTCGCCGCGACGCTCAGCCCCGACGGGCCGGTGAGCCGCGGCGCGTGCGCCGTGGACGAAGGCGGCTACCTCACGGCGATCCGCGAGCTCGTCAAGGTCGAGCGCCAGGGCGCCGAGGCCCGCTTCCTGGACGAGACGGGAGCCTGGCAGCCCCTCGCGGACGACACGCCGGTCTCGCTGAACTTCTGGGGCTTCGCACCCGGCGCGCTCGAGACGCTCGAGCGGGGCTTCCGCGACTTCCTGGCGTCGAACGCGGCCAGCCCCACGGCCGAGTACTACCTGGTCTCCGGCGTGCAGGCGCTCGTCGACGAGGGCGGGTCGCGGGTGCGCGTTCTGGGCGGCGGCGGCCCCTGGGCCGGGCTCACCCATCCCGGCGACCGGCCACGGCTCGTGGAGCTTCTCGCGTCCCTCACGGCGCGCGGCGACTACCCGGCGGATCTCTGGGCTTGACCGCCCCGTCGCCCGACGACGCGCGCGCGGCGCTCGCCCGCTTCGCGGCCGAGGGCGGGCTCGTGGCTCTCGAGCCGCACGCGACCGGGCTGATCAACCACTCCTGGCTCGTGAGCCTCGAGTGGGAGGGCGGCGTGCGCCGCTACCTGCTCCAGCAGATCAACCGCCACGTCTTCCGGCGGCCCGAGTACGTGCTCGAGAACATGCTGCGCGTCACCCGTCACGTCGCGGCGCGTCTCGCACGCGGAGCGGAAGCCGACCCGTCCCGGCGCGTGCTCGCGCTGGTCCCGGCCCGCGACGGCCGGACCGGCCACGTCGACGCGCGCGGCGAGACCTGGCGCCTGCTGCGCTGGATCGAGGGCGCGCGCACCAGCGAGCGCGTGGCCACCGAAGCGGAGGCGCGCGAGACGGGCCGCGCCTTCGGCGAGTACGCGCGCCAGCTCGCCGATCTCGGCCCTCCCGCGCTGCACGCGACGATCCCCGGCTTCCACGACACGAAGGCGCGGCTCGAAGCACTCGAGGCGGCGGTCGCGCGGGACGCGGCCGGGCGCGCGGCCGCGTGCCGCCCGGAGATCCAGGCGCTCGCCGAGCGGCGGGCGCTCGCCGGCGCGCTCGATTCGAGCGCCGGGGCGGTGCCGCTGCGGCCCGTCCACAACGACGCCAAGGTCGCAAACGTGCTGTTCGACGCGACGAGCGGCCGCGCGCTCGCCGTGGTCGACCTCGACACCACCATGCCCGGCCTCGTGGCTCACGACTTCGGCGACCTGGTGCGCACGACCGTGAGCGACAGCGCGGAGGACGAGCGCGACCTCGCGCGTGTCCGCGTGCGCAGCCCGGTGTTCGCGGCGCTCGCGCAAGGCTACCTTTCCGGTATCGGGGAGGCGATCTCGCCGGCCGAGCGCGTCCAGCTCGTGCCCGGCGCGCTCGGGATCGTGTACGAACAGGCGATCCGCTTCCTCGCCGACCACCTGGACGGCGACACCTATTACCGGACCTCGCGCCCCGGCCACAACCTGGACCGGGCGCGCGCCCAGCTGCGGCTGCTCCTCTCGCTCGAAGCCGACGCCCCCGAGCTCGAGCGCCTGGTAAAGGCGGCCTGACGACAACGGGCTGCGGAGCGGAGCGGGATTCACTCCCGCGTAGCGGGTCCCCCCTCCTTCAAGAATGCCGTGCCAGGAAGGCCGGGACGTCCGCCTCGGAGAGCGGCGGGCTCAGCAGGTAGCCCTGCAGGCCCGAGCAGCCCTTGGACTCCAGGAACGCGCGCTGCGCCTCCGTCTCGACCCCCTCGGCGACCACCTCGATCCCCAGGCTGCGGCTGAGCGCCACGATCGCCTCGACCTGCGCGGCCTGCTCGACGCTCGACGGCAGCTGGCCGACGAGCGAGCGATCGATCTTGAGGCGGCGGAAGCCGACGTCGTAAAGCCTGCGGATCGAGAAGTAACCGGTGCCGAAGTCGTCGAGAGCGAGCTGGACGCCGAGCCTGCGCAGCTCGCTCAGCTTCTCGGTGACCTCCTCGCCCTCGGCCATCACGGTCGCCTCGGTCAGGTCCAGCTCGAGCCGCGACGCCTCGAGCGAGCTGGCCTCGAGCGCGCCGCGCACCAACTCGACGAGGTTCGGCTGAGAGAACTGGCGCGCGGTGAGGTTGACGACCACCGTGACGTCGCGCTCGTCGAGCGAGGCCGCGAAGCGCGTGGCGCCGCGCAGCACACCCGCGCCGATCGGGAGCATCAGGCCGCTTTCCTCGGCGTGCGCGATGAACGACGACGGGGCCACGAGCCCGAGCTTGGGGTGGCGCCAGCGCAAGAGCGCCTCGAGCGAGGGCGCGTGGTCCTTGTAGACCACCGGCAGGTAGACGATCTCGAACTCCTCGTGCTCCAGCGCGTTCCTCAGGCTGTCGAGCAGCAGCATGCGCTCGAGCGCGCGCGCGCTCATCTCGGCCGTGAAGAAGCGGTAGGTGTTCTTGCCTTCCTGCTTGGAGCGGTACATCGCGAGGTCGGCGTTGCGCAGCAGCGTGTCGGCGTCGGTGCCGTCCTCGGGGTAGACGCTGATGCCCGCGCTGGCGCTGAGCGTGACGTCGTGGTTGTCGGTGCGGCAGGGCTTCGCCAGCCGGTCGAGCAGGCCGCGCGCGACGAGCGCGGCGTCGTCGGCGCGCGCCAGGTTCGACACCAGCACGATGAATTCGTCGCCGCCGATGCGGGCCACCAGGTCGGAGCTGCGGGTGCCGGCGCGCAGGCGCTCGGCCATCGTCTGCAGCACGCTGTCGCCGGCGGCGTGCCCGAGGCCGTCGTTCACGGCCTTGAAGCCGTCGAGGTCGAGGAACAAGAGCGCGCTGCGCGTGCGCTGGCGGCCCGCGCGCGACAGCGTGCGCTCGAGCGTGTCGAGGAAGAACGAGCGGTTGGGCAGCCCGGTCAGGCTGTCGTAGCGCGCGAAGCGCTGCAGGTCGGCCTCGGCCCGCTGGCGCTTCAGGAACAGCGCCAGCAGGCTGGCGACGTCGGCGAGCGCCGTCACCCAGTCGATCTCGCGCTCGCGCGCCTTCTCGCAGCGCACCTCGAGCACGCCGAGCACGCTGCCGCCGGCCCGCACGGGCACCGCCAGCCCGACCCCGGTGCCCATGGCGGGCGGCCCTTCCCAGACCGCGATGCCCTCCTCGAGGCACTGGCGCGCCAGCACGTCCCTGGCGCCCGAGGCCTCGGGGTGCGGCGCGCCGGAGGACGTGCCGGCGAGCGAAGGCGCCCGCGAGTCGAGGTCGACCACCCACAGCCGGGCCTCGTTGCACTGCAGGCCGTGCACGAGCGCGTCGAGGACGGTCGGCGCCGCCTCCACGAGCGACAGCGACGCGGTGAGCGCCTGCGTGGCGCGCTGGCGCGCGACGGCGAGCCGCTCGCTGCGGCGCCTCTCGCTCAGGTCGCGGATGTACGCGGAGAGGATCACCCGGCCCTTCACGTACGCGGGCACCACGACCACCTCGACGGGCACGAGCGTGCCGTCGGATCGCATCGCGGTCGCCTCGCGGCGCCTGCCCAGGTCGGGGCTGTCGCCGGAGATGACGAACTCGCGGAGCCGCCGCCGCATCTCGTCGCGCAGGCCCGGCGGCACGATCGTGTCGGCCACCTCGCGGCCCAGCACCTCGGAGCGGCTGTAGCCGAAGAGGCGCCGCGCCGCCGAGTTGAACTCGATGATGCGGCCCTCGTGGTCGGCGGTCAGGATGCAGTCGAGCGCGGAGTCGAGGATCAGGGCCTTGCGGATCTCGCTCGCCCGCAGCTCGTCTTCCCACTCGCGCGCCTCGCCGAAGGAGCGCACGGTGAGCGCCAGCGACGGCGCGCCGGGCCGCTCGGGCCGCGGCTCCGCCTCGACGAAGGCCGCGATCCGCTCGCGTGCGTCGGCGCGGTAGACCAGGAACTCGACGCCCACGCGGACGAGGCCCCGCTCCTCGCCGGCCATCCGCACCACCTGGCCCACGAGCGCCACCGGCACCGGGTCGTCCGGCAGGTTGAAGCTCAGGCCCACCTTGGTCCCGAGCTCGAGCTGGCGGGCGGTCTCGAGCAGGACGCCGCGAGCGCCGATGTTGATGACGGTCCCTTCGTCCTCGTCGGCGTCGCTCACGAAGCGCGACCAGTCGCGCAGGCGCACCGGGATCCGGTGCCCGCGCCGGGCGGGCACGCTCAGCAGCTCCTCGAGCCTTCGGTCCCAGAGGAACGGGTCGATCGGAACCGGGACCACGACGTTGACGCCCGCCTTGCGCAGCTCCGTCTCGGCGTCCGGCCGCGCCGAGCGCGAGAGCACGACGATCGCGGTCGGCCGGGTGGCGTCGTTCTCGCGCAGCTGCCCCGCGAGCACACCCGCCTCGGACGGCGGAAGGTCGATGACCACCATGTGCGGCCTCAAGCGCTCGGCGACGTCGAGCGTCTCCGCCGCCGCTGCGACGTGGACGCGGTCGACGTCCGGACGTCCGAGGACGGTGGCGGCGAGCTCGCCGGACAGGCTGTCCGGACCAATGACGAGGACCTTGAGCACCGAAGGCGAGTCTAGCGGTGCTTCTTGCATCCGTCGAGGCCTTGCGCGCGGGGCCCGAAATGTGCTCGTCCGTCCGACGTCGAGCCGGACGCGAGTGTGGTTTCGTAACACGCGGCAGCGACGTCCTCCTGCCGCGCGTGCCTTGCACCAAGCGACTATCCAGCTTCCGTCTACAGGGCGCGTGCCCCCGCGCACACGGGGCGCGACTCGTGAGCGACCTCACGGCCGCGCGCGCCGCGGGGCCTTAGCGTGTAGGCAATCGGGCGATGGCGCCCGGGAGACCTCCTGCTCAGAGCAAACCCGGGGCAACCCGGGGGCGCAGAGCCACGGGGCCCCATCCAGGGGGCCAGCCGAGCCGCCAGGAGCCGAAAGGCATAGGAGGCCTAAGTCATGCGTCGCGTCAATGTGGTCGTGTGTCTCGTGCTGGCCGGCGTGGCCGGCGTGTTGGCGGCGGGCTGCGGGGGCTCGTCGGGAGTCACGGGTGCGGACGACCCCGTGCTGAGCAGCGGCAACTCGGTGCTCCACGGGGCGGTCGTGGCGCCCGGGATCAGCAGCGTACCCACGCACGGCAGTGTCGGCGCCGAAGCCGCGGGCGGGGGCTGGGTCGTGAGCGTGAACGGGACATCGTTGTCGAGCGAGCTCGATCCGGACGGGCGCTTCGTGTTCACCAAGGTGCCCGCCGGCTCGGTGACGGTCAAGATCGACGGGCCCGGCGTGAGCGTGCACGTTCCCGTGAGCGGGCTGCAGGACGGACAGGTGACGTCGGTGGAGATCAAGGTCACGGGCGGCAGCGCCCACCTCGCGAGCGACCCCAAGTGCACGCCGAGCGCCGAGACCTACTTCTCGGGCAGCCTGGACCAGAAGCAGGGCGCGCAGCTCGTCGTGGCGGGTCGCAACGTGGACGCGAGCCAGATCCGCAAGGTGTGGCGCGGCGACGCGCGCGTCCAGCTCTCCGACCTCGCGGTCGGCGAGAAGGTCAAGGTGTGGGGCGTGCTCCGTGGCGACGGCCTGGTCGTGGCCGAGGAGATCGCAGCGCTCACCGCGGGTCCCGGCAACAACAAGACCTGGGTCACGTTCTCCGGCCGCGTCGACTCGGTCGAGGGCAAGGGCTTCCTGCCCAACCCGACTCCGACGAAGCAGACGTACCCGACGCTGTACGTGGCGGGACGCAAGGTCAAGACGGACTCGGGAACGCAGATGAAGTGGTCCGACGGCGCGCCGCTCGACGGGGCCCTGGTCAAGGCCGGCGACCACGCCTACGTCGAAGGCTGGAGCCGGCCCGAGGGGTACGTGGAGGCCACGCGGCTGGTCGTCGAGAAATGATGCGGGGGGTCAGGGGGGGCGCGATGCCCCCCCCTGATCTCGTTACTCTCCAACCTCGCTCGTCGTGGGGAAGGGCCTGCTGTCGCCCGTGACTCTCCAATCTCGACCATCGTGGGTGGGAGAGACACCGCCTCCTTCCTTGATCTGGGGGGTGCTCCGCACCCCCCAGGCCCCCCGGGATAGCTGACAGCAACGGAATCGCTGTAACCTCCGTTGCTATGATTCGTCTCCTCTCGCGTCTCGCCTGGTTGCTCGTCGCGCTCGCGGGTGCGGGCGCTCTCGCGGCGATCGCGCTGTCGCGGGGCGAGCCGGTCAACGGGCTGTTCTTCGTGGTGGCGGCCGGGGGCACCTTCCTCGTCGCCTATCGTTTCTACTCGGCCTTCATAGCGGCGAAGGTGCTGTCGCTCGATGCGACGCGGGCGACACCCGCGGAGCGGCTCGACGACGGGCGCGACTTCGTGCCGACCAACCGCTGGGTCGTGCTGGGGCACCACTTCGCCGCGATCGCCGGACCCGGGCCGCTCGTCGGCCCGACGCTCGCCGCCCAGTTCGGGTACCTGCCGGGAACGCTGTGGCTGGTGGCGGGCGCGGTGCTCGGCGGCTGCGTCCAGGACTTCGTGATCCTGTTCTTCTCGCTGCGGCGCGACGGGCGCTCGCTCGGCCAGATCGCCCGCGACGAGGTCGGCCGGCGCGCGGGCCTGCTCACCATGGTCTCGGTGCTGGCGATCATGGTGATCCTGCTGGCGGTGGTGGCGCTCGTGGTGGTGAACGCGCTCAAGCACTCGCCGTGGGGCGCCTTCACGCTCGCGATGACGATCCCGATAGCACTCGCGATGGGCGTCTACATGCGCTACCTGCGGCCGGGGCGCGTGCTGGAAGCCTCCGCGATCGGGCTCGCGCTCGTGATGTTCGCCGTCGTCTCGGGACAGTGGGTGGCCCGCTCGCCCGAGTGGGCGCCCGTGTTCACGCTGACCGGGCCCGCGCTGGCGCTCGCGGTGATCCTCTACGGCTTTGCGGCGTCCGCGCTGCCCGTCTGGCTGCTGCTCGCGCCGCGCGACTACCTCTCCGCCTTCATCAAGGTAGGCGTCGTGCTCGCGCTCGCCGCGGGCATCCTGCTGGTGCGGCCGACGATCCAGATGCCCGCGCTCACGCGCTTCGTGGACGGCAGCGGGCCGGTCTTCGCGGGGGCGCTGTTCCCGTTCTGCTTCATCACGATCGCCTGCGGCGCGATCTCCGGCTTCCACGCGCTCATCTCCTCCGGCACCACTCCGAAGCTGCTCATGCGCGAGAGCGACGCGCGGCTCGTGGGCTACGGCTCGATGCTGATGGAATCCTTCGTCGGCGTCATGGCGATGGTCGCCGCCTGCGCGCTCGATCCCGGCGTCTTCTTCGCGATCAACAGCCCGGCGGGCGTCGTGGGCGGCACGGCGCAGCAGGCCGCGGCCACGATCTCCGGCTGGGGCTTCCCGCTCGAGCCCGCGACGATGGACCGCCTCGCCGCGAGCGTCGGCGAGCAGACGCTGCTCAATCGAACGGGCGGCGCGCCCTCGCTCGCCGTCGGCATGGCCCACATCTTCAGCGGCTCGATCGGCGGCGAGCGCCTGCTCGGCATCTGGTACCACTTCGCGATCATGTTCGAGGCGCTCTTCATCCTGACGGTCCTCGACGCGGGCACGCGCGTCGGCCGCTTCATGGTGCAGGAGCTCGCGGGCGGCTACCTGCCGTGGGTCGCGCGCACCGGCTCGTGGACGAGTACGCTCGCCACGAGCGGCGTGATCGTGGCCGCGTGGGGCTACTTCCTCTACCAGGGCGTCCTAGACCCGCTCGGCGGGATCAACAGCCTGTGGCCGCTGTTCGGGATCGCCAACCAGATCCTGGCCTCGGTGGCGCTCGTGGTCGCGACCACGATCCTGATCAAGATGGGACGCAAGCGCTACATGTGGGTGACGCTCGTACCGATGGCATGGCTCGTCACCGTCACGCTCACGGGCGCGTACCAGAAGCTCTTCCACGAGGACCCGCGCATCGGCTTCCTCGCGCAGGCGAGCGCCCTCGAGCAGCGCGTCGCCGAGGGCCGCGTGCCCGAGGCCAAGCTCGCCGAGACGCGGCACGTGATCTTCAACAACCGCCTCGACGCCGGCGTCACGGGCTTCTTCGCGCTGCTGATCGTGCTGCTGCTCGCCGAGGCCGCGAACGAGTGGTACCGCATCCTCAGCGGGAAGCGCGAGGCCCGGCTCACCGAGACCCCCTACGTGCGGACCCGCTGGGCGGAGGGATCGTCGTGATCGCACGGGCCCGAGCCGCGCTCGCCGGCGCCTGGCGCCTGCTCCGCGAGTGGAGCGGCGACGCGGCCTACGAGACGTACCTGGCTCGCCCGGCGCAGGGGCCTCGCCTCAGCCGCGAGGAGTTCTATCTCGACTCGCTGCGGCGACGCTATCGGGGGCCCTCGCGCTGCTGCTGAGCCCTGGCCCGCGTCGGCCTCGCGGCTGGCCTTAGAGTGGATGCGTGGCTCCTCCAACGCGCCTGCTGCTCGTCGCCGAGGACGCGATCGCGCGGGCGGGCCTGCGCGCGCTCGCGGACCGCTCGGGTCTGAGCGTCGCCGCCGACCTCGCGCCGGAGGAGGCGCTCGCGTCGCACGCCGACGCCGCCGACGTCGTCCTCTGGGACCCGGGCGCCTCGGGCACGTTCGAGGCGGCGCGCGCGCTGGCGGCGCGGATTCCCCTGCTGGCCCTGCCGTGGACTCCGGAGCAGGCCCGGGACGCGCTCGCCGCGGGAGCTCGTGGAGCGCTCTCGCGCGATCGCCTCGAGGAGCAGCTGGCGCCCTCGGTGACCGCGGCCGCCCACGGACTTCTCGTCCTCGACGAGTCGTTCGGCGAGACGGTCGTGCGGCCAACCCCTCCGGCCGATGCGCTCGTCGAGCCCCTCACTCCACGCGAGACCGAGGTGCTGCAGCTCCTGGCGGAAGGCCTGACCAACCGCCG
>DATBSL010000076.1:0-9047 GCA_036559805.1 Vicinamibacteria bacterium
GTGCTCTTTCGCTTCGGCAGCCTGGAAGGGCTCCTCGAGTATCCCGCGCTCGTCCCGAAAATGGTCGTGTGCGCGGTGGCCGTGCAGCTCACGCTCTTCTACGCGGAGATGTACGAGTACCGCTCGCGGCGGCGCTTCGAGATCTTCCAGGTGCTGGGCCAGTGCGTCGCGGTCGCCGCGGTGGCGCTGGCCGTCGTGTTCTTCGCCGTCCCGGGGCTCGAGGTCGGCCGCGGCATCTTCGCGTTCTTCGTGCTGTTCACCTGGTCCGGGCTGCTGCTGTTCCGGCTGTTCCTGCTGTGGGCCTGGGGAACGCTCGGGGCCTTCGGCGACCGCGTGCTGATCCTGGGCACCGGCGTCCCGGCGCAAAAAATTGCCCGCGAGATGCTGAAGCGCGCGCCGATCGGGTATCACGTGCTCGGCTTCCTCACCGAGCACGAGGCCGAGGTGGGCCGCACGATCGTCAACCCGAGCGTCCTCGGCACGCTCTCGGACCTGCCCAGGCTCAGTGAGTCGGGGGGCGCCACGCTCATCGTCGTGGCGCAGGAAGACCGCAGGAAGCGCCTGCCGGTCGACATGCTGCTGCGCTGCCGGATGGCGGGCGTGCGCGTGGTCGAGGCCGCGAACCTGTTCGAGAGCCTGTCGGGCCGGATCCCGCTGCGCGACTTGCGCCCGAGCTGGCTGATCTTCTCCGAAGGCTTCCACAAGCCGCGCGTGCTCGCGACCGCCAAGCGTGTCGGCGAGAGCTTCGTGGCGGTGCTGGTGCTGATGGCCGCGGCTCCGCTGGGCGTGCTGATCGCCTTGCTCGTGCGGCTGTCGGGTCCGGGACCGGTGCTGTACCGGCAGACGCGCGTGGGGCTCCACGGCAACAACTTCGAGCTGCTGAAGTGGCGCACCATGCATGCGGACGCGGAGACCGAATCCGGCCCGGTCTGGGCGACGGTGGAGCGCGACCCGCGCGTCACGCGGATCGGGCGCCTGCTGCGCAAGTCGCGCCTCGACGAGGTGCCGCAGCTCGTGAACGTGGTGCGCGGCCACATGAGCTTCGTGGGGCCGCGCCCCGAGCGGCCGCACTTCGTTTCCAAGCTGCGCGAGGTGATCCCGTACTACGACGAGCGCCACAGCGTGCGCCCGGGGATCACGGGCTGGGCGCAGGTGAAGTTCCCCTACGGCTCGACGCTCGAGGACGCGGAGGAGAAGCTCGAGTACGACCTCTTCTACGTCAAGCACATGTCGCTGCTGCTCGACGCCGCGATCCTCCTGGAGACGGCAAAGGTGATGGTGCTCGGCCGGGGCCGCTGACTAGTCCCGCTCCCAGCTCCCGTACATCGGGTTCGGCAGCACGAAGTAGCGCGCGCCGAAGGCGGCGAACGCCGCGTCGCCTTCCTTGCGGAGCGACTGGCTCAGGCCAGGGAAGTCCTGGATGTTGTCGCCCACGTAGGCCACCACCTCGAGCGGAGGCAGGCCGTCCGGTGTCGTTCCTTTCGTCACCGACTCGAAGCGCGGGTTCTTGTCGCTCGGCCCCGCGTCCGGCTTGCACAGCATGACGTCGTAGGCCAGCTCGTAGGCGACGAAGACGGCCTCCGTGTCGGGGCACTCGCTGGCGGTGCGATTGGTGACGACCGCGACCCGGCCGCCCAGCTCGCGCACGCGGGCCAGGAACGCCTTGGCGCCGGGCAGCGGGACGGCTTCCCGTCGCGCGGTCCACGCGCGCCAGCTCTCGGCGTCGAACGGCAGCCCGGCTCGCTCGCGCTCGAGCTGGTAGCGCGAGTTGTCGAGCACCGTCTCGTCGGCGTCGACCACGACCGCCCAGCCGCCCGCCGAGCGCGCGGCGGCTTCACGCTCGACGTGGGCCGTGGCCGCGCGGTAGACCTGCAGGAGGAGCGCGCGGTGCTCGGCCGAGTCGCGCGACCAGCGGATCGCGTGGGAGAGCGGGCGTGCGGTGGACGGACTCGGCGTGACCGCGGGCGCGGGCGGAGGCTGCGGCTTGGCGGGCGGCGCCGCGCTGCGGCACGCGGCGAACGCGTGCAGGCTCAGCGCCACGGCGGCAGTCAGGCAGCGAGTCAGGGGCATCAGGCGCTCTACGAGCACGTCCAGAGTTTAGCGTCTCCTGCGCCCGGTAGTCGGCGGCCTTTCCGGGCTCGAGCTTGCGCGCGGGAAGGAGCCGGGCTCGAGCCTGTGCCGGGAAGGAGGCGGGCTCGAGCTTGCGCGCGGGACGCTTGTGGCTTTAGGACGAGGCCTCGGCGGCGGCCCATCCCTGCACGAGCCGCGCGAGCTCCCAGAGCGGCACCGGCTTCGGGACGAACGCGTCGACGCCCAGGCGGCGCGCCTCGGCCTCGGCTTCGGGGCTGAAGTAGCCGGTCATCACGACGACGGGTGCCGTCGGGTTGTGCTCGCGGGCCAGCTTCACGATCGTCATGCCCTCGGCGCTCTGCGGGCCCGTGAAGCGCAGATCGGTGATCACCGCGGAGTAGCCGCGCGTCTCGAGGAGCCTCCGAGCCTCGTCGACGCTGCGAACGGCGTCTACGTCCCATCCGCAGCAGCGAAGGTACTCCCGCAGCACGAGGAGCGGCCCTTCCTCGTCGTCGGCCAGCAAGATCCGAACGCGTCCCTGTCCCACGTCCCCGGTCTATTGCAGCGAGCATGCCAGCAAGGCCGTGTATTACAAAGTCGTCAAGATACTCATTATCAAGTGGTTAGCTATCGCAACGATCAGGCGGCCGCTCGCTCGTCCAGGAACGGGACTGGTCAATTGGTCTGTCGTCCAATTCCGCACACGAAGGGCAGTTCCGCATGCGGGCGACAGAGTGCACCCATCGATCGCCGACTGCGACATCGAAGCTTTCACACCCGGCAAGCCCGATTCGGCGCGGCTCTGGCCGGTGGCCGTGTTCGCGACTCAGCGCGTTGAGTTCGGGTTGCGTGTGGATGGCCGAGGGCCGTCGTTCTTGCGGGGCATCCCTATCCCGAGGGCGCCCGCTATCCCGAGAGCGCCCGCTATCCCGAGAGCGCCCGCTATCCGAGAGCGTCCGCTATCCCGAGGAGACCCATTGCGGCTGCGCCGCGATCCTGGGTCCGTTCGCGTCGACCGGTACGGGGGGACGGCTCGTCGTTCGGAACCGCGCCATGACTTCCTTGCCGTAGTCCTGCTCGGCCAGCAGGGTGTTGTGGGCCCGGCACATGAGAGTCAGGTTGGCAGGGCTGTGGTCGCCGCCGAGGGCGAAGGGATTCTTGTGGTGAAACTCTAGCTCGTGCCGTTTGGCGCAGCGGCGCCCGTACGTGTCCCTGTAGGCGCAGCGACCGGCGTCTTTCTCGTACACGAGTCGTCTCACCGCGGCGGGGATGTGGCGTGACGAGGGGTTCGTGTCCGTTTCGCCGAGCTCCTTTCGGGGCGCCTTCGTCTTGCCGAAACGCTTCGCCTCGACGCGCTGCAGCTTCTCGCTGACGGCGATGTCGATGATTCGCGCCAGATCACCATCGGGCACAGAGGAGCGCATGAGGGCTTGCAGCCGCTCGAGCTTCTCGCGCAGCTCGCCGCTGGCGGTAAAGCGGACCTGATAGCGGCTGGGGGCGAGGGGCTCAACGACAGGTGGGCGGGCCGGGGCGGCCACCCTGACACCTGAATTGATCGCACCTGAGTTGACCGCACCTGAGTTGACCGCACCCGAGTTGATCGCATCTGCGTTGCCCGCACGTGAGCTGACAGCACCTGAGTTGGGGGCACCTGAGTTGGCGGCACCAAAGTTGGCGGCACCAAAGTTGGAAGCGTCGAACCGCAGGTTGACAGCGTCGGGCTCAACTCGGGGCGCCCCGAGTTGCATGAGACTCTCGTGCGCGCGCTGGGCGACAAGCGGCCCGCAGCCCGGCGAAGGACGCTGAGGCAGTTTGCGGACGCTGGGCGCAACGTCGGGCTTCGGCTCTAACTCGGAGACCAGCTCCCGGATCTCGCGATGTGACATCCCGCAGGCTCGCTTCAGCACGGCCTCCGAGTTCTGGCGGGTCAGATGTGGCGCCAGCCGGGCAATCCCGCTCAGGTGCAGCCGGCCGTCGCGGAGCATCTCGAGCAGGACCGGGTTCTCCCGAGCCGCCCTGGCCACGGTGATGCGCAGATAGGCTTCGTTCTCCCGGAGACGCAGGATCCGCCGGCAGTACTCGAACATCGACGAGCATGCCTCCCGCGCGTAAAGCCGCCTGCGCTCCACTTCCGCGACGTGGGCGACGACCTCGGCCTCGACCCCCCGAGATTGCATCACGAGCTGGAACAACTGATGCAGAAGATCTTCATCTCGGACACTCTTCAAGATCAGCATGCTGACTCCCTGGGAGAGATGACAGCTGATGACGCGAAGAGCGTAGCCTCGCATGTTGCCAAACGAGGTCCGCTTGTCCGATGGGCTCGGCCTTTGACACACGGCTCCAGACGGTTTGGTTCGCGCTCGGACACTCGAGGACTCTGAAGCATCAGCAGCGACAGCGAACGCGACGAATGCGACAACACGAATGCGCCAGCACGAGCGACAGCACGAGCGACAGCACGAGCGACAGCACGAGCGCCGCCACCGGCGACGCGCAGCGGGTCGGCACGATGGGTGTCGTGGGCGTCGGAGTCGAGGTTGACAGCGCCGGGCTCGACTCCGAGCGTCAGCGAGGCGAAGACACGCGGCGCCAGCGCCGCGGCGCCGCGTGTCAACTCGGGGCGCCCCAAGTTGCATGGGACGCCGTGCGCGTGGCGGGCTCGGCGTTCGAAAACGCTATTCGCCCCGTGCCGCCAGGCGATCCCCAAGGGACTGAAGCAGGCGGGCGGTGACCTCGCGGGCGGCGCGCGAGACCGCCGGCGACGTGCGCTCGTGGGTCACCCTCACGCAGAACGCGAGCGACCGCCGTGGGAGGAACCCGATGTAGTTGACGTGATAGCCCAGGCCGAACTCGGCCGCCGTGCCGGTCTTCATCGCGAGGGCCAGGTCGTCGGGCGCGAGGCCCGCGCCCGTGCCGAAGCGCACGACCGCCTCCATCGCGCGCCGCAGCCGCCGCGCGACCGCGGCGTCGAGCACCTCGCGGCCGGGGGCAGCCGCTTCCTCGACGCGACCGAGGCCCAGCGGCCCGCAAGCGCCTTCCAGCAGGTGCGGCTCCACGGACGTTCCGTCGTTCGCAACCGTCGCGGCGAGGAGCGCCGCGTGGAGCGGCGTGACGTCGACGCCCCCGAGGCCGATCGCCAGGTCGGCGAGCGCGCGCGGCGTGAGCGGGGGAGTGTGGATCCGCCCGGCCGCGCCGAGCGGCGCGGCGCCGGGAGCGTCGAAGCCCCAGCGGCGGTACTCGTCCTGCATCGCCTCGGCGCCCAGCCCGGCCGCGACGCTGGCGAACGCCACGTTGCAGCTCTGGGCGAGCGCGTGATCGAGGCCGGCGAGCGGCCCCGCCGGATAGGGGCACCAGAGCGGCTGGCCGCCGTAACGCTCGACGCCGGTGCAGGTCATGCGCGCGATCGACGCGTCGGGATCGAGGCCGGCGCGATACGCCGCCGCCGCGGTCAGCAGCTTGGCGATCGACGCGGGCTCGCGCCGCTGCGTGAACGGGGCGGACGCCTCGCGCTCGGAGGTCCGCGCGTCGCTCACCGCCGCGCGCACGGCGCCGCTGCGCGCGTCCACCAGCACGATCGAGCCGCGCCGCTCGCCGAGCGCACGGAGCGCGTCACGGCTGAGCTCGAGGTCCACCGCCAGGCGCACCGCCCCGGAGTCGGGGACGGGCGGCAGCCTCTCGAGCACGCCGGCGACGAGCCCCGCGGTCTCGGCCTCGGGCACGATCGCGCCCGCGGCGTCGAGCGTCGCCAGAAGCTCGCCGTTCCTGTCGAGGACGAGCGTGCGCGCGCCGGCGTCGCGAGCCGCGAGCGCCCGCGCGAGCCGCGCCCCCGGGCCGCGCGCGGCGAGCGGCGCCGCACTGGCGGCGGCCGCCTCTCGCGCGCGGGGCTCGTCGCCTGTCTCGAGCGCGATCACCGCCTCGTAGAGCGCGCCGGTCGGGTCGCCCGAGAGCCTCATCAGGCGTGCGACCGCCCCGGCCGCGTCGAGGCGGCCCGCGTCGATCGCGGAGAGCACGAGCGCCTCGCCCGGCACGGACACAAGCTCGAGGCGAACCGCCTGGGTCGGGCCGCGGCCGGCGCGGGCCGCCGTGAGATCGAGGCCCGCCCGAGCCGCGTCCTTGGCGCCGGGCCAGCGCGCGGCGCGCGTGAAGGCGGCGTTCGCCCCGTCCACGTCCCCGGCGAGCAGCCGCTCGCGCCCGCGGGCGAGCGAGGCGTGTGCCTGGCCGCGCGTCTGCTCGAGCCCGCTCCAGGCAAAGAACGCGACGCACGCGGCCCAGGCCGAGGCCCGAGCCAGCCGCCGAGCCGTCAGGCCTGCGCTCGCGGCTGCGCGAGCCGCGCCGACTGGTATTGCGGCAGCGCGCGGGACAGGACCCGCACGGAGGCCTCGAGGTCTTCCTTGCAGAGCACGTACGCGATGCGCACCTCGTCCCGGCCCAGGCCGGGCGTCGCGTAGAAGCCCTGCGCCGGCGCGACCATCACCGTCCAGCCCTCGTCGCTCCAGTCGGTGAGCAGCCAGGAGGCGAAGTCCTCGGCGTCCTCGACCGGCAGGCGCGCGATGAAGTAGAAGGCGCCCTCGGGCTTGCTGAGCATCACGCCGGGCAGGCGCGTGAGGCCCTCGAACAGCACGTCGCGGCGCGACTGGTACTCGCGCACGACACCCGCGGCGTAGTCGGGGGCGAGCTCGCTCATGCCGAGCGCTACGAGCTGAGCGAGCCCGGGCGGCGAGAGCCGGGCCTGCGCCATGCGCAGCGCCGCCTGGTAGAGCAGGCGGTTGCGCGTCGCGAAGCTGCCGAGCCGGATGCCGCAGGCGCTGAAGCGCTTGGACAAGCTGTCCACGACGACGCCGATCTCCTCGCAGCCGGGAAGGGCGAGGACGCTGGTCGTGGACAGCCCGTCGTAGACGAACTCGCGGTAGACCTCGTCCGCCACCAGGAACAGGCCGTGCTCGCGGCAAAAGCCCGCCACGGACTCGAGCTCGTCGCGCCTGTAGACGGTGCCGGTCGGGTTGCCGGGGTTGCAGAGCAGCACGAGGCGCGTGCGCGGCGTGAGCGCGCGCGTCCATTCCTCGCGCGGCGGCAGGTGGAAGCCGTCCTCGCTGCGCGCGCGGAGCGCCACGAGGCGCACGCCCGCCATCGTCGCGAACGACTGGTAGTTGGTGTAGAACGGCTCGACCACGAGCGCCTCGTCGCCCGGCCCCGCGCAGGCCAGCAGGGCGAAGAGCAGCGCCTCGCTGCCGCCCGTCGTGACGACGAGCTCCTCGGCCGAGAGCCTGACTCCGACGCGGCGGTAGTAGCCGCACAGCGCTTCGATGCACTCCGCGGTTCCGGCCGAGGGGGAATAGGCGAGCACCTTCGGGGCGAGCGCCAGCTTCGCTCGCATCGGCGCGGGGGTCTCGAGGTCGGGCTGCCCGATGTTCAGGTGGTAGACCTTCACGCCGCGCTTTTTCGCCGCGTCCGCGAGCGGCATCAGCTTGCGGATCGGAGAGGCGGGCATCAGCCGGCCGCGCTCGGAGACGGAGAGGGGCATCGCCTCGTTCCCTTCAGTTCGCCTTGAGACGGCTCGAGACCGTCTCGTCCTTGTCCGCGGTGACGATCGCCTCGAGCGCCCACTCGCGCGGCCCGCCCCAGACCGCCGAGTACTCGGCGACCAGGCCCCGCGACCCGCCCTGGATCTCGCGCACGAGCGGCGTCGCCGTGGCCGCCATGCGGCGGCCGTCGACCACGGCCGCGAGCGCCAGGCCGCGGATCTTCACCGCCTTGCGCCCGTCGTTGCGCAGGTGGATCCGCACCACGAACGGCTCCCCCGTCCGCACCGCCGGCGGCAGCACCTCGAACTCCACCCGCCCGGTGAACTGCGCCGCGCGGCCGGCCATCTGCGCGTCGTCGAAGCCGGCGGGCCCGCCGCCGCGCGGCGCGGCTACGGAGGTCGCGCCGCCGACGAAGCTGCGGGCGGGTATGGGCGTGGCCGCGACGTTCGGCTCCGGGCCGGCCGCCGCGCCCGGCGCGGGGCCCGGCGAGGGCGCCGCCGCCGCGAGCCGCGGCGCGGCCGAGCGGCGCGCGCGGTCGAGCGCGTCGCGCGCCTCCATGGAGGTGCGCGTCGCCTCGGCGAACTCGCCGCGGTACATCAGCTGCTCGGCCCGGGTCGCGGCGACGTCGGCTGCCTGCAGCGGCTCCACGGCGGTGCCGGCGCGCGCGGCCGCGTCGCGGGCGGCGCGCAGCTCCGTCGCCGCCGCTTCCGCCTGCGCGCGAAACGTGCTGTTGAGACGGGAGCTCAGCTCGGCGGCGGCCTCGTGGCGCGGGTCGAGCTCGAGCACGTGGACGAGCTCGCGCGAGGCGCCCTCGTTGTCGCCCGCCTCGACCAGCCGGCGCGTCTCGGCCACCGCGCGCTCGAGCTCGGCGAAGCGCTCCCGCGCCGCGCCGACGACGGCGAGCGCGTCGGGGTTGCCGGGGGCGAGCTTGAGTACGCCCTCGGCCTCGGTGATCGCGATCTTGTAGTTCTTGTCGTCCAGCTCGGCGTGCGCGAGCCGGAGCTGCTTCCGCACCAGCTCCTGGGTGAGCGCGTCGGTCGCCGCGCCAGTGGGAGCGGCGGGCACTGACGGGGCAGGCGCCGAGGCCCGCGCGCGGAGCCAGAGGCCCGCGGCAGCGGCCAGCAGCACGGCGGCGGCCAGGACGCCGCCGAGCAGCAGCGGGTTCTGCCGCACACGGGCGGCGAGCCATCCGGCTCCGCTCGCGGGGGTGGTGCGCGCGGCCGATTGAACGGGAGGCGGCAGCGTGAGGGGAGCGCCCGTCGAGGGCGCCGCGCTCGAGGGCAGCGGCGGCGGCGACACGCGCTGCGATGCCGACGGCGGCAGCGGCAGCGGCGGCGGGACGGGCCGGGCCGGGGCCAGCCCGTCGCGGGCGATCGCCAGCGCCGCCCGCATGTCTCCCGCCGTCGCGAAGCGCCGCGCCAGGTCCTTCTCGAGCGCGCGGTTCACGACCGC
>DATBSL010000077.1:0-16178 GCA_036559805.1 Vicinamibacteria bacterium
ACGTCGGCCTTGGTAAGGCCGGTGTCGCGCGCGATCCGCTTGACGAGGTCGGCCTTGTTCAAGGCTAGGGTTGGACTTCGAGCGGGGCTTCCTGGACGATCTCGCGCTTTCCGATCTTGTCGGTGATCTTGAGCTGGACGACGTACTTGCCCGGGCCGAAGGTGGCGAGCGGGATCGGGCCGACGGTCGAGCCCGCGAACTCCGTCACGATCGCGTTCGGCGGAGCCTTGGCGACGGGCGTCTTGCCGTCCCTGAGAACGCTGACGACGGCGCTCGCGTCGGCCTTGCCCGTGGCGGCGTCGAGCTTCAGGTCGTAGACCTGGTAGAAGAACTCGACCTGGTCGGAGACCTTCGCGACGCCGCCGAAGGCCGGGATGAGCCGCAGCGGCCCGAGCTCGAAGGCGTGCAGCGGATGATTCGGGTCCGACGTGCCTCCCGGCAGCTCCTCGACGCGGCGCACGACGATCAGCGAGCCCGCCGAGGCCAGCTTGCTCGCGGTGCCGTCGGCGCCGGACTCGACCTTCGACAGATCCGGCACGTCCACGGGCATCGTGGCGAGCGATCCCTTGCCGCCCTTCTCCTCCGCCGCTCCGGCTTTCAGCGTGTACTTCCCCGGCCGCAGCGCGAGCTTGAAGCCCGCGACGAACGAGCCGTCGGCCTCGACCGGCGCAGTGACGACCTGCTCCGTCCAACCCGCTTCCTTGCCGTCCTCGCCCACGGCGCTCGCGACGACGGCGAGGCGAAGGCTCTTCGAGCCGCCGGAATCGACGACGCCGAGGCCCGCGCTCTCGCCGCGGACGAGCCCGAGCAGAGCCGTCCCGCCGTCCGCGATCTTCAGGTAGGACGCCTGCAGCGCGGCCGGGAAGTCCTGCCGCGGCTGCTTCAGGAGAGCGCGCGCGGCCGAGTCTTTCGGCAGCAGGTCAGCGAGCTTCACGAGCCGGCCGTCCTTCACCTTGTACTCGAGCGTGGGCTGCACCACGAGCTGCGCGGCGACGCGGTCCATCTGCGGCATGAGCGCGCCCGGCGCGCGGCACTCCTCGTCGAACGCGATCGCCGCCTTGCCGCCGGTGAACGACCGTCCCGGCCTGTCGCGATAGGTCCAGATTTCCGGGGAACGCAGCCCGGGCTGGCCGCCGCCCTCCTGCTGCACCTCGTCGGGCTTGCCGAGCAGGATGAAGACGCGCCCGCAGTCGGTCTGCGAGCCGGGCATCGTGGGGACGCGGTAGAGCTTGTCCGCTTCGGCGCGGGCCCGCTCGTACTCGTTCTTGTACTCGTTGCCCGGGGTCTGCAGGTCCTGATCGCGGCGCGCCCAGAAGATCTGCTGGAACTCGAGCCGATCGCTCTTCTCCTTGAGGCTCTTGTAGACCTTGTCCTCGTCGGCGAGCAGGATCGGCTTGACGGCGTCGAGGAAGGCCTTGTCGTCCTTGTCCAGTTTCTGGGCACTCGCGAGACGCGGGAGAGCGGCGAGCACGAGGACGACGAGCGTCGAGAGGGACCGAGCGGGCATCACGATTCTCCTTGCTTGCTCGAAAGATTGATTTTACGCCCACGACCCGCGAACCGACAACGCCGCGTGCGGCGGGGCTGCTGGAATCGGCACGGTCCGTGCTAGTCTCGCTCCCTCGATGTCGAAGCGTTTCCCTCGTTCCGCCGTGGCCGCGATGCTCGGGGCCGTCCTTTCTTTCGGCGTCGTCGCGCAGGCGGCCGCCGCGCCGCGGCGCGCCTCCCGTCGCGCCGCTCCCGCCACGGCTGTCGTCCTGCCGGCGAGTGCGTCGGCGTGGGACCTCGCGATCGGCGAGGCCGCGCGCGCGGGACTGGGCCGCGCGCAGGGCGCGGTCGTCGCGATGGACCCGCGCACGGGGCGCGTCCATGCGCTCGTGAACCCGTCGCTCGGCATGCAGCGCGCCTTCCAGCCCTGCTCGGTGTTCAAGATCGTCGTGGGGATCGCCGGCCTCTCCGAGGGAGTGATCGAGCCGGACACGACCTACCGCTGCCGCAAGGGCTGCTGGATGTGGGCGGGCCACGGGTCGATCGACCTGAAGCGCGCGCTCGCGGTCTCGTGCAACCCGTACTTCGAGTGGGTGGGCGAGCAGCTCGGCTACGAGAAGGTGCAGCGCTACGCTCACCTGCTGGGCCTCGGCGAGCCGTCGGGCATCAACCTGACCGGAGAGACGGCGGGGATCGTTCCCGCGTTCGTCAAGCCCTCGGCGGTCGGCCACCTGTCGAGCCACGCGGAGGGCGTCGCGACCTCGGCGCTGCAGCTCGCGGTGCTGCTCTCGGCGACGGTCAACGGCGGCGTCGTGCTCAAGCCGCAGATCACCGGCCCCGAGGGATTCACCGCCGCGGAGCGCTGGCGCCTCCCCGAGGGCACGCGGCTCGAAGGGCTGAGCCAGGGCTTCCTGGGCGCCGTCAACGAAGGCAGCGCCAGCGCGGCCTTCGACCCGGAGATCGCGGTCGCCGGCAAGACCGGCACCTGCTCCGCGCTCGGCTGGTTCGCGTCGTACGCGCCGGCCGACCGGCCGGAGCTCGTGGTCGTGGTGTTCCTGCGCCACGGCAGCGGCCACGGCGCTTCCGCCGTGGCCGGCCGCATCTTCCGCCAGCTGTTCGGCAGCGGCGCCGTTCAGACGGCTGCGGGGCCCTGAGCAGCCGCTGACGGAGCTCCGCCGACCTAGATCGACGGCCGGTCCAGGATCACCCTGATCCGCGTCGTCTCTCCCGCCGGGACCTCGATGTCGTTCTCGGCCGTGCGGAAGCCGGGCCTCACCACCTCGATGCGGTGCCGCCCCGGCGCGAGCCGCAGCGACGCCGCCTCGCGCCCCGTGCCTCGGAAGGCTCCGTCCACGTAGACCGAAGCGTCCTCCGGCTCCACGGTGAGCTCGAGCTTGCCGAACTCGCCGCTCGGCTCGTTGCCCGCCGCGGGAAGGTCGTCGTCCTCGTCGTCCTCCCGCTCGCGGCGCGTCTCGCGCTCGGGGAGCGGCGCTCCGCCCGTCAGGTCCTCGAAGCTCTCGCCCGTGCCCTTCTGCATCTCGTGATGCAGCTTGAGCGTCGCGTCCGGTCCGACGTAGACGCGCAGCCGGTGCGTCTTGTAACCCTCGAGCTTGAGCGTCACGTCGTGCCGACCCGGCGAGAGGTGGAGCCGCTGGAGCAGCCCGTCGAAGTCGTCGACGACGCCGGCGTAGTAGCCGTCCACGTAGACGCGCGCCTCCGCGGGATCGACCAGCACGCGGAGCGACGCGCCCTCACGGCTGCTGCCTGAGCCGCCGGAGTAGTAGACGGCGCCGCCGCCGTAGCCCGGGTAACCCCACCCACCGTAGCCGAAGCTGCCGTACCAGCCGTAGTACCCGTACGGCCACCAGTAGCCGCCGTAGCCGGGGTAGTACCAGCCGCCGCCCCAGCCGGGATATCCGTAGCCCGGATAGCCGGGGTAGTAGCCCCCGCCGCCGCCGCTGCCGGTGCCCGCCCGGGGATGGCGCCGCTCGGCGGCGGACGGAGCGTGGTAGGCGCCGCCCGAGCTCGAGCTGCTCGAGGACGACGTGCCGGGAGAGGGCGAGGAGTGTCGCGATCCGGCGTCGCTACCGCCGTGCGAGCCACCGCCTCCGCCACCCCCGCCGCCCCGAGGCACGGCGCGATCCTGGGCCATGGCGAGCGCCGGCGACAATGCCAGTCCCGCGGCAAGAAGGAGTCTGCTGGTTCGAGCGCTCATGGTCGCCTCCGTTGGCCCATTGCCGCCGCAGAACAGTGCAACGTGCGTGCCGTCGAGAGCCGCTGCGCGAGCATCCGTAAGTCGTTGATCAATCGAACCATAGCCAACAATCTCGACCGCCGGCGCCTCAGCTCCCGTCCCCCACGGCGGACACGGCTGTCCACGCCTGCTTCATTCTGACTCCTCGCCCTTCCTTTCCGCCGCAACTATGAACGCAACCTATACTCCTGACCGCGTGAGCTCCGCACCGGGATCGCCCTCGCCGCGACGCCTGCTCGTCTCGTGCGGCGAGCCTTCCGGCGACCTCTACGCGGGCGAGCTCGTCCGCCACCTGCGCGAGCGGGCAGGCCCGCTTCGGGTTTTCGGGCTGGGCGGCGACCTATTGCTGGCGCAGGACGCGCAGCTCGTCGCGCACGTGCGGGACCTCGCGATCGTCGGCCTCGTCGAGGTGCTTCGCCACCTGCGGCGGCTCCGGTCGGTCTTTCGCTCGCTGCTGCGCGAGGTGGACAGGGAGCCCGTCGCCCTCGCGGTCCTCGTGGACTACGCCGGCTTCAACCTGCGCCTGGCGCGCGAGCTACGGCGGCGCGGCATCCCCGTCGTGTACTACGTCTCGCCGCAGGTCTGGGCGTGGCGGCGCGGCCGCGTCCGCACGATCCGCGAGTGCGTCGCGCGCATGCTCGTGATCTTCCCGTTCGAGGAAGCCTTCTACGCTCGCGAGTCGGTGCCCGTCACGTTCGTCGGGCACCCGCTCGTCGACCTGGTGCGGCGCCCGGACGACGCGCGCGCGTTCCTCGCCGCTCACGGCCTCGAGCCCGCGCGGCCGGTGCTCGCCGTGCTGCCCGGGAGCCGCCGCCAGGAGCTCGCCCGCAACCTGCCGCCGATCGCGGGCGCGCTTCGGATCCTGCGCTCCGAGCGTCCCGACTTGCAGCCGGCGCTGGCGCTGGCGCCCGGGCTCGACGAAGCGAGCGTGCGGGGCCCGCTCGAGGGCCTTGCGCTGAAGGTGATCCCCGGAGGGGCTCACGCGCTCATGGGCGTCGCCGACGCGGGGATCATCGCGTCGGGCACCGCCACGGTCGAGGCGGCGCTCCTCGACCTGCCGTCGGTCGTGGTCTACCGGGTGTCGCCCATCAGTTATGTCCTGGGCCGGCCGTTCGTGAGCGTGCCGCACTACGCGATGGTGAACCTGATCGCCGAGCGGCGCCTGCTGCCCGAGCTGATGCAGGGCGACTTCCAACCGCACGCCGTCGCGCGTGAGGTCCGACGATTTCTGGAGGACGCTGCGTACCGCTCGGCGACCAAGGCAGGCCTGGCCGATGTGCGCGCCGCCTTGGGCCGGCCCGGTGCCTCGGCTCGTGCCGCCGACGTGGTGATGTCGTTCCTGCGCTAGCGGGCCCGCGCCGGCGTATCCCGCAGCTACTCCACTCAGCTTCCTGGGTTCTTTTCAGGCCAATGGCTAAAAAACCTTGACACGATCAATGGTTGTGTGTGACCTTTTCAGGTGAATTCTAGGCAAGAGGTCGCAAATGAACCGAAATCATTACGGGTTGGCTGCCGCTGCCCTCGTCCTGGTGGGCTGCCACACGATCACGGAAGAGCTGCCGACGGCGCCCAGCGCGTCGCCGAAAGCGCCGACGTCCGGCGTGCTCAAGGTCTCGATCCCGTCGATCCCGACCGCCACGCCGACTCCGAAGCCGACCCCGACACCCGAACCGGGCCCAGGGCCCACGCCGGCGCCGACTCCCGCGCCGACGCCCGGCCCGGGCGCTAACGGCTGCAAGAGCCCGCTGCCGCCGCCGCTCTGGGTCATCAACACGAAGGTCCACATCCGCGGGCCGAACCGCTGGACGCTCGACTCCACGCCGATCGTGCACGACCGCGAGTACTGCGCACAGATCGGGTTCACCGACGGCCGCGTCGACTGCCCCGTGCGCACCGAGGGGACGGCCGACAGGGAGGCCTGCGAGGCCTACGCCCTCGGCGGTCCCGCGCAGGACACCGGCCGAGTCGGCCCGACCTGGACGCGCAACGGCAACCACTGCACCGGGAACGCGGGCGACTGCGATAACCACGAGGACAACCAGTTCCTGGTCTATGCCTACGGCGGCGGCAGGTACCAGGCCTGCTCGCGAAACGGGGTGTGCGGAACCGTACAGGTGGACCGCTGAGTCTCTTGACACCTCCGGGCGGGCCGTGTGACCGTCTCCCGGTGCCGCGCGCGTCCCTCCAGCGAGCCGTGAGAGCCGGGCTCGGGGTGTGCCTGGCGGCCACGTGGGCCTGCGCGTCGCTGGAGACGCCGACGGAGCCGCCGGCGCCGACTCCGGGGCCGGGCACGGGAGTCAGCCCGACCCCGAACCCGAACCCCACGCCGACGCCGATCCTGGGCGCCCCAGCGAAGCCGACACCGACCCCCGATCCCTCGGCGACGCCCAATCCGTCGGCGAGCCCGTCGACTCCGCCTCCGCAAGGCGCCGGCGACTGCCGCGATCCGGTCCCCGGACCGCTCGCGGAAGTGATCGTGAAGATCCACCAGCGCGGCGACAGCCGGTGGGTGCTCGATTCGACGCCGCTCGTGGGTCCTGACGTCGCGTATTGTGCGAAGATCGGATTTACAGATGGCCGGAGCATGTGCCCAGTCCGCGTCGAGGGCCACCCGGAGCGCGGGGCATGCGAGCTCTTCGTGACCGGCCGCGCCCGGGACACCGGCCGCTCGGGGCCGACGTGGTACCTCGACGGCTCGCTCTGCAACGGCCAGGCGGGCTGCGAAAACCATCCCGACAACCAGTACCAGGTGCTCGCGTACAAGGGCGGCCTCTACAAGGCGTGCGGGAAGAACGACGTCTGCGGAGACGTGACGGTCGATCGCTAGACCGGCCGGCCCGACGACTCGCGTTTGCCTTGGCGCTAGGCCTCGCGCTCGCGGCCTGCGGCGGCGGCAGCGAAGAAGCGACTCCCAGCCAGCCAGCGCCGCTTCCCGACGTGGCGCTCGTCCCCACGGCACCCGCGCCCCAACCGTCTCCGACACCGATTCCAGGCTCCGAGCCGGACCCCGAGCCCGTCCCCGCGATCCCGGGCGGCGGGGGTCGCTCGAGCACGTGCGGCGCTCCGGCGCCGCCCCCCGTCTCGCGCATGAACGTGAAGCTTCACGGCAGCTCCGGAGACCGCAAGGTCCTCGACTCGACGCCCCTCGTCGGTCCCGACGTCGCGTACTGCGCGCGCATCGGCTTCACGGACGGGCGCCCGTTCTGCCCGGTGCGCACCGAAGGCGACCCGGAGCGCCAGGCGTGCGAGGCCGCACGTGTGGGGCGCGCAACGGACACGGGCCGGCCGGGGCCCACCTGGTCGGCGAACGGGAAGCGCTGCGACGGCCCCGACGGAGGCGCGTCCTGCATGAACCACCCCGACAACCAGTACCTCGTGTTCGCCTACGGCTCGGGCACGTTCCGGGCGTGCACCGCGAGCGGGGTCTGCGGCGAAGCCGTGGTGCAGTGAGCCTCCACGCTTGCCTCGGGGTTCGGCCTCGGTGCTAGAATCCAGGGCTTCCACACGCGCTCTCTGGCCGGAGGTTGGATGGCCAAGCGAATCCTGGTCGTAGACGACGACGAGAACATCCTGAGCCTCGAGCGCACGATCCTCGAGCAGAAGGGCTTTCTCGTGACGACCGCCGGCGGCGGCGAAGAGGCGCTCAAGCTGCTGCGCGAGCAGGTCTTCGACCTGGTGCTGCTCGACGTCATGATGCCCGACAAGGACGGCTTCGAGGTGTGCCGCCAGATCAAGCAGGACGGCCGCACCCGGGCGATCCCGGTGATCTTCCTGACGGCCAAGGGCGGCGGCGAGGCGCTCGCCGAGGGCTTCGAGTCGGGTGCCGTGATGTACATCAACAAGCCCTTCACCGCGAACAAGCTGCTCACCATCGTGAACACGATGCTCGAGCAGGCCGAGACCGAAGCGGCGCAGTAGCCGTGTGACGTCCGCGTCGCGCTGATCCGGCGGATCCGGATCTTGCGGGCATGGCCCGCCTTCCTTCCGTGTGAAGCCTCGACCGCGCCCTCGCTTCGCGGCGGGCGCTGCCACCTTGTGCTCACGCGAAAGTCACGAAGCCGCCCCGGGCCGAAAGGATCATCGGCACGCCGAGGGCGGGCGCTCACGCGGCCTTCGGCCCACGAGCGAGGAGAAGACATGACCCAAATCCTTCGAACCCCGGGAGACGATCCGTCCGAAACCGCCGAGCCCGTCACCGACCGGCGCCGCTTCCTGAAGGGCGGCCTCGCCGGAGCCGCCTCGATCTCGTTCGCCGCGCTTTCCGCGCGCCGCGGCAGCGCGTTCGAGCTGCCCTACGGCGACGACTACGGTCCGCTCGCGCCGGTCGCGGACAAGACCACCGGCCTGCCGCTGCTGAAGCTGCCCAAGGGCTTCAGCTATCGGAGCTGGGGCTGGACCGGTCAGCCGATGGACGACGGGCAACCCACGCCACGCATGCACGACGGCATGTCCGTCGTGGCCGCGAAAGGAGATCGCATCGTCCTCGTCCGCAACCACGAGCAGGAGATCTTTCCGGACCCGCCCATAAGTCAGCTCGCGGATCCGGTCCGCGTCCGCGGCAGAGCCCGCTACGACCAGGACTTCGGCGCCGGCGGCACGACCAACATCTCGTTCGACACCGACAGCGGAAAGTGGCAGTCCGCGTACTGCTCGCTCAGCGGAACGGTGCGCAACTGCGCGGGCGGCCGCACGCCGTGGGGCTCGTGGCTCACCGCGGAGGAGACGGACCTGGTGTCGCCGGCCGGAGTCCGGCACGGCTGGATCTTCGAGGTGCCGGGGTTCGGAACGCCGAGCGGAGAGCCGCTCAAGGACATGGGCTTCGCCGCGTGGGAAGCGTCGGCGACCGATCCGGCCACGGGCTACGTGTACGAGACCGAGGATGCGACACCCGGCGGCTTCTACCAGTTCGTTCCGAACCACTACGGCCGCCTCGAGCGCGGCGGAACCTTGTATCTGCTCAAGGTGAAGGGGCAAGACGACTTCAACTTCAGCGGTCTCGACGGCGTGTGGCTCGACCACCCCGCGGGCACGACCTGGGACGTGGAGTGGGTGGAGGTGACCGACCCCCACGGCACGAGCGGCCGCATCTACGACTCGGCGCCCGGCCGGGCCTGCTTCGCCCGTCCGGAGGGCTGCTGGTACGACAGCGGCAAGATCTACTTCAGCTGCACGACCGGAGGCGCGGCGCGACGCGGCCAGATCTACGTGCTCGACCCGCGCCGCCAGACGCTGGAGATCCTCTTCAACTCCACCGGCATCGGCCTCGGCAGCACCGAGTGCAACCAGCCCGACAACATCGCGGTGAGCCCGCGCGGCGGCATCGTGCTGTGCGAGGACGGGTCGACCTCCGTCTCGCAGAAGCTGCGCGGCCTCACCCCGGCCGGAGGCACGTTCGTCTTCGCGGACAACAACGTCAACCTGACCGCGGACGACATCCGCCGGGCCGACCGGGCGCTCGACGCGCACCGCGACGTCGTCAAGCGGATAGCACCGGGGAGCTACACCGGGCAGGAGTGGGCCGGCGCCTGCTTCTACGAGAAGTGGCTGTTCGTCAACATCCAGACGCCCGGCATCACGTTCGCGATCACCGGCCCCTGGGACAACGGCGCGCTCTAGCGGGCGAACGACCGGGGGGCCGCGGGCCGCGGCTCCCCGGCCGGCCTAGAGGCTCGCGAAGCGCGTCAGCGTCTCGAACGCGGCGTAGCGCTTGTCGATCTCGGGGCGCGTGAGCGTCAGCAGGCGGTCGAGGCTGAAGGCCTCGACGCAGAACGAGGCGAGCGTGCTGCCCATCACGACCGCCTGGCGCAGCGCGGCGTCGTCGATCGTCTCGCGGCTCGCGAGGTAGCCGACGAAGCCGCCGGCGAAGGTGTCGCCGGCTCCGGTGGGGTCCACGACCGTGGCGAGCGGGAGCGCCGGCGCCGAGAAGCAGCCGTCGTCCGTGAACAGCAGCACCCCGTGCTCGCCCTTCTTCACGACCAGGGTCGCGGGGCCCAGCGCGCGCACCGCCTGCGCCGCTTTCACCAGGTTCCACTCGCCGGACAGCTCGCGCGCCTCCTGGTCGTTGATCAGCAGCACCTGGACCTTCGCGAGCGTCTCGCGCAGCTCGTTCGGCTTGCCCTTGATCCAGTAGTTCATCGTGTCGCAGGCCACGACGCGCGGGCGCTCGACCTGCTCGAGCACGCGGCGCTGCAGCTCGGGGTCGATGTTGCCGAGGAACACGAGCTCCGAGCGCCGGTAGGCTTCCGGGATCTTGGGCTCGAAGAACTCGAAGACGTTGAGGTCGGTCGCGATCGTGTCGCGCGAGTTGAGGTCCTGCGCGTAGCGGCCCTGCCAGTGGAAGGTCTTGCCGTCGGCGCGCTCGAGCCCCGCGAGGTCGATCGGACGGCCGCGGAACGCGGCGAGCTGCGCCTCGCCGAAGTCGCTGCCCACGACGCCCACCAGGTTCACGGGCGCGAAGAACGCCGCCGCGACGGAGAAGAACGAGGCGCTCCCGCCCAGCACGCGCTCGCGGCGCCCGAACGGCGTCTCGACGGTGTCGTACGCCACGCTTCCGACCACCAGGATCGACATCGCTACCTCAGGTATCGGCCCACGATGGGGGCGAGCTCGCGCCTCACGGCTTCCGGCACCAGCTCCGGCGCGGTGAGCAGCGCGTGGCGCAGCGCGTGCTCGCACTCGCAGGCGCGCGGCACGGGCAGCCGCTTCACGACCGCGCGCAGCACGGCGGAGGCGGTCGCCACGTTCCGGGCCAGCACCTGCATCACGCTTTCGGCCGTGACCGCGTCGTGCCCCGGGTGCCAGCAGTCGTAGTCGGTCACCATCGCGAGCGTCGCGTAGCAGATCTCCGCCTCGCGCGCGAGCTTGGCCTCCTGCAGGTTGGTCATGCCGACCACGTCGGCTCCCCACGAGCGGTAGAGCTGCGACTCGGCGTAGGTCGAGAACTGGGGCCCCTCGATGCACACGTAGGTGCCGCCCTCGTGGTGCCGCGCCCCGGCCTCCCGGCAGCCCTCGGCCATGAGCCGCGACAGCGTGCGGCAGAACGGGTGCGCGAACGACACGTGCGCGACGAGACCGCGGCCGAAGAACGTCGAGCGGCGCTGCTGCGTGCGGTCGATCAGCTGGTCGGGCACCAGCATGTCGAGCGGGGCGTAGGCTTCCTTCAGCGACCCGACGGCCGAGACCGAGAGGATGAACTCGACCCCGAGCGTCTTCATCGCGTAGACGTTGGCCTGGAAGTTCAGCTCGTGCGGCAGGATCCTGTGCCCGCGGCCGTGGCGCGCCAGGAAGGCGACGCGCTGGCCCTCGAGCTCGCCCAGCAGCAGCCGGTCGGACGGCGCGCCGAACGGCGTCTCGACCGCCAGCTCGCGCAGCTGCGTGAAGCCCTCCATCTGGTAGAGCCCCGTGCCGCCGATGATCCCGATGACCGCCCGCTCGCTCATGCGCTCCGCTCGCTCATCTCCGACCGCCGCCTATCCGGCGCTCGCATCGGCTGGCGAGCCGACCGGCGATGGTACGCGGTCGCCCCGGCAGCGGCAACCCTAGCCCTTAGGCGCTTGCTTGAGCTCGAGCAGCACGCCCGCGGCGCCCCGCGGGTGCACGAACGCCACGCGGCAGCCCCCCGCACCGGTCCGCGGCGCCTCGTCGACGAGCGGCACGCCGCGCGCCTTGAGCTCGGCGAGCGCCCCGTCGATGTCATCCACCAGAACGCACACGTGGTGCAGCCCCGAGCGCTTCTCGAGGAAGCGCGCGATCACCGAGCCGGGCTCGGTCGGCTCGAGCAGCTCGAGCTGCGACTCGCCCACCGCCAGGAACGCCGCCCTCACCTTCTCGGTGGGTACGTCGTGGGTCTCGCCGACCTGGAAGCCGAGCGCCTCGTAGCTCTTCACGGCCTCGGCGAGCGACGCGACGGCGATGCCCAGGTGGTCGATCTTCAGGATCCTCATGCGTGCGCCGCCTTCTCCACGAGCCTGTCCGCGGCGCTCCACGGGTCGAGCTCGCGCCGCGCCAGCCGCTCCAGGGTCGCCTCGCGCTCGCCCGGAGCGAGCGCCGCGAAGGCGCGCTGCAGCAGCCGCCGCTTGAGCGCGTCCTCGAGCTGGCGCGCGAGCGCGGCTTTCCGCTTCTCGGCGAGCGCGCCCGTCGATTTCGCCCGCGCGTGAAACGCCAGCACCGCGTCGGCGAGGCCGCGCGTGCCCTCGTCCCGCGTCGCGACCGTCCGCACGATCGCGGGCGCCGGCCCGGCGCCCCCCGGCGCGAGCGACAGCATCGACTCGATCTCGGCCACGACGCGGTCGGCGCCCTCGCGATCGGACTTGTTCACCACGAACACGTCGGCGATCTCCATGATCCCGGCCTTGAGCGCCTGCACCTCGTCGCCCAGGCCCGGCACCAGCACCACGACACTCACGTCGGCGGTGCCGACGATCTCCACCTCGTCCTGGCCGACGCCCACCGTCTCGACCAGCACCACGTCCTTGCCGGCGGCCGACAGGATCGTGACCACGTTGTCGGTCGCGGCCGCCAGCCCGCCCAGGTGGCCGCGCGTCGCCATCGAGCGGATGAAGACGCCGTCGTCGGTCGCATGCGCCTGCATCCGGATCCGGTCGCCCAGGATCGCGCCGCCGCTAAACGGCGAGCTCGGGTCGACGGCCACGATGCCGACGCTCCTGCCCTCGCCGCGCCAGAGTGCGATCAGCCGGTCGACGAGCGACGACTTGCCGGCGCCCGGCGGGCCCGTCACCCCGACGACGAGCGAGCCGCCCGAGTGCGGGAAGAGCGCGGCCAGGAGCGGCTGGGCTTCGCCCGCCTCGTTCTCCACGAGCGTGATGGCGCGCGCGACCGCGCGCGTCTCGCCTTCGCGAACGCCCGCGGCGAGGCTCGCGAGCGCCTCGGCCACCTAGCGCACCACCGGCTTCAGCCCCAGCAGCAGCCGCGCGATCACCAGGCGCTGGACCTCGCTCGTGCCCTCGCCGATCGTGCCGAGCTTCGCGTCGCGCAGGTGGCGCTCGACCGGGTACTCCTTGATGTAGCCGTAGCCGCCGTGGATCTGGATCGCCTCGAGCGCTACCTCGACCGCCGCCTCGGTCGCGAACAGCTTGGCCATCGAGGACTCGGCGGTGTGCGGCTTTCCGCGGTCGGCGAGTGCCGCCGCGCGGAAGGTGAGCAGCCGCGCCGCGTCGACCTTCGTGGCCATCTCCGCGATCTTGAACTGGATCGCCTGGAAGTCCGCGATCGCGTGGCCGAACTGCTTGCGCTCGCGCGCGTAGCGGATCGAGGCTTCGAGCGCCGCGCGCGCGATGCCGATCGAGAAGGCCGCGATGCCGATGCGCCCCTTGTCGAGGATGCGCAGCGTGTCGACGAAGCCCATGCCTTCCCGGCCGAGCAGGTTGGCGGCCGGCACGCGGCAGTCCTCGAACGCGAGCTCCGAGGTGTCGGAGGAGCGCACGCCGAGCTTGTCCTCCTTGCGCCCCGCACGGAAGCCCTTCGTGCCGCGCTCGACCACGATCGCCGAGATGCCCTTCTTGCCCGCCGCCCGGTCGGTCACGGCGATCACCACCGCCGTGTCCGCGATGCCGCCGTTGGTGATGAAGTTCTTCGAGCCGTTCAGCACGAAGTGGTCGCCGTCCCGCACGGCAGTCGTGCGCATCCCGCCGGCGTCGGATCCCGAGCCGGGCTCGGTGAGCGCCCAGCAGCCCACCGTCTCGCCGCGCGCGAGCGGCGGCAGGAAACGGCGCTTCTGCTCCTGGCTGCCCACGAGGTGAATGTGCGCGGAGCACAGCCCGTGGTGCGCGGCGAGCGAGAGCGCGACTCCGGCCTCGGCGCGCGCCAGCTCCTCCATCAGCACGGCCCACTCGAGGGCACCCAGCCCGGAGCCGCCGTACTCCTCGTCCCAGCAGGCCCCCGCGAGCCCCAGCGCGCCGAGCTGCTTGAACACCTCGCGGGGAAACGCCTGCTGCTCGTCCCACTCGCGCGCGTGCGGCAAGAGCTCCGCCTCCGCGAACTGCTTCACGGTGTCGCGCAGCAGCTGCTGCTCTTCGCTCAGCTCGAAGTCCACGTCGCCTCCACTCGGCCCGCGGCCCGACGAACGGTCTCATGGTATACCGCCGTCGTCATGAAGAGGCTCGTGCTCGCGGCGGCCGCGGCGGCGCTCGCCGTCGTCGTGCTGGGGCTCGCGTGGGTGTGGAGCGGACTGCCCGCGCGCTCGCAGGTGCGCGCGCTGCGGGACACCAACCCGGGCCGCACGCGCCTGATGCTCGAGCGCGAGCAGCAGGCGCAGGCGCGCGGCCGGCGCGCGCGCTCGACGCAGGCCTGGGTGCCGCTGTCGGCGGTGTCGCGGCACCTGATCCACGCCGTGGTCGCCTCCGAGGACCAGGCCTTTTTCGGTCACGCGGGCGTCGACTGGAAGGCGATCCAGCAGTCGATCGAGAAGAACGTCGAGAAGCGGCGCTTCGCGCGCGGCGGCAGCACGATCACGCAGCAGCTGGCGAAGAACCTCTACTTCGGCACGGCGAAGACGCCGCAGCGCAAGCTGCGCGAGCTGGTCGTGACGCGCTGGCTCGAGGCGGACCTCACGAAGGTACGCATCCTCGCGCTCTACCTCAACGTGATCGAGTGGGGCGACGGCGTCTACGGCTGCGCGGCCGCGGCCCGGCACTGGTACGGCAAGCCGGCGGCGGCGCTCACGGAAGCCGAGGCCGCCGGCCTCGCGGCGATGATCCCCAACCCGCGCCGCATCAACCCGTCGGTGTCGCCGGCGCGCCACGAGCGGGCGACGCGGCGCGTGCTCTGGCTCATGGCGCAGGCCGGCTACCTCGGCCGCGACGCGGCGCCGCTCGGCGCCGAGCCTCCGCCCGAGCCGATACCCGAGGACGACGAGCTCGACGTGCCGCCGCCCGAGCCGCCCGCCGGCGAGCCCGCGCTTCCCACGCCGGCGCCGCCCGAACCGACGCCGCCCGACGTGCCGGCTCCGTCGCCCTCGCCCACTCCACCTGCGACTCCGACGCCCACGCCCGCTCCGACGCCCACTCCGCCGCCCGAACCTCCCGCGCGCTCCGCCTGAGCCGTCGGGGTGCCCGGTGTACCATTCCGCGTGAGCGGCCGCGAGGACGCCGACGTCGAGACTTCGTCCGACGCCTACGCCCGCCGCTTCGAGGGCGCGGTCGGCCGCTTCTTCCTGGAGCGGCAGCGCGACGCGGTCCTCGACCTCGTGGCCCCCTTCCCGCGCGCGCGCGTCCTCGACGTCGGGGGAGGCCACGCGCAGCTCACGGGGCCGCTGGTCGAGGCGGGCTACGACGTCACGGTGCTCGGCAGCGATCCCGCCTGCGAGGCGCGCGTCCGCCCGTGGACGGACGCGGGCCGGGCCCGCTTCGTGGCGGCGGACCTGGTCGAGCCCGGGATCGAGGCGCTCTCGTTCGACGTCGTGCTCTCGCTGCGGCTGCTGCCTCACGTCCGCCGGATCGACGCAGTGACCGCGACGCTCGCACGCCTCGCCCGCAGGGCCGTCGTGGTCGACTACCCGACGCGCCGCAGCGTCAACGCCGTCTCGGGTCTCCTCTTCGGCCTCAAGCACGGCGTCGAAGGCGACACACGGCCGTTCCGGGTGTTCTCGGACGGCGAGATCGAGGCGGCGTTCGCCGCGCACGGGCTGTCGCCCACCGGGCGCCGGCCGCAGTTCCTCGCGCCCATGGCGCTCTATCGCGCGCTGGGCTCCGCGAGCGTCGCCCGCGGCCTCGAAGGCGCCGCACGGGCGCTCGGGCTCACCTCCCTGCTGGGCTCGCCGGTGGTCCTGAGGCTCGAGCGGCGTGGCTGAGCCCGCCACGCCGCGCGACTGGGCGCTCGCGCTCTATCGGCGCTCGGTCCTGAAGCAGCGCAAGCTCGACGAGATCGTGCGCGCGCTCGGCGCGACGGACGGCCTGCGCTGCCTCGACCTCGGCTCGGACAACGGCGTCGTGAGCCTGCTGCTGCGCGAGCGGGGCGGTGCTTGGGCTTCGGGGGACTTGACTGAGGAAGCGGTCGCGTCGATCCGATCGCTCGTCGACGGCGACGTGCACCTCGTCGCCGGCGGACGGCTGCCGTTCCCGGACGCCGCCTTCGACCGCGTGGTCGTGGTCGACATGCTCGAGCACGTGCCCGACGAAGCGGCCTTCGCGCGCGAGCTTTCGCGCGTGACGAAGCCGGGCGGCCGGCTCGTGGTCAACACACCCCACCTCAAGCGCACCGCGCTGCGCCGCGCGCGCCACGCGCTCGGCCAGACCGACGAGAAGCACGGCCACCTGCGTTCCGGCTACACGCCCGAGCGCCTGCGCGAGCTGCTCCGCCCCGGCTTCGAGCTCGCCGGCCACCGCACCTACTCGCGTTTCTTCTCGGAAGCGGTCGACACCGCGCTCAACTGGGGCATCGAAAGGCTCGGCAAGAAGTCGTCGGCCAAGGGCATGGTCGT
>DATBSL010000078.1:0-14173 GCA_036559805.1 Vicinamibacteria bacterium
GGTCGAGGAGAGCACCTTGATCACGTCGTCCACGATGCCGCACTCGAGGAGCCGCTCGGCGAACGCCTCGCGGACCCTCAGGCCCTGGTCCCGCAGGGGCCGGGTGTCGATGACCGCCGGGTTGGCGATCGGCTCGACGGAACCGTAGGTGTTGGCCCGAGCCTCGACCAGCAGCGACAACGACGAAATGGCAAACAGAAACACGCGCGTAACTCTCATGGGCTTGCTCTCCTTCGAATCGACCTCTACGTCGACGGAAACGTCGCGGCTAGATCGTACAACCTGGATCCGAGCTGGTCACGGTCGCGGTACCGTTGTTCGCTCTTTGCCGACGTGACAGAGTCGAGCTTGGCCAATCGCCGGGTGACAATGGGTGATCGATGCTGCTGAATCGGCTTGAGTTCGCGCTCATGAACAACCCGGTGCGCGCGGCGATCCAGCGACACGTCGAAGCACCACAACTCCTGAGGATGGGTGGCCCAATGGCGGGCGGCCGGGCGCTCGAGATAGGCTGCGGCCGCGGAGTTGGGACCGAGCTGATTCTCGACGTCTTCGAGGCCGATCGAGTCGACGCCTTCGATCTCGACCAGCGCATGGTCGCTCGGGCCCGCAAGCGCCTACGGTCACGTGGTTCGAGAGCCCGCCTGTGGGTGGGCGATGCCACTGCCATCCCAGTCGCCGCCGACACCTACGATGCCGTGTTCGATTTCGGCATCGTCCACCACATACCGCAGTGGCGTCGTGCCCTTCGCGAAGTGACCCGGGTGCTCAAGCCGGGTGGCAGGCTCTACGCGGAGGAGGCTCTGGCGCCCCTGATCAATCACCCCATCCTGAGACGGTTGTTTGACCACCCAAGAGCTGACCGCTTCGACGCCGCATCTTTCCAGGCGGGTCTCCGTGAAGCAGGCCTGCTACAGCAGAAGTCGGTGCGCCTCACCAGCGCGTTCGCCTGGTTCACCGCCGTAAGAGCGACGAGCGGCCCAATCAGGAGCTGACGAGGATCAGAAACGGAACACACCGAAACGAGTCTCCGGGATCGGGGCGTTGAGCGCCGCCGAGATCCCGAGCCCGAGCACCGTCCGCGTGTCGGCGGGCGGGACGATGCCGTCGTCCCACAGCCGCGCGGTCGAGTAGTAGGGGCTGCCCTCCTCCTCGTACTTCTGCAGGATCGGGGCGCGCAGCGCCTCCACTTCCTCGGCGCTCATCGGCTGGCCCTGGCGGGCGCGCTGCTCCTGCTTGACCTGCGACAGGACCGACGCCGCCTGCTCGCCGCCCATCACGCTGATGCGCGCGTTGGGCCACATCCAGAGCTGGCGCGGCCCGTAGGCGCGGCCGCACATGCCGTAGTTGCCGGCGCCGAAGCTGCCGCCGATCACGACCGTGAACTTGGGGACCAGGGCGTTGGCCACCGCGTGCACCATCTTGGCGCCGTCCTTGGCGATGCCCTTCTGCTCGTACTCCTTGCCGACGATGAAGCCGGTGATGTTCTGCAGGAACACGAGCGGCACGCGCCGCTGGCAGCACATCGCGATGAAGTGGGTGGCCTTGAGCGCGCTTTCGGAGAACAGCACGCCGTTGTTGGCCAGGATCCCGACCGGGTAGCCCATGAGGCGCGCGAAGCCGGTGACGAGCGTCGTGCCGTAGAGCGCCTTCCACTCGGAGAAGCGGCTGCCGTCCACGAGCCGCGCGACGACCTCGCGCACGTCGTAGGCGCGACGCGGGCTCGCGGGCACGACGCCGCCGAGCTCCTGCGGGTCGTAGAGCGGCTCCTCGGGCTCCTCGACGTCCCAGGGCGGCTGCTTGCGCGAAGTGAGCGTCGCCACGATCTCCCGCGCGCGAAGGAGCGCGTCCTCCTCGCCGATCGCGTAGTGGTCGGCGACGCCCGAGACGCGGGCGTGCACGTCGGCGCCACCCAACTCCTCGGCGCTCACCTCCTCCCCCGTCGCGGCCTTCACCAGCGGCGGCCCGCCCAGGAAGATCGTTCCGCGGCCCTTCACGATCACGGTCTCGTCGCTCATCGCGGGCACGTAGGCGCCGCCCGCGGTGCAGGAGCCGAGCACGACGCTCAGCTGCGGCAAGCCCGCCGCGCTCATGCGTGCCTGGTTGAAGAAGATGCGCCCGAAGTGCTCGCGGTCCGGGAACACCTCGGCCTGCAGCGGCAGGAAGGCGCCCCCCGAATCGACCAGGTAGAGCGAGGGCAGCCGGTTCTCGAGCGCTATCTCCTGCGCGCGCAGGTGCTTCTTCACCGTGACCGGGAAGTAGGTGCCGCCCTTCACCGTAGCGTCGTTGGCGACGACCATCACCTCGCGGCCGCTGACGCGGCCGATGCCGCACACGAGGCCCGCGGCCGGGGCCTGCCCCTCGTAGAGCCCGTGCGCGGCGAGGGCGCCGATCTCGAGGAAGGGTGTGCCCGGGTCCACGAGCCGGTCGATGCGCTCGCGCGCCATCAGCTTTCCCTGCTCGCGGTGGCGGCGCACCGCGTCCTCGCCGCCGCCCGCCCGCGCCGCCCTCAGCCGCTCGCGCAGCTCCGCCACCTGGCCGTCCATGCGCGCCGCGTTCTCGCGGAAGGCCTCGGACGTCGGGTCGACCTGGGACTCGATCACGCTCACGGTCGCGTCAGTCCCCCATGCAGATCCCGAGCGCGCGGGCGGTCTGGATCGTGTCGCAGTCGGTGGGCACCCGCTTCATGCGGTGCGCGGCCTCCGCCAGCGGCACGTAGCGCACCGTCGGCGGGTCGAGCGCCACCATCACGCCCGACTTGCCCGCGGCGAGCGCGCGCACGGCGGCGGCGCCGAAGCGCAGCGAGATCAGGCGGTCGAAGGTGGTGGGCGTTCCGCCCCGCAGCAGGTGGCCGAGCACCACGACGCGCGTGTCCTGGCCGGTGGCGGCCGCGAGCTCCGCCCCGATGCGCGCGCCGGCGCCGCCGATCCGCTCCGCCTGCCCCGCCTTCTTCTCGATAACCGAATGCCGCCCGCCGCTGGGCGAGGCTCCCTCGGCGACAACCACGATTGCGAAGCCGGCCCCGTTCACGTAGCGCGACTGGATCTTGGCGGCCACCTTCTTGATGTCGTAGGGGATCTCGGGGATCAGGATCGCATCGACGCTCGACGAGACCCCGGCGTTGAGAGCGATCCAGCCCGCGTAGCGGCCCATCACCTCGACCACCATCACCCGGCGGTGCGACGCGGCCGTCGAGTGGAGCCGGTCGATGCACTCGGTGGCGAAGGAGACTGCTGTGTCGAAGCCGAAGGTGACCACCGTGCGCGACAGGTCGTTGTCGATCGTCTTGGGCACGCCGACGATGCGCACGCCCTTCTTCGCGAGCGCGCTCGCGATCGTGAGCGAGCCGTCGCCGCCCACCGCGACCACGGCGTCGATGCCGGCCGCGGCGAGACCCTTCACCAGGTCGTCGCAGCGGTCGGTCTCGACGACGCTGCCGTCGCGCTGCTTCACCGGGAACTTGAGCGGGTTGCCGGAGTTGGTGGTGCCGATGATCGTCCCGCCGAGGTGCGTGATGCCGCGCACGCGCTCCGGCGTGAGCGGGATCAGCCCGCCGTCGGGGTACTGCTCTTTGAGGAAGATCCCGTTGTAGCCGTCGCGGATCCCGACCGTCTCCCAGCCCTGCTTGTAGGCGCAGACCGCCACGGCGCGTATCACGGCGTTGAGACCCGGCGCGTCGCCGCCGCCGGTGCTGATCCCGATCCGGCGGATCCTGTCGCGCCCCGCGGTCTTGCGCTTGGCGGGCATCCTGCCTCCCTGGTCGGGCCTCAGTATAGCCGCGGGGTCAGAGGATGCAGCGTTTCTCGAAGGCGCGCGCGCCGACGAGCGTGAAGAGCGCCAGCCAGCCGACGAGGCCCGCGGCCAGGAGCGCCGTCGGCATGTGCGGCGTCTCGGGCGTGACGGCGAGGCGCATCGCCTCGCTCACGAACGTGAGCGGGTTGAGCAGGAACAGGTAGCGCAAAGGTCCGATCGCCTCGAGCTGGGCCCACGGGTAGTAGGCGCAGCCGAAGAGCATCATCGGGCCGATCACCACGGCGAACAGCAGGCTCGCGAAGCGCGGCTGCACCTGGGTGCCGAGCGTCAGCCCGAAGGCCGCCGACAGCAGGCCGCACACGGCGACGAGCGGCAGCAGCAGCCACCAGGTCGGCCTCACCTCGCCAAGGCCCGTGCCGTGCATCAGCAGGAACATCGCGGGACCCGACAGCAAGCCGGCCGCTGCCGCGTGGATCGCGCCCGAGACGATGCGGCCAGCGGCGACGCCGAACACGGAGATCGGCGCGAGCAGCCGCTCGTCCACCTCGCGGCTGCCCGAAAGGTCCTGCACCAGCGGCATCAGCACGCCCTGCACCCCGGCCATCAGGATCGCGATCGCCATCAGGCCCGGCACCATCACGGCGCCGAAGCCGGACGACACCAGGCCCAGCCGCGGCAGGATGTTGCCGAAGACCAGGATCACGAGGATCGGCTGCGTGAGTGCCGAGACCAGCAGGAACGCCACGTGGCGCGAGGCGACCAGGAGGTCGCGCTGCAGGATCGCCAGGAAGGCGGTCACTCGCGCAGCCCGCGGCCGGTGAGGTGGATGTAGACGTCCTCGAGGCTCGGCTGCGCCAGGCTGACGTGGCGCAGGTCCGCGCCGCCGTCGCGCACGGCGGCGAGCACGCGGTCGAGCAGGCCCGGGCCGGGCTCGACGAACAGCCGCAGCCGCTCGAGTCCGTCCGCGTCCGTGGACTCGACCGGCTCGAGCTTGAGGACACCCGCGAGCGCGCCCAGTCGCGGCGCGAGCGGCTGCGGCGCGCGCAGCCACAGGTCCAGCACCTGCGCGCCCGGCAGCGAGCGCTTGAGCGCCGCCGGCGTGTCGAGCGTCAGGATCCGGCCGTGGTCGATGATCGCGAGCCGCCCGCACAGGCGGTCGGCCTCCTCCATGTAGTGGGTGGTCAGGATGAAGGTGACGCCGCGCTGGTGCAGCACGCGCAGCGTCTCCCACAGCTGGCGGCGCGCCTGCGGGTCGAGGCCGGTCGTCGGCTCGTCGAGCAGCACGACCTGCGGGTCGTGCATCAGCGCGCGCGCGATCATCACCCGCTGCTGCTGGCCGCCCGAGAGCGTGAGCGGCTTCGCGCCGGCCTTGTCGGCCACCTGCAGCTCCTCGAGCAGTCGGGTGGCGCGCGCTTCGCGCTCCGCGGCCGGCAGGCCGAAGTAGCGTGCGTGGTACGTGAGCACCTCGCGCACCGTGAGGTCGCGGTCCAGGTTGCGCGTCTGGGGCACGACCGCGATCCGGCGCTTCACCTCGTGCGGCGCATTCGACACCGAGACGCCGTCCACGGCGATCCGCCCCGAGCTGGGACGCACGAGCGTGCTGATGCAGCCGAGCGTCGTGCTCTTGCCGGCGCCGTTCGGGCCGAGCAGGCCGAAGAACTCCCCGCGCTCGACGCTGAACGACACGCCGCGAACCGCCTCGACCGGCGGGGTCTTGCGGGTGGCGGGATAGGTCTTCGTCAGGTTTTCGACGAGGAGGATGCTCATCGCGGCGGGGAGAGGCGCGATGCTATCACGCCCCCTGAGCCGCTTCGCAGCGGCTCAGGTCGCTCGCGAGCGCCTGGGGGTCGACGAGGTGCAGCAGCAGCAGGTCGGCGCGGCGCACGGCCTGCTTCAGGCTTTCCTTGCTCGGGGCCGCTCGGGTCGCGGCGGCCTCTCGCGCCGCTTCGGCGCGCAGCACCGAGTGTGCGACGCGCAGGCCGAGGGCGGTCGTGCGCACGCCGTCGCCTTGCAGCGCGATCCAGCTCGCGAAGGCCTTCGCCGCGAGCCAGCGGCCGACGGGCCGCCGCAGGCGCTCCCAGCCGTCGTCGAGGGCGGCCTGCGCGCGCTCGAGCCCGTACGCCTCCACGGGCGCGCGTGGGCTGTCGGGAGCAGGGCCCCTCCCCGGTACGGCTCGCGCGACCCGCTCCCAGTCGGCGAGCGCCGCGGCTAGCCCAGCGTCCACTTCGCACCCGCGAGCCGGCCGCTCGAGCACGGACGACACGAAAGCGTCGAGTGGCCCGTCGCCGAGCGACCAGCCACGGAGCGCTTCCGCGTGCTGCGCGAAGTCCGCGAGCGCCTGGGCCACGGGACCGGACTCGTCGGCCAGGCGTAGGACGGCGTGCTGCTCGAGGCGCTCGTGCGCCGCCCAGCTCATGAGCGCTCCGGGACGCAAGAGCGGCGGCAGCGCGTCCCGCGCGTCGAGGCCCTCGTAGGGCCAGCTCCGCGGAAAGGCCGCGGGGTCGGAGACGACCGCCAGGCCCACGTCGTCGCGGAACAGCATCTCGGCGGCGGTCGGGCAGTAGTGCGAGAGGGTGAGCGACACGCCGAGCGGCGTGAGAGTGACGACGCGCGGGAACTGCCGGCACGCCGACGGCAGCGCGTCCTCGCCGAGTGCCTTGTGGACGGCACACAGCCGCGGCTCGCCGGGCGCGAGGAAGGCGCAGTCCCCCGACGGCAGCACGCGCAGCAGCACGCGCGCCCCGTGGGGCAGCCCCGCCGCGGCGCGTCCCCAGTCGGCGGGCCGCAGCCGCCCGTCCGCGACCCCGCGGCGGATCCGCTCCTCCGCTGCGGGCTCGACGGCGATGTCCCAGCCGGAGCGGCAGCACGCGCCGCTCATGCGGCAGCGGTAGTCCGCGTGGATCGAGAGCGCGCGGACGCGCACGGGGTCAGGCGCTCCCGGCGTCTCGCGCGACGAGGCGACCCTCGCGCACGACCTCGCGGCCGTTC
Organism: Vicinamibacteria bacterium; assembly: GCA_036559805.1. Taxonomy (GTDB): domain Bacteria; phylum Acidobacteriota; class Vicinamibacteria; order Fen-336; family Fen-336; genus DATBSL01. The sequence goes on from DATBSL010000078.1 coordinate 6,742, forward strand.
TTCACCACGGCACGGATCGCCGGGACGCCCACGCGCACGAGGTCGAGCAGGCGCTTCGAGCGCAGCACGACGAGGTCGGCCCGCTTGCCGGTCTCGATCGAGCCCAGCTCGTGCTGCAGGTCGAGCGAGCAGGCCGCGTTCAGCGTGGCCGCCGCGAGCGCTTCCTCGAGCGAGAGGCCCATGCCGAAGCAGGCGAGCGCCATGGCGAAGGGCAGCGACGGCGACAGCCCTCCGCCGGGGTTCACGTCCGAGGCCAAGGCTATGGGCACGCCCGCCGCGATCAGCTCGCGCGCCGGGGCGAAGCGTCCCAGGCACAGGTAGAAAGCCGCCGCCGGCAGCAGCGTCGCGACGCAGCCCGCCCCGGCCAGCGCCCGCATGCCGGCGGGCGAGACGTGGACCAGGTGATCGGCCGAAAGCACTCCGAGCTCGCCCGCGAGCTCGGCCCCGCCCGTCGCTGCGAGCTCGTCGGCGTGGATCCGGAGTTTCAGCCCGCGCTCACGCGCCGCGAGCAGGATTCGCCGGCTCTCGTCCACGCTGAAGACACCCTGCTCGCAGAAGACGTCGGCAAAGACGGCGAGGCCGCGTACGGCGACCGTCGGGATCATCTCCTCGACCAGCAGCGTCACGTAGCGGCCGCGGTCGACCCGGTGCTCCTGCGGGACCTCGTGCGCGCCAAGGAAGGTGGGCACCAGCTGGACCGCGTGACGCCCGGCCGCGAGCCGGATCGCCTCGAGGCTGCGGATCTCTGCGCCGGTCTCGAGGCCGTAGCCGCTCTTCACCTCGGCGGTGGTGGTGCCGCAGAGCAGCATCTCGTCGAGGTGCTTTACGACGAGCCCCGCGAGCGCCTCGACGGACGCGTCGCGAGTCGCGGCGACCGTCCGCACGATCCCGCCCCCGGCCTGGGCCAGCTCCTGGTAGCTCGCGCCGGCGAGACGCTTCTGGATCTCGTCATCGCGGTCGCCGGCAAAGGCGAGATGGGTGTGAGCATCGACGAAGCCGGGGACGACGGCCGCGCCTTTCGCGTCGAGCACCTCGGCTCCACCCAGCAGCGCGACGGCCGCCTCGAAATCTCCGTCTCGACCGACCCAGGCGATGCGGCCGTCCGCGACTGCGATCGCGGCGTCGTGGCGCAGCGCCAGGTCGCGCTGCGCAGCGCCCACCCGGGGCGCCGGCCCGGCCAGCGTCGCCAGCAACCCGATGTTCCTGACGGCGAGATCGGCCGTGATCACGTGCCGAGCCGCTCCCGCGCGGCCTTCGCGTCGAGCCCGGCGATCGCGACGAGCTTCAGCCGCGCGGCCTCGCCCTTCACGATCCGCACGGCACTCGGGGGGACGCCCAGCGCCAGGCCCAGGAAGCGCGCGAGCGCCTCGTTGGCGGCGCCGTCGACCGGCGCTGCGGCGAGGCGCACCACGAGCGCGCCTTTCTGCTCGCCCACGATCGCGTCCTTCGAGGCCCGCGGCTTGACGCGCACCCGCAGCCTGACGCCGCCCGCGGCGTCGCGCAGCTCGAGCGCCACGCCCGCTACTGCCCCGCGGCTTCCTCGCGCCTCTTCAGGAAGCGCAAGTTGTCCTCGACCTCGGCTTCCTCCTGCAGGTCGAGCAGGTGCGTGAGGCGGGTGAGCAGCGCGCGGATGTCGGTGCGCAGCGCCGTGCGGTGCCCGCGCAGCTCGAGGATGCCGCGCTCGACGTCGTGGGCGCGTCTCTGCGCCAAGTCGAGCAGGCTGTCGCCCTGCAGGTCGGCCTGCTTGACGATCGTGTCGGCCTCCTTGCGCGCGGTCTCGCGGATGTCCTCGGCCACCTTCTGCGCCGTGAGCAGCGTGTTCTTCAGGATCGCCTCGCGCTCGCGGTGCTCGTTCACGATCAGCTCGAGATGCTTGAGCTCCTGCTGCACCCGCTCCTTGTCGCGCAGCATCTCCGCCATCTCCTCGGCCACTGCGGCGAGGAAGCTGCGCACCTCGTCGGGGTCGGAGCCCCGGAAGCGTTGGCTGAAGATCTGGCGCTGGACGTCTGCCGGCGTGAGCTTCATCGGCCGCCCTCCCTGGCGTTGGGCAACGAGACATTGTAGACCCGCTCCGGCAGGCGCGCACCGACGGCCGGATCAATCGAAAGCGGTTAGGATCGAAGCATGCCTCCCCGGGGACGCTGGCTCGACCGCCGTTACTCCCTGCTCGGGGGAAGCCTGACCGCAGCGAGCGCGCTGCTCATCGGCGTGACGCTCGTAGCGTCGATCCTCGGCGCGCAGCTTCCGGGCGTGGCCGCGGCCGGCGCGCTCGTGCCGGCGCTCGTGTTCGTGGGCCAGATCTGGCGGCTGGTGAGCTGGGTCTTCTTCGAGCAGGATCCGCTGGGGCTGATCTTCGCCGGGCTCGCGATCTACTGGTTCGGCAACGACCTGGTGCGCATCTGGGGGCCGCTGCGGTTCCTCGCCACCTACCTGGGGCTCGCGGCGGCCGCGGCCGCCGTCACCTGCGGCGTCGCCCTCATCTGGCCGCCGCTCTACAGGCACGGCTTCCTGGGCGCCTGGCCCGTGGTTTCGGCCCTGATCGTCGCCTGGGCGTGCGCGTTCCCGACGCGGAACATCCTCGTCTACTTCGTGGTGCCGCTCAGCGGCCGGAACCTGATCTACGCGACGCTCGGCGGCACGCTGCTCTTCGCGCTGCTCGGGGGCATCGGCGGATTCGTCCCGCACTTCGCCGCCCAGCTGCTGAGCCTCGCCTTGATGCGCGGCTCGGGCCTGCGCGGGCTGTGGGCCCGGGTGAAGTTCGAGCTGGCCTACCGGGGCTGGCGCCGGCGCTCGAGCCGCCTGCGCGAGGTGCCGCGCAACTCGCGCGACGAGACTCCCCGCTGGTACCACTAGGGCGCTGGCTCAGGCCGCCCGCTGCCGCTCCCCGAAGATCGCCGTGCCCACGCGGACGAGCGTCGCGCCTTCCTCGATCGCGGCCTCGAAGTCGTGGCTCATCCCCATCGACAGCTCGCCCGCGGCGACGAGCCCTTCGCCGAGGGCTCGGTCGCGCAGCTCGCGCAGCCGCCTGAAGAACGGGCGCAGCGCGGCCGGGTCCTCGAGGAACGGCGGCAGCACCATCAACCCCTCGAGCCGCAGCCCCGCGCGCCCGCGCAGCTCCCGGAGCACCGGGAAGAGCTCCGACTCGGGCACCCCGAACTTCGACGCCTCGCCCGCGAGGTCCACCTCCACGAGGCCGCGCACCATGGCACCGCTCTCCTCGCCCGCGCGGGCGAGCCGCGTGGCGAGCTCGAGCGAGTCGATCGACTGCACCAATTCGAAGAGCGTCGCGGCGCGGCGGGCCTTGTTCGACTGCAGGTGGCCCACCAGGTGCCAGCGCGCGCCGAGCCCGCCGGTCGCCGCGATCTTGGGCTCCGCCTCCTGCACGCGGTTCTCGCCGAAGTCGCGGACGCCGGCGGCGAACGCCTCGCGCACGGCCTCGGGGGGGTGCGTCTTGCTCACCGCCACGAGCCTGACCGAGTCGGGCGGGCGCGAGGCGCGTTCCGCCGCCCGGGCGATGCGCTCCCGGACGGCGGCGACGCGCTCGGCGATCACTTCTTGAGAGCCTTGATCAGCCCTTGAGCCGTGGCGACGTTCTGTGCGTCGGTCGGGTTGAGGCTCAGGTACTTCTCGAGGTTCTGGATCGCGTCCGGGATCTTGCCCTGGCTGATCAGCGCCGCGCCCAGCCTGTAGTAGGCCTCGGCCATGTTCGGGTCGGCCTTGATCGCGGCCTCGAAGGCCCCGATCGCCTCTTCGTTCTTGTTGGCGTTCAACAGGAAGATGCCGCGGTTGAACTGCGCGCGGGCGTCGGTCGGGTTGGCGCCGGCCGACTTCTCGATGAGCGCCATCGCCTTCTCGGGCTGGCCCGATTCCTGGTAGGTGCGCGCGAGCAGCGTCGACATGTCGGTCGAGGCGGGATCGATCTCGAGCCCCTTCATGAAGGCCGCCTCCGCGGCGGGGTAGTCCTTCTTCGCGAGGTAGAGCTGGCCGATGTTCTGGTGGACCGCGGCGATGTCCGGCTGCTTGACGAGGATCGCCTTGTACGCCGCCTCCGCCTCGTCGATCTTGCCGGCCGACTGCAGCTCGACGGCCTTCTGGAACTCGGCGCGCAGCGCCGCGGCGGCGTCGCCGCTCTGGGCGGCGGCCTGGGCCTGGGCCATGGTGTTGAGCACGAAGTCGGGCACCTGGGTGGGATCGCCGAGCGAGACGCGCGCGTCGGCCGTCCCGGTCTGGAAGCCTTCCTTGGTGACCGTGAACTTGTAAGGGCCGGGCTGCATGCCGACCTGCATGAACTCGCCCTTCTTGTTCGACTTCACCTCGAACTTGCGGGTGATCCCGCCCTGGAACTCCATCAGCACCTTGGCGTCGGCGATGGGCTGGTTCTGGGTGTCCATCACCTTACCGCGCGCGGTCCCGGTCTGTGCCTGCGCCTGGGGCGCGGCGAGGACGAAGCCCGCGAGAAGCAGGCTGGCGGCGAGGATTCTCTTCATGCTGGTCCTCCTAGTGGTCACGATAGTCTCTCACGCGGGAATCCCATAGGGAATCGGACGAGGGGCGCCGCGTCACTCGTGGTAGCTCGCGCTGCAGCCCGGCGCCTCCCAGACGCGCACCCGCACCAGCCGCCGCCCTTCCGGCCCGAGGGCCCCGCGCACCTCGCGGAAGAAGTAGCGCGCCACGGCCTCGGCCGTGGGGCTCTGGCCGGCGAAATCGGCGTGGGAGGTGATGTCGCCGTAGTGGAAGCGCGCACAGACGCCGGCCACGGCCTGTTTCAGGTGCTCGAAGTCGACCACCACTCCCAGGCCGTCGAGCGTGTCGCCCGCGGCGACCACCTCGACGCGCCAGTCATGCCCGTGCTGGGGCTCGACCGGCTGGCCGTCGCGGTGCAGCCGGTGCGTGGCACAGAACGTCGTCTCGTAGGCGACCTCGAACACCGGGAGGGTTCTCCGGGCCTCATGGTGCCGCCTGGGCAGGGGGCTGTAAAGCCGGCTAGCCCCACAGCCCGGTGACGCGGGCGATCCGGCCGTCGTAGCCCAGCTCGAACACGTTCGTGCCCTTCGCGCGAGCGGCGCCGTCGGGCCCCTTCACCTCCCAGTCGACGAGCGCCAGGCCCTGGCACTGGCGCGGCTCGCCGATCCGGGCGAGCACCACGCCGGGCATGAAGCGCTGGCTCGCCGCGATGTGGGCGTTCAGGTCGTCGATTCCCGAGGTGCAGGAGTAGGGGTCGCGGAAGGCGAGCTCCTCGCTCGCGATCGCGGCGAGCTCCGCGCGGCGCGCGGCGGCGTCGGTCTCGCCCCAGCAGGCGAAGTAGCGGTCGGCGAGGGCTCCCGCGCCCGCGTGGGCCTCCTTCGCCACGACGTTCGCGAAGACCGCGAGCTGGTAGCGCCAGCCCTGGACGTGCTCGTCGCGCACCGCGGCGCTCGGCAGCTCGTGGCGCAGGCGGACGAGCGTCCCGTGCTTCGTCTCCTCGAGCGCGATCGTCACGCGCGAGGCGCCGATCGGGATCGGCTCGCCCGACGCGAAGCCGTAGCTGAACACGATCCTCTCCGGAGGTGTTATCTCGACGACTTCCCCGCCGGCTTCGATCGCGTTCGGGAAGCGGATCCGGACGGCGCCGCCGGGCCGCGGGTCGATCGTCGAGCCCTGGCCCCACCAGGCGGCGAAGCGCTCGGAGTCCGTGAAGTAGCGGAACACCGTCTCGCGCCGCGCGGCGATCGTGACGGTGCGGTCGAGCGCGAAATCGAGCTTCGTCATCGCTTCCTCCTCGGGCCGCGCAGCGGGCCGCGGTGCCCCGCCTCGGCCTCGGCCAGCCGTTTGAGCTGCCTGAGCGCGTCGTCCCACATCTCGTCCAGCCAGTGGCGCAGCGGCGCGAGCGCCTCGCGGCGGGCCACGTAGTAGCGGCTGCGGCCCTCGCGGCGCGCGCACACGAGCCCGGCCTGCTCGAGGACACCCAGGTGCTGCGACACCGCCCCGAACGTCACGCCTCCGAGCGCGCGGTGGATCTCACCTGCCGAGCGCTCGCGCCGCCTGACGAAGCGCAGGATCTCGCGGCGTCTCGGGGCCTGGAGCGCCGCCAATAGCTGGTCCACGAACAATAGTTTAGTACTCACTAAAATATTGTCAAGGCGAGCAAGGCCGGCACCGCGCAGCTGCGTCGGACTCGACGTTGACAGCGTCGGGCTCAACTCGGGGCGCCCCGAGTTGCAAGCAGCCGTCGTTCACGGGGGGTCTGGGGGGGTGTTTTCACCCCCCCAGATCAAGGAAGGAAGCCACAAACCGTTATCCATCTCCCCCCTTCAAGACCCTCTCTTGAAGAGCCATGAGCAAGAAGACAACGGGCCGCTTATCATTTCCGCCCCAGTGAAGACCGACATCCGCCGCGGCGCGCTGCTGATGGTCGTCTCGGCCGTGCTGTTCGCCTCGATGGCCGCGATGGTCAGCCTCGCCGCGCGCGAGCAGCCGAACGCGCCGATCGTGTTCTTCCGCCACTTCATCATGGTCGTGTTCCTGCTGCCGTGGCTCGTGCGCGAGGGGCGGGGCGCGCTCGCGACCCGGGACTTCCGCGGCCACCTGGTTCGCGGGCTCGCGGGCGTGGCTGCCGTCGCCTGCTACTTCTACGCCATCGCCCGCCTGCGGCTGGCCGACGCCGTGCTGCTCAACCAGTCGATGCCGCTCTTCATCCCGCTGGTGGAGCGCGCCTGGCTCGGCGAGCGCATTCCCGGGCGCCTGTGGGGAGTCCTGCTGCTCGGCTTCGCGGGCCTCCTGCTGATCCTGCGCCCGGGCACGGGAGTCTTCGAGCCGGCGGCGCTCGTGGGCCTCGCGTCGGCCGTTCTCGCCGCGATCGCGCAAGTCGGCATCCGCCGCCTCACCCGGACCGAGCCCGTGCTCCGCATCGTCGTGTACTTCGGGCTCGTGGCGTCGGCGGTGGCGTTGCCGCCCGCGGTCTACTTCTGGACGCCGCCGACGACGCGTACCTGGCTGGTCCTGCTACTGATGGGCGTGTTCGCGACGATCGGCCAGCTCACGCTGACGCGCGCGTACGTCCACGCGCCCGCCGCACGCGTCGGGCCGTTCCTGTATGCCGGCCCGGTCTTCGCGGGAATCCTCGACTGGCTGATCTGGGGCCGGCTGCCCGACGCGCTCTTCGTGGCAGGCGCGGCGGTGGTGATCGCTTCGGCGACCCTCGCCCTGCGCCTGCAGCACGCGGAGCAGCTTCCGGTCTCGACCGCAGCCTGACGTTCCGTCCTCAACGAAACCCGGGCGAAACGCCGCTGACTAGAACCTGTACCCGAACGACGCGCCCAGCTGGAGGCTGCCGGAGTTGTAGGTGCCGTCGTAGCCGTAGCGGCTGATGCCGAGGGTCGAGCTGGCGCCGAACAGGACGTAGCGCAGGTTGAAGTCGAGCCGCAGCTTCTCGTACTTCCAGCTGCCGCCGGCG
>DATBSL010000079.1:0-3535 GCA_036559805.1 Vicinamibacteria bacterium
CACGGGCCGACGCTCTACTACCTGACGCTCGTGCCGGCCTGGCTCCAGGGCGCGCGGCGCTACGCGGAGATCGACGAGGTGACGCTGCGCTCGGTGCCGGCCGCGATCGGGACGGCGCTCGTCGCCGCCCACGGCACGACACGGCCCTTCCTCGGCCTGCCGGGCGCCCTGGCCGCGGCGCTTCTCGTCGCCATCTCGCCGGCGATGGTCTACTACAGCCGCTACTACATCCACGAGACGCTGCTCGTGGCGTGGAGCTTCCTCGCGCTCCTCGCCGTGTGCCGCTACCTCCAGCGGCCGCGGGCCGCCTGGGCCCTCGTGGCCGGCTGTGCGGCGGGCCTGATGCTCGCGACCAAGGAGACGGCGCCCGTGGCGCTCGTCTCGATGCTCGCGGGACTCGCGGCGGTCGCGTTCGCCGAGCGGCGACGTGCCGGCGCGGCGGCACCGGGGCTGGGGACGATCCGGGCCCGAGACGCGCTCGTCGCCCTCGCCGCCGCGGCCGCGGTGGCCGCCCTGCTCTTCTCGTCGTTCCTGAGCCACCCCGCCGGCGTGCGGGACGCGGTTCGGGCCTACGCGTACTACCTGGAGCGGGCGACCGATGCGTCGTGGCACGTCCACCCCTGGCACTACTACCTCGGGCTGCTCGTCCACTCTCCCGCGCGCGGCACGCCATTCTGGACCGAGGGCCTGATCCTCGGTCTAGCCGCCATCGGCGCCGTCGCCGCGTGGACCGGACGAACGGCGCCGGACGCCGACCCGCGCATCCTGCGAGTCCTGGTCGTCTACACGCTGCTGATGCTCGTCGCGTACTCGACAATCCCCTACAAGACGCCGTGGTGCCTGATCGGCTTCCTCCACGGCATGATCCTGCTCGCCGGCAGCGGCGCGGTCGTGCTCGTGCGCTCGGCGCGAAGCACCCTGAGCAGGGCCGCGGTGATCGCCGTCCTCGCCGCAGGGGCGGCGCACCTTGGCTGGCAGGCGCGGCAGGCGAGCTTCCGCTTCGCGGCCGACCCGGCCAACCCGTACGTCTACGCCCACACCGGGACGGATGTCTTCGCGATCGTCGAGCGCCTGGAGGCGCTCGCCCGCGTCCACCCTGCGGCGGCGGCGATGCCGCTCGCGATCGTCAGCCGCGAGAACCTGTGGCCGCTGCCCTTCTACCTGCGCAAGCTCACGCGCGTCGCGTGGTGGAACGGCGTCTCGGACGAGGCGCCCGTCGCTCCCGTCGTCGTGGCCACGCCGGACATGGAGCCGGCTCTCGTACGCCGGTTCTACGAGGTGCCGCCGCCGGGCGAGCGGGAGCTGTACGTGAGCGTCTTCGAGCGCGCCGTCGAGCTGCGCCCCGGCGTCGAGCTGCGCGGTTACGCGTCTTCCAGCGTGTGGGACGCGTTCCTGCGCGGCGAGGCGCGATGAAGGCTCCGGGCAGCGACGGCGCGGCGCTCGAGCTCTCCGAGACGAGCGGCGTCCACTGTCACGCGCACGAGGCCATGGCGACCGTCTTCGAGGTCCGGTCGGCCCACGCCGACGCCCGCTACGCCGCCCAGGCGGCCCACGCCGCCTTCGCGCTTCTCGATCGCCTCGAGCAGGAGCTGAGCCGCTTCGTCCCCAACAGCGACATCGCGCGCGTGAACCAGCTCGAGAAGGGCGGCGCGGCACGCGTGAGCGAGTCCACGATGGAGTGCCTCGTCGTCGCGCGGCACATGTTCGAGCTCACCGACGGGGCGTTCGACGTCGCGGTCGGGACTGGCCTCGACCGGCTCGAGCTGGACCCGGAGCGGCTGACCGTCCACGCCCTCGAGGAGGGCGCGCGCCTCGACCTCGGCGGCATCGGCAAGGGGTTCGCGGTCGACCGGATGGCCGCGCTGCTCGTCGAGTGGGGGCTCGAGCGCTCGCTCGTCCACGGCGGCTGGAGCTCGGTCGCGGCGCTCGAGCCGCCTCCCGAGTGGCCGGGATGGCCGCTCGGCATGAGCGCGCCACCCGGCTCCGCGGCCCGCCCGCGGCTCGTCGCTCGCGTGGAGGCCCGCCAGCAGGCCCTGAGCGCTTCCGGGACGCAAAAGGGCGACCACATCCTGGACCCGCGCACGGGCCGTGCCGTGGCCGAACGCGCCGTCTGGGTGCGCGTCCCCGTGCCCGAGCCGAAAGCCGACGGGCTCTCGCCGGCGGCGGTTGCCGATGCGCTGTCGACCGCCTTCATGATCCTCCCCACCGAGAGGATCGACGAGCTGTGTCGCGACAATCCCGGCCTCGAGGCCTGGCGCCTCGAGACGGCGGAGCTCGTCCACCTGGGCGCGACCGCCCCGGGCCGGGTGTGATAAGGACTGACTTGGATCAAGTGGCTCACGCCGTCCCGGAGCCAGGGGAGAAAGATTACCGAATGGACCGAATGCAAGGACGCAATCCCGGTGGTGCCTTCCGCCCCGCTCGAGCCGCCGTCGCGCTCGCCGCGCTCGCAGCGATTCCCGCCGCGCTCGCCGCGCAAGGCAAGCTGGCGCCGATCCCGATCCAGCTTCCGAAGCCGATGTTCGAGGGCACGCCGCAGAACGTCAGGGGGATCGCCAACCTGCAGAAGCCGCTCGGCCGGCCGCGCGACCCGTTCCTGGCCCCCGCGGGGGTCACGAACGTCGCCCGCGGCAAGACCGTCGCGAGCAGCGACGACGCGCCGATCATCGGCGAGGTCGCGCAGGTGAACGACGGCGACAAGAAGGGCGCCGACGGCAGCTACGTCGAGCTCGGCCCCGGGGCGCAGCAGGTCACGATCGACCTCGGCGCGCCGCACGAGGTGTACGCGGTGCTCGTCTGGCACTTCCACAGGACGGCGCGCGTCTACCTCGACGTCGCCGTCCAGCTCGCCGACGACGCGGGCTTCACCAAGAACGTCCGCACGATCTTCAACAACGACACCGACAACACGCTGGGGATCGGCCCCGGCCCGGACATGAACTACGTCGAGACGGCGGAGGGCAAGCTGGTCGACGCGAAGGGCGGCAAGGCCCGCTACGTGCGCCTGCACAGCCGGGGCAGCAACGCGAACGAGCTCAACCACTACGTCGAGGTGGAGGTGTTCGGCCGGCTCGCGAAGTAGCGGGAGGCACGAGATGGCAGACGGCGACGACAAGCCCGCGCAGGACGCTCCCGCGGAGCCGAAGAAGGCGGTCGACCGGAGGGAGGTGCTGCTGGGGCTGTCCACCGTCCCGGCGCTCGGCCTCTTCGGCTACGCGCTCTCCCGCTCGCGCGCGTACGAGAAGACGCGGCAGCAGGCCGCCGAGGCGGCGAAGCCCGCCCCGCCGAAGGACCTCCAGGAGATCAACGTGGCGCTCCTGGGCGCTGGGGCCCAGGGACAGGTGCTGCTCGACGCGATGCTGCGCATCCCCGGGCTGCGCTTCCGCGCCGTGTGCGACATCTGGACCGAGTTCAACCAGCGGCGCGTGGTCAATACCCTGAAGAAGTACAAGTTCGAGGTGAACGGCTACGAGGACTACCGCCAGATGCTCGACCAGGAGAAGGAGCTGGACGCGGTCGTCGTCGCGACTCCCGA
>DATBSL010000080.1:0-2027 GCA_036559805.1 Vicinamibacteria bacterium
TACGGGCCGGCGGTCTGCGGGAAGACCACGAACCTGCAGATGCTGCATGCAGCCGCGCTGGCGCGCCACCGCGGCGAGCTGATCACCGTCAACTCGCAGCAGGAGCGCACCATCCTCTTCGACATGCTGCCCCTGCGCGGCGTGGGCTTCCACGGCTTCGACATCCGCTTTCAGCTCGTCGGGGTGCCCGGGCAGGCGCCCTACGGCGCGACACGCCGGCTGGTGATGCGCGGCACGGACGCCGTCGTGTTCGTGGCCAACTCAGCCGCCGACAGGCTCGACGAGAACGTGGCGAGCCTCGCGGAAATGAGCGAGAACCTGAAAGCGAACGGGATCCCTGTCGAGACGATCCCGCTCGTCTTTCAGTACAACAAGCGCGACCTGCCCGAGGTCCTGTCAGTCGAGCAGCTCTCCTCCAAGCTGAACCCCGGCGGGGCACCCGAGGTCGAGGCCGTGGCTATGCGCGGCGAGGGGGTGCTGGAGACTCTCGGCACGTTGATGGCGCGTACGATGGCCGATCTTACGGTGCGCTACCGGAGCCTCGCGCTCGCCCCCGACCAAACCGTTCAGACCTGGGCCTGGGGTGCGATCCAGCAGGTGTTCGGCCGCTCGACGCTCGCCGGCGCCGGCGTGCAGCCGACCGAGGGCCGCGACGCGGAGGACCTGCGGCGCGTGATGGTACAGACGCCCAAGATCCCGCGCGGGGCGACGAGCGCGGAGCTCGACAAGGCGCTCGTGGGCTCCTACGTCGAGACCTCGATGTCCCTGAGCGAAGCGCTCGACGGCGTGCGCCAGGAGCGCGACGAGTCGCGCAAGCGGGTGAAGGAGCTCGAGCTCACGGTGGAGGCGATCGAGGAGCTCGGGGACGGCAAGCCGCCCGGCGACACGCTGACGGCGGCGCTCTCGCACCTGGCGGCGGCGGCGGGATGCGCGCGCGGGACGCTCGTCGCGCCGGCGGTCAACCAGAACCTGCGCACGATCGCGTCGGTCGGGATGAAGAAGGACCCGTTCGTCGAGAACCCGGAGGGGTACAAGACCGTTCGCCTGCGCTTCGTGCCGCTGAAGAACCCCTCGCTCGTGAACCTCGACCAGGCGGCCGAGGTGGCGGAGATCGTCGGGGCGCTCGACCCGAAGCCTGCGGCGCTCGCCGTGGTCCCGATCCGCAGCGGGTTCGGCCTGCACGGCATCGCGCTCTTCTACTTCGGCGAGACCGACCCGCTGCCGGCCCCGGCGACGCTCCACCACGTGAGCCTGATGGCGCGCGCTCTCGGGGCCTGGTTCGTGGTGAGGCGCGGCCAGACGCTGGAGACGGCCGTCCGCGAGACGCGCAGCCTGGCGCCGGAGATCGAGCGGGTCGTCCGGCTGGTGGGAGAGCTGCTGCGCGCGGCGGCTCGCGAGCCCGAGCGGGCGCGCACGCACCTCGAGAAGGCGGCGCGCACGCTCGACAGCATCGCGACCCTCACGAGCGGCCTCGCCGCCGCGGAGCGGATGTTCAACAAGCGCTGAACGCGCCCTGGCCCGAGTCGGGGGCCAGGGCGCGATCGCCGCGACGTTACTGGGTCCGCACGCAGTTGTTGGTGTGAGGAATCCGGCCGCCCCCGTGGACCATCTCGAAATCGCTGGGCCTGATCCGATCCAGGTCGCGCGATCCGAGCCGGCCGGACCACTTGGCCCTGGTAAAGCGGTCGCTCTGGGCGGTCAGCGCGACGTTGCCGCCGTCGGCCAGGAACATCCCGTAGCGTTGCATCGCGCGCGCCACCACCTGCGCGCCCGCGGGCAGCGTGTTCACCGGGTAGTCCCGGCGCAGCCGCAGCCGCGTGCCGTACGGGGGGGCATCCGCGGGGCCTCTCGGAGCGCCGGCGTGTGTCGCCGGGTGGAGGTAGACCCCCCGCCGGATCCGGTCGTTCGGCAGGATGAAGCGGATCGCGTGGTTGATCGCTCCGGCGGCCACCTCGTCCGCGGTGAACAGGAGCGGCGCGATCGGGTATCCCGCGGCGTCGGCGCTCGTGCACTGCTCGCCGCGGCCG
>DATBSL010000081.1:0-3591 GCA_036559805.1 Vicinamibacteria bacterium
GCGCTCGTCGGGTTCGACAGCGGGAAGATCGCGGGCCGCTCCACGGCCTCGGCCATCGCGCCCACGAGCTCCTGGTCGAAGAGGCCCGCCACCCCCGACACCCCCACCAGCACGGTGGGCTTCTGGGCGCGCACCACCTGGAGCAGGGACGAGCCTGCGCGCAGCCCGCGCGCCGCCGCGAGCTCGGCAGGCCACGCGAGGTCGCGGCGGTACTCGTCTTGCGCGTCGACGACGAGGCCCTTCGAGTCCACGAGCGCCACCGCGCCGAGCAGGTCGCCGGCCGCGACGCCCTCGCGCGCAAGCGCCGCGCGCAGCAGCCGCGCGATCCCGACGCCGGCCGCCCCGGCGCCGACGATCACCGCACGCTCGTCGCGCAGCGGACGGCCCGCGGCGCGCGCGGCGGCGAATACCCCCGCTACTGCAACGGCCGCCGTGCCCTGGATGTCGTCGTTGAACGAGGGCAGCTCGTGGCGATAGCGCTCGAGCAGCCGGAAGGCGTTCCACTGCTTGAAGTCCTCCCACTGCAGGAGCGCCTTCGGGAAGCGCAGCTTCACCGCGCGCACGAACTCCTCGACGACCGCGTCGTACGCCTCGCCGCGCAGGCGCGGGTGGCGCCAGCCGATGTAGAGATCGTCCTGCAGCAGCTCCTCGCTGTCGGTGCCGACGTCGAGGCTGATCGGCAGCGTCTGGGCCGGGTGGATGCCCGCTGCCGCCACGTAGATGGCGACCTTGCCGACCGGGATGCCCATGCCGCCGGCGCCCTGGTCGCCGAGGCCGAGGATGCGCTCGTTGTCGGTCACCACGATCAGCCGCACGTCCTCGTACGGGTTGTGGGTGAGCACCTCGCTCATGTGGCCCTTGTGCTCGGGCGTGATCCACAGCCCGCGCGCGCGCCGGAAGATGCGGCTGTACTGCTGACAGGCGAGCCCGACGGTCGGCGTGTAGACGATCGGCAGGAACTCCTCGAGGTGGTCGGCGAGCACGCGGTAGAAGAGGTGCTCGTTCCGGTCCTGCAGCGCCGCGAGGCCGACGAAGCGCTCGAGCGCGTCGTCCTTGCGCGCGATGTTGCCGTAGGCGCGGCGCGCCTGCTGCTCCATGCTGCTCACGACGTCGGGCAGCAGGCCGGCGAGGCCGAGCACGCGCCGCTCCTCGCGCGTGAAGGCGGTGGAGCGGTTGTACATCGGGTGGTTGAGCAGCTGCGTGCCGCGCAGCCGCACCTCGACTCGCTCGCGGCCGTCCGCGCCTCGCTTCCTGCGGTACGCCTCCATGTCCGTGGCTCCTCGTCGGGTCCGTCGTCGGAAGTCGCGGCCCCGCACGCCGCGGCCCGCAGGAGAGGGGAAACCCGCGAATCTTACTACGTTCGCCGCCGGCTGCCCGCGGCAGCGTCGCCGTGAAAGAATGCGCGGAGCATGTCTTCCCGGCTCGCGCTCACGGCGACTCGCGCTCTCGCCCGATTCCTCACGTTGGCTTTCGTCCTGGCGCTCGCCTCGGCCGCCTCCGGTGCTTCGTCCCGCGCCGTCCCCGTGGTCGTCGCGACCGACATCGGCGACGACATCGACGACACCTGGGCGCTCGTGCTCGCGCTCAAGTCTCCCGAGCTGGACGTGAAGCTGGTGCTCACCGACTACGGCGACACCGCTCGGCGGGTGCCGATCGTGGCCCGGCTGCTGCAGGTCGCCGGCCGCACCGAGATCCCGATCGGCATCGGCGTGAGGCAGGAGGGCGGCCCGACCGGCCAGGACGAGTGGGTGAAGGGGTACGACCTCGCCAGCTACCCCGGTCGCGTGCACGAGGACGGCGTCCAGGCGCTCGTCGATCTGGCGCTCGCGTCGAAGGAGCCGGTCACGCTCGTGGCTCTCGGGCCGCCCCCGAGCCTCGCCGAGGCGCTGCGCCGCGAGCCGCGCATCGCGGGGAAGCTGCGTCTCGCCGGCATGTACGGCAGCCTGCGAACCGGGTACAGCGGCAAGCCGAAGCCGGAGCCCGAGTGGAACGTGAAAGCGAGCGCGACCGCGGCCCGCGCCCTGCTCGCAGCACCCTGGCGCGAGGCGACCCTTACCCCGCTCGACACCTGCGGCCTCGTGACGCTCTCGGGCGAGCGCTACGCGCGGCTCCGCGCGTCGAAGGACCCGCTGCTCGTGGCGCTCTTCGAGAACTACGAGCTGTGGTGCCGCACCAAACCCTGGTGCGCGAAGGAGCCCGACCGCGTCGCCACGCGCAGCTCGACGCTCTTCGACACGGTGGCCGTCTACCTGGCGGTCGCGCGCGACCTGGTCGTGACGGAGGCGCTGGGCGTCCGAGTCACGGACGACGGGATGACGCTGCTCGATCCGGCGGCGCGTCCGCTGCTGTGGGCCACGGCATGGAAGGACCTCGACGGCTACGAGGAGTGGCTGACGCGCCGGCTGCTCGCAGCGCCCCCCGGCAGGGCCCGATGATTCCGCGCTACTCGCGCCCCGAGATGGCGCGGCTGTGGTCCGACGAGAGCCGCTTCGCGGCGTGGCTGCGTGTCGAGATCGCGGCGACGGAGGTGCTGGCCGAGCGCGGCGTCGTGCCGAAGGCCGCGCTCGAGGCGATCAGCAGCCGCGCCCGTTTCGACGTGAAGCGCATCGAGGAGATCGAGCGCGAGGTGCAGCACGACGTGATCGCCTTCGTCTCGAACGTGGCCGAGAGCGTGGGACCCGAGGGCCGCTACCTGCACTACGGGCTCACCTCGTCCGACGTCGTGGACACCGCGCTCTCGATGCTGATGCGCGACGCGCTCGACCTCGTCCGCGCGGGCGTCGTCGGGCTGATGGACGCCGTGCGCGAGCGCGCCTTCCGCCACAAGCACGCGCCGATGATCGGGCGCACCCACGGCGTGCACGCGGAGCCGATGACGTTCGGCCTCAAGCTCGCGCTGTGGCACGCCGAGCTGCAGCGCCAGCTCGCGCGGCTCGAGCGCGCGCGCGCGACGATCGCCGTCGGCAAGCTCTCGGGCGCGGTCGGGACGTTCTCGCACCTGCCGCCCGAGGTCGAGGAGGCCGTCTGCGCGAAGCTCGGGCTCGTCCCGGCGCCGATCTCGTCGCAGGTCTTGCAGCGCGACCGCCACGCGGAGGTGATGACGACGCTGGCGCTCGTGGCCGCGAGCCTGGAGAAGTTCGCGACCGAGGTCCGCGCGCTGCAGAAGACCGAGGTGCGCGAGGTCGAGGAGCCGTTCGGCTCGGGCCAGAAGGGCTCCTCCGCGATGCCGCACAAGCGCAACCCGGTGGGCTGCGAGCAGGTCACAGGCCTCGCGCGGCTCGTGCGCGCGAACGCGCTCGCCGCGCTCGAGAACGTCGCCCTGTGGCACGAGCGCGACATCTCGCACTCGTCGGTCGAGCGCGTGATCGTGCCCGACAGCTTCCTGGCCCTCGACCACATGCTCGCGCGCTTCACGCGCATCGTGCAGGGCATGAACGTCGACGAGGCGCGCATGCGGCGGAACCTCGAGCTCGGCCGCGGCCTCGTCTTCTCGGGCCAGCTCCTGCTGGAGCTGACGTCGCGCGGGATGCGCCGGGAGGACGCGTACCGCGTGGTGCAGGCGCACGCGATGGACGCCTGGAAGAGCGAGGG
>DATBSL010000082.1:0-9190 GCA_036559805.1 Vicinamibacteria bacterium
CCGACCGAGCGGCGAGAGGCGCTGACGCAGGCCGCATCGGGGCGCAACTTCATGCTGCGGGTTCAGGACGTGCGCATCGTCCTGGATCAGCTCGCGTCGTGGAACGGGGTCAGGGGCCACGCGCTGGAGCGGCGCCTGGACCTCGGGCGCGTCGGGATGTCGGGGCATTCCTTCGGCGCCGTAACCACCCAGGCGGTGAGCGGCCAGGCCTTCGGCCACGCGGGCGCGCGCTTCACCGACGAGCGAATCCGCGCCGCGATCGCTTTCAGCCCGAGCAGCCCGCGGCGCGGCGACCCGGCTGCGGCATTCGGCGCCGTCAAGATCCCGTGGATGCTGATGACCGGCACGAAGGACACGTCGCCCATCGGGGACGCCGATGTCGCGTCTCGCTTGGCCGTGTTCCCGAGCCTGCCGCCGGGCAACAAGTACGAGCTTGTGGTCGCCGACGCGGAGCATTCCGCTTTCGGAGACCGTCCACTGCCGGGCGATCGCGCGCCGCGCAACCCGAACCACCACCGCGCGATCCTCGCCCTGTCCACGGCGTTCTGGGATGCGCACCTGCGGGGCTTCGAAGCGGCTCGCGAGTGGCTCGACGGAACCGGCGCCCGCTCGGTTCTCGAAACGCGGGACCGCTGGCAGACCAGGTAGAGCCGATCCAACACGGACCGACTTCGTCCTAGACTAGGCGCGATCCCATGCGCCCGCGCCTTGCGTTTGCCGCTGGTGTGCTCGGGCTCGTCGCGTTCGAGCTCGCGAACGTCTACTTCGTCATGCCGTTCTTCGGCAGCCAGGGCTTGGACAGCCTCAGCCTCGCGTACGCCCTGTATCGGTGGCGCTGGCCGATCCGCGCCGCGTGCGTCGCACTGATGCTGGCCGGAGTCGCGGACGCGTGGCGGGCTGGCAGGGGCTGGCGAGCCGCCCTGGCGCTAGGCTCGGTAGCCGTGGCGAGTGCGGCCTACGCCGCCAACTTCGTGATGGCGGCCGACAAGATGTTCGAGCAGCCTCGGACGCTGAGCCTGCGGCCAGCCGGCGAGAACCAGGTGCCCCTGGACGGCCTCGTGGTCGGGATCGAGGTGAACGGCGAGGCGCGCGCGTATCCGCTGCGGCTGATCGGCTACCACCACCAGGTGCACGACACGGTGGGCGGGATGGACGTCCTGGTCACCTACTGCACCGTCTGCCGCACGGGCCGCGTCTTCTCTCCACTGCTGGACGGCAAGGCCGAGCGCTTCCGGCTGGTCGGCATGGACCGATGGAACGCGCTGCTCGAAGACGAGTCGACCGGAAGCTGGTGGCGGCAGGCGACCGGCGCGGCCGTGGCCGGCCGCCGCAAGGGCATGAAGCTCCCGGTGATCCATTCGGAGCAGGTCGCGCTGCGCGAGTGGCTGGCGATCCACCCGGCAAGCCTGGTGATGCAGGCGGATCCCGCGTTCGCGGACAGCTATCCCAAGGACGACGCCTTCGAGAAGGGCACGAGCCGAAAGCGGCTCACCGGAACGAATCCCGAGTCGTGGCAAGAGAAGTCCTGGGTCGTCGGGATCGAGATCGGGGGCAGGAGCAAGGCCTTCGACTGGAACCGGCTCCGCCGCGAGCGCGTGATCAACGACTCGGTCGCGGGGACGCCGATCGTCCTGGTCCTCGCCGCCGACGAGGCGTCGTTCTTCGCCTTCGAGCGGCCCGACACGGGGACGCTAGCGCTCGAGGGCGAGACGCTCGTAGGCGCTTCCGGTCGCTATGGCTTGTCCGGAAGAGGCCCGGCCGGCAACCTCACGCCCGTCGCCGCCAGCCAGGAGTTCTGGCACAGCTGGCGCTCCTTCCACCCGGAAACCGAGCGTTACTGATGCGATTGGCGCCGATTGCGGTGGCGATCGTGCTCGCCGTTGTCCGCTCCGGCTCCACGCAGGCGCAAGAGCCGCAGAAACCGGAGCTGCTGGTTCCCGTCAGCGCCGAGGTCGTCAGGATCGACGTGATCGTCACCGACAAGGGCGGCAAGGCCAGGCCGGGCCTGAAGCGTGAAGACTTCCAGGTGCTGGAAGACGGCCGACCCCAGTCGCTGACCCAGTTCGAGGCCTTCGTCGCGCCGGCGCCCGCGGCGGCGGCTCCGGTGGCCGCTGCACCGGCAGCGGCGTCGGCCGAGCCGGGGCCCGTCCCCCAGGCGACGCCCCGCCGCTACGTGGTGCTGGCGGTGGACGACATCCACATCGAAGCCGCGAACCTGATGCGGGTCAAGAAGACGCTCGACCGCTTCCTGGAGCGCGAGGTTCCGCCCGAGGACATGGTCGCGCTCGTGACCACGAGCGGCGCCCGCTCGCAGGACTTCACGGCCGACCGGCAGACGATCCGGCAGGTGGTGGCCCGGCTCACGCTCCAGGATCGGCGGCTGCGGCAGGTCGACGTCCCGTTCATCACCGAGTACCAGGCCGAGCTGATCGAGCGCGGCGATCCGGAGGCGCTGAGCATCGCGGTGGAGGAGATCCAGGCCCGGCGGCCGTCGCCCAGCGCGGAAGCCGAGGCGCGGATGGTCGCGCGCGCGGTGCTGGCGGACTCGATCAACAGTTCGCGCGCGACGCTCGACACGCTGAAGAACGTCGTGCGCGGCATGGGTGAGCTGCGCGGGCGCAAGGTCGTGGTCTTCGTCTCCGACGGCTTCACGGCGGGGCTCGGGATCGAGAACCGCGCCGGCTACGACCTGCGCGAGATCACCGATGCCGGGACGCGCTCCGGCGTGATCGTGTACTCGCTCGACTCGCGCGGCCTGCAGGCGAACATCTCGACATTCAACGCCGCGAACCGCGGGCCCGTGATGACCGCGGGCGGCGCCGGCATCGCCGCGGCGCGCGATCGGCTGGCGCGCGCGGGCGAGTTCGCGTCCCAGGACGTCATGAACGCGATGGCGGCGGACACCGGCGGCTTCCTGGTCGCCAACACGAACAGCTTCTCGGACGCGCTGCGCCGGATCATGAACGACACCGAGACCTACTACCTGCTCGCGTACGAGCCGACGAGCGCCAGCCGCGACGGAGCGTTCCGGAAGATCGAGGTGCGCCTGCCCGGGCTGAAGGACATGCGGATCCGGCACCGCAAGGGCTACTTCGGCCCGGGCGTCCGCAACGAAGGTGTCCTCGCGAGCACGGCCGCGTCGGGTAACGCAGCCGGCGGATCGGTGCCCGCCCGCGAGGACCGGCTGCGCGCCGAGCTGCAGGCGGCGCTCGCCTCGCCCAAGCCGCTCGAGGATTTCAAGGTGAGCCTGTCGGCCGATTTCATGAGCGTGGATTCCGCGGCGACGCAGGTGGTGGTGAGCAGCTACGTCGCCCTGCGCGACGTGCCGTTCGCTCGCACCGGCGACCGGCGCCTCGCCACCGTGGACGTGGCGGGCGCCGTGTTCGACGAGGGCGGCGCCGTGGTGGGCAGCCTCGCCGTCGAGCGCGCGACGCTGGACCTCACCGACGCCGCCTACGAAGGCGCCCTCGACAAGGGCCTGCCCTACCAGCGCGCGGCGCCGCTCAAGCCCGGCCGCTATCGCGTGAGCGTCGCGGTGCGCGAGGAGGGCGGCGGAAAGATGGGCAGCGCGACGCAGTGGGTCGAGATTCCCGACCTCGGACAAGGGGAGCTGACCCTCAGCAGCCTGTTCCTGATGAAGGAGGACGCCGCGGCGAAGCGGGCAGGCGCCTCGACGGGCGCCGGGGCGGGGTTGCGGCCGGTGCAGGCGCACCGCGTCTACGCACAGGGCGAAAGCCTGATCGTCCAGTTCTTCGCCTACAACCTCGCGCCGGACGCCGGGAGCCTTGTGACGCAAGCGGAGATCTGGCGCGCGGGCGAGCTCATCGCCGCGTCGAAGCCGGAACCGATGGAGAAACGGGACGGCGGCGCCGCGCACACGCGCCGGATCAACCTGCGTCCCTTCGGCCCCGGCGAGTACGAGGTCCGGATCGTCCTGACCGACCGGGACACGAACACCACGGCATCTCGGCGGGCGGCGTTCACGATCGAGTGAAGCTCCGGGACGAGTGAGCCGCCGTGGTATCATGAGCCATCACAGCGCCGCGCGGGCCGATCATGGCTCCTCCACGTGCACAACTGTGCTGCTGGAGGCGACTGTATGGCCCCGACTCACTCCACGACGGCACCACCCAAGCCGCCGATCCTGAACGGAGTACGCCACCTCACGATCGAGTACCTCGGCTTCAAGAACGGTCAGAACCGGCGCGAGTACATGCTTTGCGCGCGACTGGGCACGGAAGCCCGCGAGTACACCGTCTGGATCGCCAACGCCGCGTTCTCCTCGGGGCACGCCTCGCTTCAGGACGGGCCCGACATCTGCTACCAGAAGCTCCACCGCAGTCTCGTAGACGTGGGGTTGATCGACGCCCCTTTCTTCGAGGTGACGGACAGCGAGCTTCTCGAGTACCGCACGGCTCACACGCCGGCGACGCGCCGATCGAACCCGCCTCCGCCGCCCAGGCGGTCCTGAGCGCCGCTCACTCCCGACGCAGGGCGCCGGACGGGTCGATCGACGCCGCGCGCCGGGCGGGGAGCCAGGCGGCGAGGGACGAGACCGCGGTCAGCATCGCAACGCTCAGCAGGTAGAGGCCCGGGTCGGTCGGAGCGACCGCGAAGAAGAGCGCCTCCGCCGTGATCGACGCCGCAAGGGCCACGGGCAGGCCCATGGCGATGCCGCACGCGACCTGCAGCAGCATGTCGCGGACCACGGACCAGGCGACGCGAGCCGGCTCGGCGCCCATGGCCATGCGGATCCCGAGCTCGGGCGTGCGGCGCGCGACGGCGTAGCTCAACGTGCCGAAGAGGCCGATCGCGGACAGGCCGAGCGCCAGCGCCGCGAAGGCGGTGGCGAGAGTGGAGAGCAGCCGCTCGCTCACGAGCGTTGCGTCGATCTCGTCTCCGACGGCGATGACGTCCGAGACGAGTGTCCTGGGGTGGACGGCCTCGATCTCGCGCCTGACCGCGCGGACGAGCGACGCCGGGCTCTCCTCGGAGGACACGGCGAGTGTCGTCCGCCCGATGCGGTCGAGGGGCTGCCAGAGCGGGACGAAGACGAACCTCGGGGCGGGCTCGCGCAGGCTCAGGTGCTTGGCGTCCTGGACGACGCCCACGATCTGGTACACGCCGGAGCGGCCGAAATCGAGAGACTCGCCGATGGGCTCCCGGTGTGCGAAGTAGGCGCGGGCCGCGGCTTCGTTGATCACCGCGACCTTCGCCGAAGGGCCGGCGTCGGCGCGGGTGAACGCGCGACCCCTGCCGAGCCGCATGCCGAAGGCCTGGAAGTAGTCCTCCGAGACGTGGTTCACGTGGACGGACCGGTCCATCTCGTGAAGCGAAGTGTAGCCAGACGCCGTGACGAGCGTAGCGGTGTCGCGGCCCGAGAGGGGCGTCAGGACCGAAAGGCTGGCCGCGCGGACGCCCGGCAGGGCGCGCACGCGTTCGAGCGTCCGTCTCCAGAGCTGCTCCCGAGCATCCTGTGTCGCGGAACCCGTGACGACCGGGTCCAGCGAGAGGGTGAGGACTCCATCGTGACGGAACCCCAGGTCGACGGCGCGAAGGTTGGCCATCGTCTTCACGAACAGCACGGCCGTCACCAGCAGCGCGAGCGAGAGCGCCACCTGGGCCGTCACCAGAATGCGGCCGGCCCTCACGACGCTTCGTGATCCAGCCACGCGCGACTCGCTGCCCTTCATCGCCGCTTGCGGGTCGCTGCGCAGGGCCCGCAGCGCCGGCCACAGGCCGGTGACGAGGCCCGCCGCGAGAGCGACGGCGGCGGCGAAGGCGGCGAGCGTCCAGTCGTAGTGGACGTCGAGTCGGATCGGAGTGCGGCCGATTGCGAACAAGCCCGTCAGGGCCTGGATCGACAGCTGCGCGACCAGCAGGCCCACGGCGGCTCCCAACAGGAACAGCAGCAGGGTCTCGGTCACCAGCTGCCGGACGAGGCGCCCCGCGCCGGCCCCGGTCGCGAGGCGGATCGCGAACTCCTTCTCACGAGCGGCGCCGCGAGCGAGCAGCAGGCTCCCCAGGTTGGCGCAGGCGACGAGCAGGACGATCCCGGCCACGAAAGAGAGGACGACGAGCGGCTTCGAGTAGCGCGCGCGCAGCCGATCGAGGCCGCGCGCGGCGGGCGTCAGCTCCAGGTGGTCGAAGTACCTCGAGCGGCCCTCGCTGGAACGGTCGCGGTCCTTCATGAAGGACTGGAAGACGCCGTCGGCCTGGGCCGTTGCCTGCTCACGACTCGCGCCTGGGCGCACGCGGGCGACGGCCTGGAGCCACCACATGTCCGCGTTCGTCCGCAGGCGGTGGTCGCGCGGGATGGGCAGCGTCACGTCGATCTCGCGACCCGGCTGGAGTCCCCAGAACTGGGGTGGTGTGACGCCGACGATCGTGTAGAGGCGACCTCCATACCCTAGCGTTCGGCCGATCGCATCGGGCGCGCCTCCGAAACGCCGCTGCCAGTAGCCGTAGCCGATCACCGCCACAGGCGGGTCGGTCGCCTCGTCGCCCTGGGTCAGCAGCCGCCCCGCGGCCGGCTTCAGCCCGAGCAGCTCGAGGTAGTTGCCCGACGTGACCTGGCCGAAGACCTGCTCAGGGCGTCCGTCCAGCTCGACGCGCAGATCGTCGGCCGCGAAGGCGGCCATCGCGGTGAACGCGGTCGTCTCGCTGCGGAGCCGCTCGAAGCAGGGATAGGGCGGCGCGCCGGCTCGTCCTTCGCTGCCCGCAGCCTGGAGGAACACCAGCTCCTGCGGGCGTTCGACGGGCAGAAGACGCAGCAGCACCGTGTCCACCAGGCTGAAGATCGCGGTGTTCGCGCCGATGCCGAGGGCGAGCGAGACGACCGCCGTGGCGGCGAAGCCGGGAGACCGCGCCAGCAGCCGCAGCGCGTAGGCCGTGTCCTTGACGAGGTCGTCCACGAGGCGGCGCATCTACTCTTCTTATCTTATGCGCGCTCGGCGCTCCGCTCGACGTAGCCGGCTGACCGTCGACATCAGCGCCCCGAGCGATGCTAGATTCGGAGCCATGACATCTCTCGATCCGACCCTCGTTCAGGGCCTCCGCGCGGGCCTGCGCGGGCCCGTGCTCGCCGCCTCCGATCCCGGCTACGACGAGACGCGCGCGATCTGGAACGCGATGATCGACCGGCGGCCCGCGCTGATTGCCCGTTGCATCGGCGTGTCCGATGTCCTCGCCTGCGTGCGCTTCGCGCGCGAGCACTCGCTCGCGCTCTCGATGCGCGGCGGCGGTCACAACATCGCCGGGCTGGCGCTGGCCGAGGGCGGGCTGCTCGTCGACCTGTCGCTGATGCGGGGCGTCTGGGTGGATCCTGCCGCGCGGGTAGCCCGGGCGCAGGGAGGCTGCCTGCTGGGGGACGTGGATCGCGAGACGCAGCTTCACGGGCTCGCGGCGGCGCTCGGCTTCGTCTCGGCCACCGGGTGCGCGGGCCTGACGCTCGGCGGCGGCTTCGGCTACCTGTCGCGCCGCTTCGGGTGGACTAGCGACGGCGTTCGGGCGATGGAGCTGGTGACCGCGGACGGCCGGCAGCTGCGCGCGAGCGAGAAAGAGAACCCGGACCTGTTCTGGGGCCTGCGCGGCGGCGGCGGCAACTTCGGCGTGGTCACGGGCATCGAGTACGAGCTCCACCCGGTCGGCCCGGAGATCTACGGAGGACCCGTCGCGTGGCGGGCCGAGTCCGCGGGCGAGGTGCTCGAGCTGTTCCGCACGCTGGCGTCCGAGGCGCCGCGCGAGCTGACTCTCGTCGGCGTGATGCGCAAGGCCCCGCCGGCGCCGTGGCTGGCCAAGGACGCGCACGGCCAGCTGATCGTGATGCTGCTGGCGTGCTATAGCGGGAAGCCGGAGGACGGCGAGAAGCTGCTGGCGCCGCTCAAGGCGCTGGGCAAGCCCGTGGGCGACCTGCTGCAGCGGCGTCCGTACGTCTCGCTGCAGAACCTCCTCGACGCGACGCAGCCCAAGGGCCGCCGCTACTACTGGAAGTCGGAGTACTTGCCCGGGATCACGGCCGAGCTGGTCGCGAAGCAGCGCGAGCACGCCGAGCGCATCCTGTCGCCGCACTCGGCGGTGATCGTGTTCCAGCTCGGCGGCGCGATCGCCGACCGGCCCGCCGACCACTCGGCGGTCGGAAACCGGGACGCCGCGGCGGTCCTCAACGTCGCCGCGTCCTGGGAGAAGCCCGAGGACGACGCGGCCAACGTCGAATGGGCGCGCTCGACGTGGCGCGACATGAAGCGCTTCTCGACGGGCGGGACCTACGTGAACTTCCTCACCGAGGACGAGCCGGAGGATCGAGTGGCCGCCGCCTACGGCACGAACCTGGAGCGCCTGTCCCGCATCAAGGCGAGCTGGGACCCGCAGAATGTCTTCCGGATGAACAAGAACATCGCTCCCGCCGCGAGCTGACGGCCGGAAGGCTTCGGCGAGCGCCGCCGCCGGCTAGAGAGTTCGCGCCACCGTCGCGGCACAAGGGGAGCGTTCGCCTGCGGGCGAATTGGGCTTCAGTTTTCTGGGCTCAGGACAAACTCAGCTCGTCGCGCCGGTGTGCCCGGCAACCTCGGCCCGACCTCTCGCGTCTCACTGGAAACGACCAGCACCGCACGACGCGGTCGTCGATGCCTTTGGGGAAGCGGGGAGAAGCGTGTCTCAACGTGTCGCCGCAGCCGTGCTGAGCCTCCTGGCCGCGTCGCTCGCCGCGGAGCCGCCGCGCGAGGACGCGAGCGCGTCCGCCCTCACGCTCGTCTGGTGCGACCCGACCGGCATCGCGTGGGGTACGGAGCTGGTGGCCCGGGCGGAGGCGGCCGCCCTGTTGAGGCGCCTGGGTGCGACCGTGTCGTGGCGGCGCGGCGCGTCGCGCGACGTCGCGGGGAACGACGAGGTGTGGGTGATCCTGGTCGACGCAGGACCGCCACAGCCCACGGGCGAATTGGTGCTCGGCTCCGCGCGCAAAGGCCCGTCGGCCGTGCGCACGCTCTGGGTTCGCGTGCCGAACGTCCGCGCCGCCGCCGGCGTCGAGCCGGGCCGCCCCCTGCGCATCCTGCCGCCCGGCGAGCAGCGCGTGGTCGCCGTCGCGCTCGGCCGAGTCATCGCGCACGAGGTGGTGCACGCGCTCGTCCCCTCGCTTCCTCACGGCACCGGCCTCATGTCGGGGAGCCTCACGCGGCGCCAGCTCACGGCCGGG
>DATBSL010000083.1:0-14172 GCA_036559805.1 Vicinamibacteria bacterium
GTGGTGAACAAGGAGAGCCAGAACCTCCACGCCGAGATGCTGCTGCGCTACCTGGGCTTCAAGCTCAAGGGCGAGGGCAGCGTGGAGCGCGGTCGCGAAGCCGCTCTCGAGAGCCTGCGGCGCCTGAGCGTCCCGGACGCGGGCTGGTCGCTCGCGGACGGCTCCGGCCTCTCGCGCGTCGACGTGGTCACGCCGGCGGGCATCGTCGCGCTGCTGGCCGCGATGGACCGTCATCCGCACGCGGCGGCGTTCCGCGACTCGCTGGCCGTCGCCGGGCGCGATGGCACGCTCGCGACGCGCCTGCGCGGCACTCCGGCCGAGGGGCGCGTGCTCGCCAAGACCGGCACGCTCCAGCTCGCGAACTCGCTCGCGGGATACGTCACGACCGCGCGCGGCGAGCGGCTGGCGTTCGCCCTCTTCGTGAACAACCACGCCGGCCGGGGCCGCGAGGCGGTCGTGGCGCTCGACCGCGTCGCGGTTGCGCTGGCCGAGGCACGCTGATGGCGCTCGAGTTCGCGATCGATCCGACCCTCGCCGGCCGCGTCCGCCTCGGGCTGCTGTTGATCGAAGGCGTGAGCGTGCGGGAGAAGGACGCGGCGCTCGCCGCGCGCGTGGACGCCGAGTGCGCGGCGCTGCGCGCCCGCTACGGCGAGGGCAAGAGCTCCGAGGTGCCGGGCACCGAGGACGCGCGCACGCTCTACAAGGCGCTCGGCATGGACCCGACCAAGACGCGCCCGTCGAACGAAGCGCTGCTGCGGCGCGCGCTCAAGGGCGAGTCGCTCTACCGCATCAACACGCTCGTCGACGCGCTCAACCTCGCGTCGCTGCGCGAGCAGCTGCCGTTCGGGCTCTACGACGCGGACCGCATCGTCGGGGCGGTCCTGCTGCGGCTCGGGGCCGCAGGCGAGGCGTACGAGGGGATCCGCAAGGGCAGTGTTGGCGCGGAGGGTCGTCCGGTGCTGGTCGACTCCGAAGGGCCGTTCGGCAACCCCAGCTCGGACTCGCTGCGCACCTCGATCACGCTCGCCACGACACGCTGCCTGGTCGTCGCCTACGCTCCCGCCGGCTGCCCGACGGCGCGTCTCGACGGGGTGCTCGAGCGGACGGCGGCCACGCTCACGGAAGCCTGTGGCGGAGAGACATATCTAAGAAGCCAGCTCACCTGACGGTCGGATTCGCGGTTGACGCCTCGTAGCGGACCCGTTGGCGCGGCCAGCGCTTATAAGATGCGGTCGTGACCACTCCGGTCGAGCCGCTCGTCCAGACGGCCGAGGAGCGGATTCTCGAGGGGCTGAACGCAGCGCAGCGCGAGGCCGTGCAGCACGGCGAGGGGCCGCTGCTGATCATCGCCGGCGCGGGCACCGGGAAGACGACGGTGCTCACGCGGCGCATCGCGCACCTGATCGCCAGCAAGCGCGCGCGGCCCGAGGAGATCCTCGCGCTCACCTTCACCGAGAAGGCGGCCGCCGAGATGTCGGAGCGTGTGGACCAGCTGATCCCGTGGGGCTACGCGGAGACGCAGGTCTCGACCTTTCACGCCTTCGGCGATCGCGTGCTGCGCGAGTGGGCGCTCGAGCTCGGGCTCGACCCGCAGTTCCGCGTGCTGTCGCAGCCCGAGCAGGTGATCTTCCTGCGCGAACGCCTCTTCAAGCTGCCGCTCGACCGCTTCCGCCCGCTCGGCGATCCCACGCGGCACCTGGCCGCGCTCACGACGCTCGTGAGCCGCGCGAAGGACGAGGACGTTTCGCCGGGGCAGTACCGCGCGTGGGCCGAGGCGCGGCTGGCCGCGGCCGCGAGCGACGCGGAGCGCGACGAGGCTCGCTCAGAGCTCGAGCTCGCCGCCTTCTACGAGGCGCACCAGCGGCTGCTGGCGGAGGCCGGGCTCGTGGACTTCGGCGACCAGATCCACCGCACGCTCGAGCTCTTGCGCACGCGCGAGGCCGCGCTCGCGCGGCTGCGGGCGCGCTTCCGCTACGTGCTCGTGGACGAGTTCCAGGACACGAACCACGCGCAGCTCGAGATGCTCGAGCTGCTCTCGGGCCCCTCGGGCAACCTCACGGTGGTGGGCGACGACGACCAGGCGATCTACCGCTGGCGCGGCGCGGCCGCCGCCAACCTGATCGCGTTCCGCCGCCTGCATCCGGGCGCGCGCGAGGTGGTGCTGACGGAGAACTACCGCTCGACGCAGGAGATCCTCGACACCTCCGCGCGGCTCGTCCGCTACAACAACCCGCACCGGCTCGAGGCGAGCTTCGGCATCGACAAGCGCCTGCGCTCGCGGCGCGCGGGCGGCGAACCGGTGCGCCATCGCGCGTTCGACACGGTGTCGGCCGAGGCCGACGCGGTCGCCGCGATGATCGCGGAACGCCTCGAGCGCGGGCTGCGGCCGCGCGACTTCGCGATCCTGGTCCGCAGCAACGGCGACGCCGACCCGTTCCTGCGCGCGCTCAACGTGCGCGGCCTGCCGCACCGCTTCAGCGGCAGCCGCGGCCTCTACGCGCGCGAGGAGATCCGGCTGCTCGTCTCCTTCCTGAAGGTGCTGGCCAACCCGGACGACTCGGTGGCGCTCTTCTACCTGGCGGCCTCGGAGCTCTACGCGCTTCCCGAGACGGATCTCTTGCGCCTCAATCACTACGCTCGCCGCAAGACCCGCCCGCTGCTCGAGGTGCTGCGCGAGCTGCCGGGGAACGAGGAGCTGAGCTCGGTCGGAGGCAAGGCCCGCGAGGCCGCCGAGCGGCTCGTCCGGGATCTCGAGCGCGCCGCGCAAGAGGTGCCGCGCCGCCGCACGGGCGAGGTGCTCTACGGCTTCCTGCAGTGGTCGGGCCTGCTCGGCCGGCTCGCCAAGGCGGCCTCCGCCGAGGCTGAGGCGAAGGTCAAGAACATTGCTCGCTTCTTCGAGCTCGTCAAGGGCTACGGCGACGTGGCCGAGCACGATCGCGTGCCCGCCTTCGTCGAGCACCTCGAGCTCTTGCGCGAGTCGGGCGACGACCCCGCGGTGGCCGAGGCCGAGCTCGACGAGGACGCGGTCCACGTGCTGACCGTGCACAAGGCCAAGGGCCTCGAGTTCCGCGTCGTGTTCCTGGTCGGCTGCGCCGAGTCGAAGTTCCCGCTGCAGCGCCGGGGCGACGCGCTCGCGCTGCCCGAGGACCTCGTCAAGCAGGAGCTGGCCGGCTCCGGCGCCGGCTCGCAGCTGCTCGAGGAGCGGCGGCTCTTCTACGTGGCGATGACGCGCGCGATGGACGAGCTGTGGCTGACCTCGGCCGCCGACTACGGCACCGCGCGCGCGCGCAAGCTGTCGCGATTCGTGGTCGAGGCGCTCGACCTCGCCTCGCCGCGGCCGGTCTCGCGGCGCACGGCGCCGCTCGAGGCGCTCGCGCGCGAGGCGCCCGCCCCCGATCCGGCTCCAACGCCCGACAGCGAGCTGCCCGACGACGAGCTGCTGCGGCTGTCCTATCGCCAGATCGACGACTACGAGACCTGCCCGCTCAAGTACCGCTACCTGCACGTGCTGCGCGTGCCGCTCCTCGCGCACCACGCTGTCGTGTACGGCAACGCGGTACACGAAGCCGTGCGCAGCCACTTCGAGCGGCGTCTCGCGGGCCAGCCGGCCGACGTCGAGGCGCTCGTGGCCGCCTACCGCGCGGCCTGGGTCTCGGAGGGCTTCCTCTCGCGCGAGCACGAGGACGAGCGCCGCCGCGAGGGCGAGGCGATGCTGCGGCGCTTCCACGCCGAGGAAGCGCGCGCTCCCTGGCACCCGGTCGCCGTCGAGCAGGAGTTCGCCTTCGAGCTCGAGCGCAATCGCGTCCAGGGCCGCTACGACCTCGTGCTCGAGCAGGCGGGCGAGACCACGGTCGTCGACTTCAAGACCGGCGACGTGCGCGATCAGAAAACCGCCGACCGGCGCGCGCGCGAGAGCCTTCAGCTCGACATCTACGCGCTCGCGTGGCAGCGCAGCAAGGGCCGCCTGCCCGAGCAGGTCGAGCTGCGTTTTCTCGAGACGGGTCTTTCGGCCTCGCGACGCCCCACGGCCGACGAGGCGGTCGCGACCGAAGGCCGGATCCGCGCGGCCGCGCAAGGCATCAGGCGGCGCGTGTTCGACGCACGTCCTACCTTCTTTGCCTGCAGCCAGTGCCCGTTCCGGGAAATCTGCCCCCACACCGCGTGGGGCGCGCCAGAGGAGTCATAGCTGATGAGCCAGAGGATCGGATTCGCGGGCCTGGGCCTGATGGGAAGCCGCATGGCCCGGAACCTGCTCAAGAAGGGGTTCGAGACGACGGTGTGGAACCGCACGCGCGAGCGCGCGGAGACGCTCGCCGCCGAGGGGGCGCGTGTCGCCGCCTCGCCGCGCGAACTGGCCGAGCGCGCGGACGTCGTGGTGGCGTGCGTCGCGGACCCCCGTGCGGTGGAGCGCCTGGTGTTCGCGGACGACGGGATTTTGGGCGGCGTCCGGCCCGGCTTCCGCTACCTCGAGTGCTCGACCGTGAGCCCCGACACCACGCGCAGGGTCCAGGCGGCGCTGCGGGAGCGCGGCGGCGACGCGCTGGAGGCGCCCGTGACGGGCTCGAAGAACGGGGCGGAGCAGGGGACGCTGCTGTTCATGACCGGCGGCGAGCGCGCGGTCCACGACGAGCTCTTGCCGCTGATGATGGCGATGGGAACGAAGGCGATCTACTGCGGCACGATGGGGCAGGGCTCGACCATGAAGCTGATCGGCAACAGCTTCATCTCGCTCATGCTCGAGGCGCTCTGCGAGGGCGTCGTGGTCGGCAGGCGCGCGGGGCTCCCGCTCGAGACGATCCTCGAGGTGGTGCAGGCTTCGGGTTTTGCGTCGCCCTATTTCGCGTTCAAGGGCGCGGCGATCGGGAAGCGGGACTTCACGGAGCACTTCAAGATCGACCTGCTGGTGAAGGACCAGGGCCTGATGCTCGAGACGGCGGCCGCGGCGCGCGTGCCGATGCCGGGGCTCGCGGCGGTGCGCGAGGTGTTCCAGTCGGCGCGGGCCCAGGGCTACGGCGCCGAGGACATCAGCGCCGTGGTGAAGACGCTGGAGCGCGCCGCCGGCGAGCCGGTTTGACCGGTTCCGAGGCTGCTTATACGCTCGCGGGTCCCATGCAGGCAGTCGCGATCGTGGTGGCGGCCGGGCGCGGAGAGCGCATGCAGGCCGCGCGGCCGAAGGCGTTCCTCGAGCTGGGCGGCGAGCCGCTCTTGCTGCGCGCCGCCCGCGCGTTCGAGGCGGCGCCCTCGGTCGGACGCATCGTCGCGGTCGTCTCCGCGGGGCTCGCGGACGAGGCGCGCGCCCTGCTCGCCCCGCTCGCCAAGCTCGCGAGCGTGGTCGTGGGCGGCGAGCGACGCCAGGACTCGGTTCGTGCGGGGCTCGCCTGCGTGCCCGCCGAGTTCGAGGGCGTCGTGCTGGTGCACGACGCCGCGCGCCCGCTCGTCGAGGTCGAGCTGATCGAGGCCGTGGTGCAGCAGGCTGTCGCGACCGGGGCCGCGCTGCCGGTGCTGCCGCTGGTCGACACGGTGAAGCGCGTGCGCGAAGGGCGCGTGGTGGAGACGCTCGACCGCGCCGAGCTGGGCGGCGCGCAGACGCCGCAGGGCTTCCGCTGCGCGCTCTTGCGCGAGGCGTGCGCGGCGGCCGCGCGCGACGCGGCCTCCTTCACCGACGAGGCGATGGCGGTCGAGGCGCTCGGACACCCCGTGTTCGCGATCCCGGGCTCGAGGCGGAACCGCAAGATCACGACTCCCGACGACCTGGCGTGGGCCGAGAGCGTGGTTGCGGGTATCCTGCGCACGTGACGACTCCGCGCATCGGCCAGGGGTTCGACGTGCACCGTTTGGTGGCGGGCCGCCCGCTGCGGCTCGGCGGCGTCGAGCTCGACCACGCGCGGGGGCTCGAGGGCCACTCCGACGGCGATTGCGTGCTGCACGCCGTCTGCGACGCGCTGCTCGGCGCGATCGGCGCGGGCGACATGGGCGCCCACTTTCCGAGCCGCGACCCGCGCTGGCACGGCGCCGAGAGCCGCGTCTTCGTCGAGGCCGTCGCGCGCCAGCTCGCGAGCGCCGGCTTTCGCCTCGAGAACCTCGACGTGACCGTGATCGCGCAGGAGCCCACGCTCGCCCCGCACCTCGACGCGATGCGCGCGACGATCGCGAAGCTGCTCGGAGCGCCCCGGGACGCCGTGTCGGTCAAGGCCAAGAGCGTCGATCACCTTGGCGCGATCGGACGCGGAGAGGGCATCGCGGCGCTCGCCGTCGCGCTGCTCGTGAAAGAGGCAAACGGCGCATGAACCTGATCTGCGGCATCAACCCGGTCATCGAGGCGCTCTCGGCCGGAACCCGCCACTTCGACCGGCTGCTGATCGTGAAGGGGCTGCGCAGCCGCCGGCTCTCCGAAGCGATGCGCCGGGCGACGCAGCTCGGCGTGCCGCTGCGCTTCGAGATGCGCGACGCGCTCGACCGCATGGCGGGCGGCATCCCGCACCAGGGCATCATTGCGATCGTCTCGGAGAAGCCGGTGCTGTCGCTCGAGAGCCTGGTGGCGAGCGCGCGCGAGCCGGCATTGGTCGTGGTGCTGGACGGCGTCGAGGATCCGCGGAACCTCGGCGCGATCCTGCGCACGGCGGAGGTGGCGGGCGCCGACGGCGTGCTGCTTCCGGAGCGCCACAGCGCGGGGCTCTCGGAGACGGTGGCGCGCGCCTCGGCGGGCGCCCTCGAGCACGTGAAGGTCGCGCGCGTCGGCAACCTGGTGCAGGCGCTCGAGGCGCTCAAGGCGCGCGGCATCTGGGTCGTGGGCTACGACGCCGCGGGCACCGAGCGCTGGGACTCGGTCGACCTCACGAAGCCCGTGGCGCTCGTGCTCGGCGGCGAGGGCCGCGGCATTCGGCGCCTGGTGCGCGAGCACTGCGATCACCTCGTCTCGATCCCGCAGTTCGGCCACATCGGCTCGCTGAACGTGTCGGTCGCCGCCGGGATAGCGCTCTTCGAGGCCGTGCGGCAGCGGCGCTCGGTGCCGAGCATCGTCCGGCCGATCCCGGCGCGCCCGCACGCGCCGCGGATCGTCGGCCCGTCGCCCGACGACGGCGAGTCCGACCCGGGCGCGCGCCCGCCGTCGCACGACGGCGAGCCGCCCGAGAACGACGACGCCGAAGTCGCGGCGACGTCCGTCCACCACGTCGATCTCAGCGACGACGTGGCGTGGGGCCAGGGGCCCATGATCCTGAAACCCGCCGGGTTCGACCGGCCGCACCGCGTCGACGACCGCCGCCACAAGGGACGGCGCCACCGGCGGCCGCCGGGAGAGGACCGACGCGAGACGCCACAGGCCGGAGCCGGCTCGCCGGCGCCGGCCACGGACGGCGGACCCGAGCGGCGCGGCCGCAAACGCCGCCGTCGGGGGCGACGCGACGGGCAGCCGGGAGGAGGTCCGCCGCCACAGGCCGGGGGACAGGCGGTGGCGGGGGAAGGCGGGGGTGGCGACGCACCCCAACGCGAGCCCGGAGCCGGCCAAGTTCCCCAGGACGGAGGGCGTCCCGAGGGTGCCGGAGGGGGGCGGCGGCGTCGGCGGCGCAGGCGGCGCTAGGCGAGCCCGGCATCGGGCTTGCAACGCCAAAACCCGTTTGCTAGACTCACCGTTTGTCGCTGGCGTAGCTCAGCGGTAGAGCGGCTGATTTGTAATCAGCGGGTCGGGGGTTCAATTCCCTCCGCCAGCTCCAGCCGCTCGGCCGGGAGCGCCGCGAGGCGCGCCGAGGTGACGCGAGGGCAGGTCAGACGACAGCCGACGGGGAGGTAGCGAAGCGGTCAAACGCATCAGACTGTAAATCTGACGGCCCTCGGCCTTCGAAGGTTCGAATCCTTCCCTCCCCACCACGTGAGGAACTCCCGGGCGGGAAAAGCCGGGGGAAGAGGGCGCAAGGCGGGCGTAGCTCAGCTGGTAGAGTTCCAGCCTTCCAAGCTGGATGTCACGGGTTCGAATCCCGTCGCCCGCTCCACTTCGGAGCGAATCGGCGGGGTCAGGCAGAACGGAAACGAAGAGGCGCTCCCGGGCTGGGCGCGGGGAACGCGAACGGAGGCAGATAGGTAACGGACTCGAGCGAGGCGGGATTCACTCCCGCCGAGCGAGAGGGGGTCTGGGGGATGCGACGCAGCATCCCCCAGACAAAAGAAAGCCCACGTAGCTCAGTCGGCAGAGCGCGTCCTTGGTAAGGACGAGGTCACCAGTTCGATTCTGGTCGTGGGCTCCAACCGACAAGTCGGAACCTGAAGAAATGGGTGCGACGCCGCACCCGCAGGCAGAAAGGCAACGGGCTGCGAGCGGAGAGGGATTCACTCCCTCGAAGCGAGCGGGGAGTCTGAGGGGTGCGGCGCAGCACCCCTCAGAACAGAGGAAGACATGGCCAAGGAGAAGTTCGACCGTAGCAAGCCGCACGTGAACATCGGGACGATCGGGCACGTGGACCACGGCAAGACGTCGCTGACGGCGGCGATCACGAAGGTTCTGGCGGCCTCGAACCCGAAGGTTCAGTTCAAGGCGTACGACCAGATCGACAACGCTCCGGAGGAACGGGAGCGTGGGGTGACGATCAACGCGTCGCACGTCGAGTACGAGACGGCGAACCGGCACTACGCGCACGTCGACTGCCCTGGCCACGCGGACTACATCAAGAACATGATCACGGGTGCCGCGCAGATGGACGGGTCGATCCTGGTGGTTTCTGCGGCGGACGGGCCGATGCCGCAGACGCGCGAGCACATCCTGCTGGCTCGGCAGGTGGGGGTTCCGTTCATCGTGGTCTTCCTGAACAAGGTGGACATGGTGGACGACCCGGAGCTTCTGGACCTGGTGGAGCTGGAGGTTCGCGAGCTTTTGAAGACCTATAGCTTCCCTGGCGACGACATCCCGGTGGTTCGCGGCTCGGCGCTGAAGGCGCTCGAGGGATCGGGGACGGACGACTCGGCCAAGCCGATCCAGGCGCTGATGGATGCGGTGGACAAGTACATTCCGATGCCGACGCGCGAGATCGACAAGCCGTTCCTGATGCCGGTCGAGGACATCTTCACGATCTCGGGTCGTGGCACGGTGGCGACGGGTCGAGTCGAGCGCGGGAAGGTGAAGGTGGGGGAGGAGACGCAGCTCGTGGGTCTTCGCCCGGAGAGCCCGAAGAAGGTGGTGACGGGCGTCGAGATGTTCAAGAAGCTGCTCGACGAGGGCGTGGCCGGGGACAACATCGGGGTTCTGCTGCGCGGGACGGAGCGCGAGGAGATCGAGCGCGGGATGGTTCTGGCGAAGCCCGGGTCGATCACGCCGCACACGAAGTTCAAGGGCGAGGTGTACGTGCTGACGAAGGAGGAGGGCGGTCGTCACACTCCGTTCTTCACGGGGTATCGGCCGCAGTTCTACTTCCGGACGACGGACGTGACGGGAGTGGCGAAGCTTCCGGACGGAGTCGAGATGGTGATGCCGGGGGACAACACGCAGGTGTCGGTGGAGCTGATCACGCCGATCGCGATGGAGAAGGGGCTGCGCTTCGCGATCCGCGAGGGCGGCCGCACCGTCGGCTCGGGCACCGTCAGCGAGATCGTGGAGTAGCCCGATGCGCGACCACATCGTCCTCCAGTGCCCGGACTGCAAGCGGCGCAACTACAACACCACGAAGAACAAGAAGAAGACCACGGAGCGGCTGGAGCTCAGCAAGTACTGCCGCTTCTGCAGGAAGCATACCGCCCACAAGGAAACGAAGTAGAAACTGGGGTAGACTAGAAAGTTCCGGGACCGTGGCCAGCGTCAGGGGTGTGCGCAACGCTCAGAAACCGACCAACAGGACGAGTCTGCGCGGCCGCAGCGAGGCGACGGAACAGGAAAAAGGTCTGGGGGATGCCAACGCAGCACCCAGGCAGAAAGGTAACGGACTCGCGGGCGTACCGGATTCACTCCGGGGAGCCCGCGGGGGGGTCTGGGGACGCGACCCAGGCAAGAGGCAACGGGCGGCGCACGAAGCGGGATTCACTCCCGCGCAGTGCGCGGGGCGTCTGGGGGGTGCGACGCAGCACCCCCCAGAAAAGAGAACGAGTAGGCCAGTAGCTCAATTGGTGGAGCACCGGTCTCCAAAACCGGGGGTTGGGGGTTCGAGTCCCTCCTGGCCTGCCAGCCGCGTCGGGGCGGCGGGCATCCATCAGGCGGGCTCGACAGGCTGGAGAGCCGATTCCAATGGCCGTGGTTGACGAGGAAAAGGTGGAGAAGGTCGAGGCGGCGGGCGAAGACAAGCCGGAGCGGGCGAGCGAGGGACGGCCGGGCGGTCTCGCGGGTGTCCTCGGCTGGCCTGGCCGCAAGCTCGCCGAGGGCCGCGCCTTCTTCTCCGAGGTGAGGAGCGAGCTCAAGAAGGTCACCTGGCCGTCGCGCAAGGAGGTCTACTCCACGACGATCGTAGTGATCGCCACCTCGATCCTCTTCGGCTTCTACCTCTGGGGGCTGGATCTCGCGTTCTCGCGGGCCATGTCCCTGGTGCTCGCGAGGTGACGGACGTGACCACCGGCACGACCACGAAGCTCTGGTACATCGTCCACACCTACTCGGGCTTCGAGAAGAAGGTGTCGGAGAGCCTGAGGCAGCGGGCGAAGGCCTACGACCTCGAGGACCAGATCGGCCGGATCGAGATCCCGACCGAGGAGGTCGTCGAGATGAAGGCGGGGCGCAAGGTGCAGACCGCGACCCGCTTCTTCCCCGGCTACATCCTGGTGGAGATCGAGACGGAGGACGGCGCCGACGGCAAGAAGATCCCCGACGCGACCTGGCACCTGGTGCGCAACACGCCCAAGGTGACCGGCTTCGTCGGCTCGGGCAACCGGCCGGTGCCGCTGTCGCAGGAAGAGGCCGACCAGATCTTCAACCAGGTCAAGGAGTCGATCGAGAAGCCGAAGCCGAAGTACACCTTCGAGCGCGGCGAGAACGTGCGGATCATCGACGGGCCGTTCTCGAACTTCCAGGGTGTCGTCGAGGAGGTCAACCTCGACCGCAACACGCTCAAGGTGATGGTGACCATCTTCGGCCGGTCGACGCCGGTCGAGCTCGACTTCCTTCAGGTCGAGAAGCTTTGATGCACAGGCACGGAGCGGAGCGGGATTCACTCCCGCGTAGCGTAGAGGGGGTCTGGGGGGTGCGACGCAGCACCACCCAGAAGAGAGAAGGTTCATGAAGAAGGTCGTCGGACAGATCAAGCTGCAGATTCCGGCGGGCAAGGCGACACCGGCGCCGCCGGTCGGCCCCGCGCTCGGCCAGGCGGGCGTCAACATCATGGACTTCTGCAAGGCGTTCAACGCCAAGACGCAGAAGGACGAGGGCCTGATCATCCCGGTCGTGATCACCGTCTACGCCGACCGCTCCTACACCTTCATCACCAAGACCCCGCCCGTCGCCGTGCTGATCAAGCGCGAGGCCGGCATTGCCAAGGGCAGCGGCGAGCCGAACCGCAACAAGGTCGGCAAGATCACGATGAAGCAGGTCGAGGCGATCGCGAAGCTGAAGCTGCCCGACCTCACGGCAGCCGACCTGAAGGCGGCGGTCAACACGGTGCTGGGCACGGCGCGCAGCATGGGAGTCGAGATTTCGGGCTAACGGGAACTGAAGTCCCGCCTCGTTGCCAAGACCACAGGCAACGGGCGCGAGCGAAGCGGGATTCACTCCCGCGTAGCGAGCGGGGGGTTCGGGGGGTGCGGCGCAGCACCCCCTGAAGTGGGAGCGAGAGCGAAAGGAGTCGAGATGGGTCGAGTCGGGAAGAAGTATCGGAAGGCCAAGGAGGTCGTGGCCGCGAAGCCCACCTATCCGCTTCCGGAGGCCGTGGCGACGGTCACCAAGAGCGCCTTCGCGAAGTTCGACGAGACGGTCGAGGTGGCGATGCGGCTGGGGGTGGATCCCAAGCACGCCGACCAGATGGTGCGCGGCACGGTCGTGCTGCCGCACGGTCTCGGAGGCAAGGCCAAGAAGGTGCTGGTGATCGCTTCCGGTGAGCGCCTCAAGGAGGCCCAGGACGCCGGCGCCGACCACGTGGGCGGCGACGACATGGTGCAGAAGATCCAGGAGGGCTGGCTGGACTTCGACGCGGTGGTCGCAACGCCCGAGATGATGAAGTCGGTCGGGCGGCTCGGGAAGGTGCTCGGGCCGCGCGGCCTGATGCCGAACCCCAAGACCGGCACCGTCACGCTCGACGTGGCGAAGGCCGTGCGCGAGATCAAGGCGGGCAAGGTGGAGTTCCGCGTCGACAAGACCGCGATCATCCACGCGCCGGTCGGCAAGGTTTCGTTCGGCCCGGAGAAGCTGCTGGAGAACGCCAAGACGCTGATCGACACGGTGATCAAGGCGAAGCCGGCGGCGGCGAAGGGCCGCTACGTGAAGTCGATCGCACTGTCGTCGACGATGGGCCCCGGGGTGCGGGTGGACCTCGCCTCCGTTGAGGATCACGCCTGAGGGGTATGAGGACATGAACCGCAGCGAGAAGCAGCAAATGATCGACGAGCTCCACGCGGAGCTTGCGAAGTCGCCGAACGCCGTGCTCCTCGACTTCAAGGGGCTGAGCGTGCCGGCGGTGACGGAGTTCCGGCGCAAGGTGCGCGCGTCGGGATCGCGCTACCGCGTGGTCAAGAACTCGCTCGCGCTCCGTGCCGCCAAGGGCACGGCGCTCGAGCGGCTCGAGGCGAAGCTCGAGGGCTATACCGGCATCGCGTACACGGGCGACGACCCGGTCGCGCTCGCCAAGGTGCTCGTGGACTTCGCGAAGGAGCACCCCGCGCTCAGCGTGAAGGGCGGGGTGGTGGCGGGCAGCCAGCTGCTCGACGCCAATGGGGTGAAGGCGCTCAGCACCATGCCGGGCCTGCCCGAGCTGCGCGCGAAGCTGCTCGGCCTGCTGCAGGCGCCGGCAACGCAGCTCGTGCGCCTGCTCGGCACGCCGGCGACGCAGACGGTGCGCGTGCTGAAGGCGCATCAGGACAAGCTCGAGGGCTGAGTAGCCCGCGAAGCCAATTGGATTGATTTCGGAAGTCGTCACGAGACGAGAGAGGAAGAAGGAAACAGATGGCTGACATTCAGGCGATCGCGAACGATCTCAGCAACCTCACGGTGCTCCAGGTGGCGGAGCTGGTGAAGACGCTCGAGGACAAGTGGGGAGTCTCGGCGGCGGCCGCGGCCCCGGTGATGGTGGCGGCGGGCGGCGGAGCCCCGGCGGCCGGCGCGGCCGCGGCGGCCGAGGAGCAGACCGAGTTCGCGGTTCACCTCACGGGCGCGGGCGACAAGAAGATCAACGTGATCAAGGTCGTGCGCGAGGTCACCAGCCTCGGCCTCAAGGAGGCCAAGGACCTCGTGGACGGCGCTCCCAAGGTCGTCAAGGAGGGCGTGTCCAAGGAGGAAGCCGCGACCATCAAGAAGAAGTTCGAGGAAGTCGGGGCCACGGTCGAGATCAAGTAGCTCGTCTCGGGAAGGCACGAGCGGGTTGAACCGAATCCAATTGCAGTCCGGGCGCTTCCGCTCCAGGGGACGTGTGTCTCCGCGGCGGCGCCCGTCGGAGTTTCGTATGACCGCGGCCGGCGACGGCCGCTTGCGTGAGGGCTGCTGACGAAATGGCTACGGCGACCAGGAACATCTACCGCGACCGCATCGACTTCGCGAAGATCAAGACCTCGATCCCGATCCCGAACCTGATCGAGATCCAGAAGAACTCTTACGAGCGCTTCCTGCAGATGCGCGTGCTGCCGCAGGACCGCGAGGACGCGGGGCTGCAGTCCGTGTTCAAGAGCATCTTCCCGATAACGGACCTTCGGGAGAACTGCTCGCTCGAGTTCGTGGACTACTCGATCGGAAACTGGGAGTGCAAGTGCGGACGCCTCGTCGGGCTCGACAAGCTCGGCCGCGCCTGCAGCTTCTGCCAGGCCACGATCATCACCGACCCGCGCGGCGACCGCGAGATCCACTGCCAGAAGTGCGGGCACCTGAACGACAACCGGCCGCAGACCTGCGAGACCTGCGACGAGCCCGTCGGCCTGAAGCTCAAGTACGACGTCGACGAGTGCCAGGAGCGCGGCATGACGTTCGCGGTGCCGCTCAAGGTCACGATCCGGCTCGTGGTGTGGGACAAGGACGCCGAGACCGGCGCCAAGACGATCCGCGACATCAAGGAGCAGGAGGTCTAC
>DATBSL010000084.1:0-4111 GCA_036559805.1 Vicinamibacteria bacterium
CGGCCGAGGACAAGGGCGGCTACGCGAAGGCGCAGGACGAGGCGTTCTATCGCCGGCAGCGCGAGCTGCTCGGCCGGGTCGTGGCGGAGAGCGACGTCGTGATCGCGGCGGCGGCCGTTCCGGGGCAGAAGGCGCCGCTGCTCGTGACGAGCGACATGCTGCGCGGCATGCGTCCCGGCTCGCTGATCGTCGACCTCGCGGCCGAGCAGGGGGGCAACTGCGAGGCGAGCCGGCCGGGCGAGGAAGCGCTCGTCCACGGAGTTCGCGTGGCCGCCCCGCTGAACCTCGCGGCCACGATCCCCCACCACGCGAGCCAGCTCTACGCGAAGAACCTCGCCAACTTCGTGCAGAACATGGCGAAGAAAGGCGAGCTGCAGACGGACGCGGACGACGAGATCGTGCGCGAGAGCCTGCTCACGCGCGGCGGCGAGGTCGTGGCCGCGCGCGTCCGCGAGGCACTC
The DNA here is from genome assembly GCA_036559805.1 of Vicinamibacteria bacterium. Taxonomy (GTDB): domain Bacteria; phylum Acidobacteriota; class Vicinamibacteria; order Fen-336; family Fen-336; genus DATBSL01. Next base: position 462 of record DATBSL010000084.1, read on the forward strand.
GGCATGGCGCCGCTCCCGGCCCGCGTGCCCGCCTGAGCGTCGCGCCGCCGCGATCCGGTGGCCACGCGTCGCCTGATATACTGCGCCGCAGCTTGCCACGCATGCGTAGCTCGCCCGCCCCGCAGGACGCGCGCACCCGGCTCGAGGACCTGCTGCGCCAGGGCGACCTCGAGCTGGACCTGGCCGAGGCCGCGCTGCTGATAGCGGCGCAGGAGTACCTCGACCTGGACGTCCGCGGCTACCTCGTACGGCTCGACGAGATGGGCCGCGCGCTGCGCGCCCGGCTCGAGAACGAGCAGCGGCCCGAGCGGGCCGTGATGGCGCTCAACCACTACCTGTTCCAGGAGCTCGGCTTCCGCGGCAACACCGAGCAGTACTACGACGCCCGCAACAGCTACCTGAACGAGGTGCTCGAGCGGCGCACCGGCATCCCGATCACGCTGTCGCTCGTCTACATCGAGGTGGCGCGGCGCGCGGGGCTCGACGTCGAAGGGGTGGGGCTGCCCGGGCATTTCGTGGTGCGCGTCCAGACCGCGGCGCGCGGCCTGCTGGTCGACCCGTTCCACGGCGGGTTGCTGCTCACGGAGCTGGATTGCCAGCAGCGCCTCGACCGGATCTTCAGCGGCAAGGTGAAGCTCGAGCCGCACATGCTGCGCGCCTGCGGCCCCAAGGACATGATCGAGCGCGTGCTGCGCAACCTGAAGGCGATCCACCTGCGCGACGAGGACAACGCCCGCGCGCTGCGGGTGGTCGACCTGCTGATCACGCTCTCCCCGGACAGCGCCGAGGACCTGCGCGATCGCGGCGTGCTCTACGCTTCCATGGACTGCTACGGGCGGGCCGCCACGGACCTCGAGTCCTACCTGGCGCTCTCGCCGCGCACGAAGGACGCGGAGGAGCTGGCGGCGCGCGTAGCGGAGCTCAAGTTCAAGGCGGCGCGGCTCAACTGACGGAGGACATGCCATGACGACGGCGGTGGCGGCAAGCGGAATCACGAAGATCGAGGAGTACCTGGGCCAGGCGGCGCGCGGACTGCTCGACCACTCCAGCAAAGGCATCCCGAAGACGAGCCTGCACCTGCCGGGGCCGCGCTTCGTCGACGAGGTGTGGACGGCTTCCGACCGGCCCGCCCCGGTGCTGCGCTCGCTGCAGATGCTGTTCGACCACGGCCGGCTCGCCGGGACCGGCTATCTGTCGATCCTGCCGGTCGACCAGGGCATCGAGCACTCGGCGGGCGCCTCGTTCGCCAAGAACCCGCTCTACTTCGACCCCGAGAACATCGTGAAGCTCGCGATCGAGGGCGGCTGCAACGCGGTCGCCTCGACGCTCGGGGTTCTGGGCGCGGTCTCGCGACGCTACGCGCACCGCATCCCGTTCCTGCTCAAGTTCAATCACAACGAGTTCCTGACCTACCCGAACAAGTTCGACCAGATCTTCTTCGGCTCGATCAAGCAGGCGAAGGACATGGGCGCCGTCGCGGTGGGCGCCACGGTCTACTTCGGGTCCGACCAGTCGGCGCGCCAGATCGTCGAGGTGTCGCAGGCGTTCCAGGCCGCCCACGAGATGGGGCTGGCCACCGTGCTTTGGTGCTACCTGCGCAACCCCGCGTTCAAGAAGGACAAGGACTTCCACGTGTCCGCCGACCTCACCGGCCAGGCGAACCACCTCGGGGTCACGATCGAGGCCGACATCATCAAGCAGAAGCTGCCGGAGAACAACGGCGGCTACGAGGCGATCAGCAGCAAGGAGAACCCGTACGGCAAGACCGACAAGCGCATCTACACCGAGCTCTCGAGCGACCACCCGATCGACCTGTGCCGCTACCAGGTCGCGAACTGCTACATGGGCCGGGCCGGCCTCATCAACAGCGGCGGCGCCTCGGGCGACAGCGACTTCGCCGAAGCCGTGAAGACCGCCGTCATCAACAAGCGCGCCGGCGGCATGGGCCTCATCTCCGGCCGGAAAGCCTTCCAGCGCCCGATGGCCGAAGGCGCGAAGCTACTGCAGACGATCCAGGACGTCTATCTCTGCAAAGAAGTCACGATCGCCTAGCTTATCGCCGTCTCAGCTCGAACGTCCCGACGACGTTCTTCCCCGCGACGTCCGTCGAGACGTTCCCCGAGAGCGTCTCCCCGTCCCACCTGCCCGCGTAGTGCCGCATGCCGCCGCGGATCTGGACGCTGAAGCGCACCTGGTCGCGGCGCGGCTTCTCCAGGCTCTGCATCGGCACCGTGAAGGTGATGCCCCCTTCGTACGACACGTTGCCGCCGCTGCCGCGGACGCTGACCGTCAGGTATTGCCGCTGCCCCTGCTCGACCTGGCTGCCGCCCCAGGACCCCTCGAACTGCAGCGGCGGCGGGGGCGTTGGCGTCGCCGCGGCGGCCGCTATGGGCTGAGCCGCGGTCGTAGGCGCGCTCTCGGCCACGACCGAGGCCGGCACGCGCAGCGCCAGCACGCGCAGCGCCTCGAGCATCGGCGGTCGCGCCTCGTCCACCACGCGCTGCGGCACGCCGGGAGCGCCCTCGCGCCGGGCGATCTCGAAAAGCTGGCCGAGGACGCGCCCCTCGACCGCGATCGCGGCCGCGTGCTGGGGCGCCTGCCCGCGGATCGTCATCAGCACCAGATCGCGGCCGAGCGCCTCCCACCAGCGCGCGAGCCGCGCGCGCGTGACCGGGCCTCCGCGGCCGCGCAAGCCCGTCCAGTCCTCGTTGTAGGCCGCGGCGTCCTCCTCGGTGATCTCGAGCAGGGCCTCGGAGCTCCCGGCGAGGCCGATCACCGGGTTCGACTCGAGCCCGCGCGCTTCCAGCGTGAGACCGAGCGTCGTGCGCAGCGGCTGCGCGGCGGCGTTGAGCCGGTCGGCCGCCGACGCCGCGCGGTCCGCGGCCGTGCGCCCTCCGGCCGAGGCCAGCACGAACGCGGGGCCGAGTCCCGTGGCGACGAGCGCGTGGGCGCGTCCGGGGCCCGGGCTGAAAGGCTCGGCCACGAAGCGGAACCCGATCGGGTCCGCCGGGGCCTTGAGCTGCAGCGTGGCGTGCCCTGTGTTCGACGATCCGGGCACGCGCACCTCGACCGCTCGCGCGGCCTCTCCCGGCCCCTGGCGCGGCACGATCAGCTGCAGCGAGTCGCCGCTCGAGGCCACCACGAGCGCCGGCACGCCGCCCACGCGGACGTCGTTGCGCAGCGGGATGGTGTCGAAGCCGCGCCCCGAAGCGCTCACGACGTCGCCCGGCGAGGCGCTCGCGGGATTGAGCCCGGAGAGCACGGGCAGATGGCCGACGATGAAGGGCGCGGGGTTCGACTCGACCCCTCCGACGCTCACGATCACGGAGGCCTCCGCCCCCGGGCCCCCGGGCAGCTGAGGCACGATCGCGCGGATCTGCGTCGGCTGGACCTCGAGGATCTGCGCGGGGCTCGACCCGAACCGCACCGTCGCGCCCACGCCCCAGCCGGCACCGGCGAGCATGACCTCCTCGCCCGGCATCGCCGCCCCGGGCGAGATCCCGTGCAGGCGCGGCCCCTGGAACACCGCGATCTCCACGACGCCTGAGCTTCGGCCCCTGGCCCGCACCACCACCGCCACGCGCCCCTCTTCGCCCGCCGCGACTCCTGCGTCGGGCACCTCGACCTCCAGCCGCTGGGGCGTGGCCTGG
>DATBSL010000085.1:0-14479 GCA_036559805.1 Vicinamibacteria bacterium
GTCCGCGAGCAGCGGCACGGCGACGCCGCCTACTTCGTGTGGAACACCCACATCAACCACACGAACGTGTGCGTCGCCACCTGCGACTTCTGCGCCTTTGCGGCGAAGAAGGACGAGCCGCGCGCGTACACGATGGCGCTCGACGACATCGTGAAGAACGTCCAGGGCCTGTCGCCCTCGGTGCGCGAGGTCCACATCGTGGGCGGGCTCCACCCGGACCTGCCGTTCTCGTACTTCACCGACATGATGCGTCGCATCAAAGAGCTCCGGCCCGACATCCACATCAAGGCCTTCACGGCGGTCGAGATCTTCTTCTTCCACAGGCTCTACCGGCTGAGCGTCGCCGACGTGCTGCGCGAGCTGAAGCAGGCCGGGCTCGACTCGCTGCCGGGCGGCGGCGCCGAGATCTTCGCGAAGGAGACGCGCAACAAGATCATCAAGGGCAAGGCCGACGGGCCGCAGTGGCTCGACGTGATGCGCGAGGCGCACCGGCAGGGAATCCCGACCAACGCCACGATGCTCTACGGGCACATCGAGTCGGTCGAGGACCGCGTCGACCACCTGCTGAAGCTGCGCGAGCTGCAGGACGAGACGGGCGGCTTCATGACCTTCATCCCGCTCGCGTTCCAGCCGTGGGAAGCGCCGGCGATGAAGCTGCCGGAGACGACCGGCTTCGAGGACTTGAAGGCGATCGCCGTGGCGCGCTTGATGCTCGACAACTTCCCGCACATCAAGTCGTACTGGATCATGATCACGCCCCGGCTCGCGCAGGTCGGGCTCTCCTTCGGCGCCGACGACATCGACGGCACGGTGACCGAGGAGAAGATCGCCCACGACGCGGGTGCCAACACTCCGCAGGTCATGACGGTGCACGAGCTGGTGCGGCTGGTGCGCGAGGCCGGGCGCCGGCCGGTCGAGCGCGACACGGTCTTCAACGTGGTGAAGGAGTGGTGAGCGCCACCGCCGTCGCGAAGCCGCTGCCGCGCGCGGACGAGCAGGCGCCCGCGCGTGTCGTCCGGCTCGGCGCGGTTTCGTACCTGAACGCCGAGCCGACGGTCTACGGCCTCGAGCGCGAGCCGGGCTTCCGCGTCGAGCGCGACCTGCCCGCGCGCGTCGCGGAGCGGCTGCACGCGGGCGAGGTCGACCTCGGGCTCGTGCCGTCGATCGAGTACGCGTTCGGGCGCTACGCGATCGTGCCCGGCGTCGCGATCGCGAGCCGCGGCCCGGTCCGCTCGGTGCGGCTGTTTCACCGCGGACCGATCGAGGCAGTGAAGCGCATAGCACTCGACACCTCGAGCCGTGCCAGCGCCGGCCTCGTGCGCGTGCTGCTCCACGCCCGGCTCGGCCGCGACCCGGAGTACGTGGCGATGGCGCCGGGGCTCGAGGCAATGCTGCGCTCGGCCGACGCGGCCCTGCTGATCGGCGATCCGGCCCTCGACCTGGTGAGCGACGTGGACGCGCTCGACCTGGGCGAGGAGTGGACGCGGCTCACCGGCCTGCCGTTCGTGTACGCCTTCTGGGCCGGTCCGGAGGGCGCTATGGACCGGGCGGGCGTGGCGCGGCTGCAAGAGGCGCTCGCGTCGGGTCTCGCGTCCCTCGCGGAGATCGCGGGGCGGCAGGCGCAGGGCGACGCGGCGCGCGCGGCGACGTACGAGGCCTACCTGCGGGAGAGCATCTCGTACCGGCTGGGCGAGCCGGAGCGGGCCGGGCTCCTGGAGTTCTACCGGCGGGCTCACGCGCTGTCGCTGATTCCGGCAGTGCCGGAGCTGAGGTTCCATGGCGAGGCTTGAGGACGCGCGGCGCAAGGTCGAGGACGGCGTCCGCCTGACGCGCGAGGACGGCGTCGCGCTGCTGCGCGACGCGGACCTGCTGGAGCTGGGCGCGCTCGCCGACGTCGTGCGCTGGCGCAAGCACCCCGACCCGGTCGTCACCTACATCATCGACCGCAACATCAACTACACGAACGTCTGCACCGCGCAGTGCGCGTTCTGCGCCTTCTACCGCGACCTGCCCTCGAAGGAGGGCTACCTGCTCACGAAGCCGCAGCTCGCGCAGAAGATCGAGGAGACGATCGCGCTCGGCGGCCGCCAGATCCTGCTGCAGGGCGGGCTCCACCCGGACCTCGGGATCGAGTTCTACGAGGAGCTGTTCCGCTGGATGAAGGCGAGCTACCCGATCTGGATCCACGGCCTGTCGCCGGCCGAGGTGCAGCACATCGTGCGCGTCTCGAAGCTCGGCCTGGAGGAGGCGCTGCGACGGCTGATGGCCGCCGGGCTCGACTCGATCCCGGGCGGCGGCGCCGAGATCCTCTCCGACCGCGTGCGCAAGATCATCGGCATCGCGAAAGGCTCGACCGCCGAGTGGCTCGAGGTGATGGAGACCGCGCACCGTCTCGGCATGCGCACAACGGCGACGATGATGTTCGGTCACGTCGAGACTCTCGAGGAGCGCGTCGACCACCTGCTGCACCTGCGCGAGCTGCAGGACCGGACTTCCGGCTTCACGGCCTTCATCGCCTGGACCTTCCAGCCCTCGAACACGGCGCTCGCGGGCGACGAGCTCACCTCGTTCCAGTACCTGCGCGCGCTCGCGACGGCGCGCGTGATGCTCGACAACTTTCCGAGCGTCCAGGCCTCCTGGGTCACGCAGGGGCCGAAGATCGGCCAGGTCTCGCTGCGTTTCGGCGCCAACGACTTCGGCAGCCTGATGATCGAGGAGAACGTGGTCTCGGCGGCGGGGGCGCACTTCCGCCTGAGCGAGGCGCAGATCGCGCGCGCGATCCAGGACGCGGGCTTCGTGCCCAAGCGCCGCACGATGGACTACCAGATCGTCGGCGACCCCTACTGCTGGAGCCACGACACGCCGTCGCTTCCCGGCGATCACGCCGAGGCGACGTCGCTCGCGGGTTGAGCCCCGGCGCGGCGAGGCCGCGCCGGTCCTAAGCAATGCTCCTCTTCCGTTCAGGATGGCTGTTACCCATCTCGTCCCCGCCGATCGCCGACGGTTGCGTCGCGGTGGCCGACGGTCGCATCGTCTGGGTGGGCCGTCGCGGCGATCCCGGCGCCCCCGACTGGCCCGTCCACGATCTCGGCGCGGGCGTCCTCGTCCCCGGCCTCGTCAACGCGCACTGCCACCTGGAGCTGTCGCACCTCGCGGGGAAGGTCGTTCCCGCCGCCCCGAGCTTCGCCAGCTGGGTCGAGTGGGTCGAGGGAGTCGTGGCGTGCCGCGGCCGGTTCTCTCCGGGGGAGATCGCGCGCGCGTTCGACGCCGCGATCGGCGCGCTCGAGGCGTCGGGCACGGTGGCCGTGGGCGACGTCTCGAACACACTCGTGCACCTCGATCGGTTGAGCGCGTCGAGTCTCTCGGGCGTCGTCTTCCTGGAGCTCGTCTCCTGGGACCCGGAAACGGCGATGTCGACGCTCAACTGGGGCGAGCGGCTGCTGCAGGAGCGACGCGGCAAGCAGCGGGACGGCCTGCGGCTGCGGCTCGCCGCGCACGCGCCGCACTCCGTCTCGCCCGAGCTTCTGTGCCAGCTCGCGGCGCGCGGGGGCCCGGCCGCCATCCACCTGGCGGAGTCTCCCGAGGAAGCGGAGTTCATCGCGTCGGGGACCGGCCGCTGGCCGGCGTTCCTCGCCGGCCGCGGGCTCGGGCACGTGCCGTTCTCCGCGTCCCGGAAGAGCCCGGTGCGCTACTGCGACAGCCTCGGCGTGCTGCATTCCCGCCTCGTCGCGGCTCACGGCGTGCACCTGGACGCGGCCGACCGCCGGCTGCTGCAGGAGCGCGGCGTCCACGTCGTGCTGTGTCCGCGCTCGAACCAGGCGCTCGGCGTCGGGCGGGCGGACGCGGCCGCGCTCGAGGCCGCGGGCGTCAAGCTGGCGCTCGGCAGCGACAGCCTGGCGAGCGTGCCCTCGCTCGACGTGCTCGAGGACGCGGCGCTCCTGGCCCGGCAGTTCCCGGAGCTCGCGCCGCGCTCGATCCTCCGCATGGCGACGCTCGGCGGCGCCGAAGCCCTGGGCCTCGCGGAGCTGGGCGCGATCGAGCCGGGGCGCCGCGCAGCGCTCGCCTACGCGGCCGCCGGAGAGACACCCGCCGACCCCGAGGCGTTCCTGCTCTCGGGTGAGGCGCGGCTGGGGCGCGTGGCGCTCGCGGGCGGGCGGGCCCCCTCCGCGGGCGCCGGTGTGGCGAGCGCATGATCGAGCGCGTCGTCGCGTACGGCCGCATGATCCGCTTCTCGCACTCCGTCTTCGCGCTGCCGTTCGCGCTCACCGCGGCAGCGCTCGCAGCGCGCGAGGGCGGCGTCCTCCCGCGCCAGGTGGCCTGGATCGTGGTCGCGATGGTGTGCGCGCGCAGCGCCGCCATGGGCTTCAACCGGCTCGTCGACCACGCGATCGACGCCCGGAACCCCCGGACGGCGATGCGCGAGCTGCCGCGCGGGATCGTCGCGCGCGGCGAGGCCTGGCTGTTCGTGGCGGTGTCGGCGGCGGGGCTGGTGCTGGCCGCGGGCATGCTCAACCCGCTGTGCCTCGCGCTGGCGCCCGTGGCGCTTGCCATCGTGCTCGGCTACTCCTACACCAAGCGCTTCACGCCCGCCTCGCACCTGGTGCTGGGGCTGTCGCTGGCGATCGCCCCGGTGGGCGCCTGGCTCGCGATCCGCGGCCGCTTCGAGCCGCCGCCCCTGGTGCTGGGCCTCGCGGTGCTGCTGTGGGTGGCCGGCTTCGACACGCTCTACGCCTGCCAGGACGTCGAGTTCGATCGCCGCGAGGGCCTGCGCTCGCTGCCTGTGAGCCTCGGCGTGCCGCGGGCGCTTGCGGTCGCGCGCGCGATGCACGTCGGCACCGTCGCGCTGCTGCTGCTGCTCTTCCGGCTGGTTCCGCTCCACCCCGTGTACCTCGCCGGAGTGGCGGCGGTCGCGGCGATCCTGGCGTGGGAGCACTCGCTCGTGCGGGCGAGCGACCTCGGCCGCGTGATGCAGGCCTTCAACCTGAACGGCTGGGTGAGCCTCGGCTACTTCGCCGTGACGGCCGCGGCCGCCTGGCTGGCGCGGCCGGCGCCGTGAGCGCCGCTGCCGCGCGCGGTCCTGTAGAATCCGGGCCGCGGTGCCCTCCGTGCAGACGATGACACACGCCTCGGCTCCTACGCCGGGAGCGCCAGAGAAGGCGGCGGTGCGGTCGATGTTCGACCGGATCGCGCCGCGCTACGACCTGCTCAATCGCGTGCTCTCGGCCGGCACCGACGTGCGCTGGCGCCGCCGGGCGGTGGACTTGCTGGAGCTCGCGCCGCCGCTGCGCGTGCTCGACCTGTGCACCGGCACCGCCGACCTGCTCGTCGAGGCCGTGGGCCGCCACCCGCGCAGCTCGGGGCTCGGCGTCGACCTGGCGCAGGGGATGCTGGCACGCGGCGCTCTCAAGCTCGAGCGGCGTGGCCTCGCGGGGCGCGCGCGGCTCGTCGGCGGCGACGGCGAGAGGCTTCCGGTACGGGCCGCGAGCTTCGACGCCGCCGTCGTGGGCTTCGGGATCCGCAACGTCGGCGATCCGCTGCGTGCGCTGCGTGAGGTCGAGCGCGCGCTCCGGCCGGGCGGACGCTTGGTCGTGCTCGAGTTCTCCATGCCGGCCGGCCTGCTCGGCCGGCTCTACCGAACGTACTTCACGAGCGTCCTGCCCCGGATCGGCGGCCTGGTGAGTGGCGACGGGTCGGCGTACGCGTACCTGCCCGCCTCGGTCCAGGCGTTCCCGGGCCCGGCTGCCTTCGCAGCGCTCATGCGGCAGGCGGGGTTCGCGGAGGTCCGGATCGAGCCGCTGACATTCGGGATCGCGTGCCTGCACCGCGGGGAGAAGCCGCGGTGACGCGGCTCGCGACCGCGCTGCAGCGCGCGGCTGGCTGGGTGCGGCCCGAGCGCGACGCCGTGCTCGCGGACTGGGTGCGCGCAGTGGCCGATGTACGCGGCATGCCCGAGGCCGACGCGCGCGACGGCTGCGCGCGCACGCTGGACGCGCTCCTGGAGCGGCTCGCCGCCGGCGACGTCGACGGCCTGCTCGCGGCCGAGTCGAGCCGCGCGGAGCGCGAGGCGCGCCACGGCGCGAGCCTCCTGGGAGACGCGCTCGAGATCCGCGTGCTCGACCGCTGCCTGGCCGGGGTGCTGCTGCGCGTGTGCCCCGACCAGACGACGCTCGCCGAGACGCTGGTCGCGCTCGACGAGCTCGGCGACCGGCGGCTCGAGATGCTGCTCGCGGCGCAGGAGGACGAGTCGGCGCGCCGGCTGGTGGAGGCGCAGGAGCAGGGGGCGCGCGCCGCCGAGCGCGCGCGCGAGGTGCAGCGCGCCAACGAGGCGCTGCGGCGCGCCGAGGCCGAGAGCCGCCACCGCGCCTCGCAGATCTCGCTGGTCGCGTCGGTGGCGCACCGGATCGCGGCGATCCGCGAGCCCGAGGAGCTGATGCAGCAGGCCGCGGACGTGATCCGCGCGCGCATGAACTACGGCTTCGTGGCGGTCGTGGTGCTGGACCACGAGAGTGTCCTGGTGGGACGCTGGGCCGGCCGGCCCGGCGTCGGCCGCACGAGCGCGGGCCGCGCCCAGGGTCCCCCCGGCGGGGTGATCGGCCGCGCGCTGCGCACGCGCGCGCCGCAGGTGGTGGGGGACGTGGCCAGGGACCCGGACTACCACCCGGACGTGGAGGGGACGCGCTCCGAGATGGCGATCCCGCTGCTCGAGGGCAGCGAGGCGACAGGTGCCCTCGACTTCCAGAGCGAGGAGCCCTTCGCGTTCGCGCTCGACGACGTGGCCGCGGGCGAGACGCTCGCGGAGTTCCTGGTGATCGCGCTCAGGAACGCGCGGCTGTACCAGGAGGCTCGGCGCCGCTAGCCACTCGTCGAACACCAGGTGGAGACCGGGCTGGGAATCGAACCCAGCGGCGGCCGCCGTCAGGCGGCGCCCAACGGGTTTGCAGCCCGCGGGGAGCGCCAGCTCCCGAAACCGGCCCCTCAGAACGCCGCGCGCGCTATCGGGGGGCGGCCTCGAGCCGGCCGAGCTTGTCGGCCATGCGCACGAGTTCGGCCAGCGAGCCTGCGGCCATCTTGTGCATCACGCGAGCGCGATGCACTTTGACCGTCTTCTCGCTAGTGCCGAGCTCGGCCCCGACCTGCTTGTTGAGCAACCCGGTGACGATCAGGCCGAAGACCTCGCGCTCGCGCGGGGTGAGCGTCGCGAGGCGGTCCGCGAGCATGTCGCGGTCCGCCTCGCTGGCGAGGCGCTCCGCATCCTGCGCCAGGCCCCGGCGCACGGCGCCGAGCAGCGCCACGTCCGAGACGGGCTTCTCGAGGAAGTCGATCGCGCCGCCCTTCATGGCGCGGATCCCGCTCTGGACGTCGGCCCGCCCGCTGATGAACACGAGCGACATCTCCAGCCCCTGCTGGACCAGCAGTTCCTGGAGATCGAGGCCGCTCAGCCCCGGCATCTGCAGGTCGAGCACGAGGCAGGCCGGCACACCGTCGGGCTGCGCCGCCATCAGGAAGTCCTCGGCCGTGCCGAAAGAGGTGACCTCGTGACCTTCGGTGCGGAGTAGCCGGGTGAGCGCGCGCCGGACCGCCGCGTCGTCGTCGACGAGGAACACGCGACCGCCGACGGAGCCGTGCGCCACGCCCTCCCTGCGACTGGAGCCCAGGCGAGCCCCCTTTCCCGACAGCGATCCTACCATTGGGCGCGAAAGCCGTCGAAAAGCGTCCGATTTTCAGCCGATGTGGCGTCTCACGTGCCGCCCCTGCCGGCGGTCTGCGCCTGAACGAGCGGAAGCGTGAAAGCGAAGCTCGCGCCGGAGCGCGGGTTGTTCCAGGCCGTGATGCCACCGCCGTGGGACTCGAGGATCGACCGCGCAATCGACAACCCCATGCCCATTCCCTTCTCCTTGGTGGTGTAGAAGGGCTTGAACACGTCGCCCGCATCGGGCGGCCTCAGCCCAGGTCCCGTATCCTCGACAGACGTGCGCGCGAGACCGCCGGTGAGGCGCTCGGTGCGGATCAGCACCTGGCGCTCGCCCTCCACGTCTGAGAGCGCCTCCAGGGCGTTGATGAGCAGGTTGAGCAGCACCTGGCGCAGCTGCACGCGGTCGCCGCGCGTCGTGAGCGGCCCGGGCGCCAGCTCCGCCCGCAGCGACACGCCCCGGAGCATCACGTCGTTGCCGAGCAGCTTCACGACGTCCTGCACCAGGCCGTTGAGGTCGAGCGGCGCGCGCTCGGTCTCGCCCTTGCGCAGAAGCTCGCGCAGGCGCTGGATCACCTCGCCGGCGCGCTTGCCCTCCTCGATCACCTCCTCCAGGATCTCGCGCACCTCGGCGTTCTTCGACTCGATCGGCAGGATACGCCGAGCCGCCTGGGCGTTGGCGAGGATCGCCGCGAGCGGCTGGTTCAGCTCGTGCGCGAGCGAGGTCGTGAGCTCGCCGATCGTCGACACGCGCAGCGTGTGGGCGAGCTCCTGACGGCTCCGCTGCGCCTCGAGCTCGGCCCGGCGCCTCTCGGTCACCTCGGTGTGCGAGACGACGGCGCCGCCTTCGGGCCTGAGCAGCGGAACCGCCATCATCTGGAACCAGCGCTCGCGCGCCGATCCGCCCAGGCGGTACTCCACGGTGAAGCTCGCGCGAGCGCCTTCGAGGATCTGCTGAATGCCTGCCCACAGCGCCAAGGCTTCCGGTGCGCCCGCGGCCGCCGCCTTGTGGCAGACGGCGGCGTAGCTCGCGCCTTCGCCGCTCGTCTCCGGCGAGGCGCCGTTCTCGCTGGCGAAGCGTGTCCAGCTCTCGTTCACCGCGATGATGCGTCCCTCGCGGTCCAGCACCGCGACGTTGCTGGTGAGCGAGGCGAGCACTGCCGACTTGACGGCCTCGCTCGCGCGCAGCTCGAGCTCGGCGCGCTGGCGCGCCAGGGCCGCCGCGAACACGTCGGCCACGAGTCTGCAGCGCTGCACGAGCCGCGGGGGCCAGGGCTTGCGCTCGACCGTATTCACCAGCACCAGGCTGCCGAACGCCCGCGTCCCCGAGATGAGCGGAAGCGTCACCAGCGAGCGGACACCGGCGTGCTGCATCAGGAGCCGCTCGGCAGCCGCCTCCTCCGGCATGTCCTCGGGAGCGGGCCACACGAGCGGTTCGAGCGCGAGCAGGTAGCGCTCGCTCCAGCGGTAGTCGGCCCTGCGCAGCACCATCGGCGCGTTGTCCGCCGGTAGCAGCGACCAGCGCGCGACCACGTCGATCGCGTCCTCGGCGTCCGCGAGGTGCCAGAGCGCCACGCGGTCAACACCCAGCAGCCTGCCGAGCCGCTCCAGCCAGGTCTCGAGGGCCCGGCCGATCTCGTCGCTCGGCGTGTGCACGAAGGCCCCCGAGAGCTGCGACAGCAGCTCCTCGAAGCGCAGCCGGTCGCGGAGCGTCTCGGCGACCTGGCGCCGCTCCTCGATGAGCGCGCTCAGCACCAGCAGCGGCACGCCGACCACGATCAGGAAGACCTGCAGCGCGAGCACGCGCTCCTCGACGGGCAGCGCACGCAGCGGCGCCCAGCCCGCGAGCGCCGTCCCGATCGCGAGGAGCGCCGTGGCGAGCAGCGACAGGCTCGCGCCGCCGGGGCCGAAACGGACGGCCGCCAGGATCAGGAGCGGCAGGAGCAGAGGCAGGGCGATGTACGGCCACCCCGGCAGGAAGGGCGACTCGCGCAGGATGCCCGAGAAGATCAGCAGGCCCACGGACACGAGCCCCGTCGCCAGCAGGCCGGCCTCCACCACGCGCCGCCGCGACGCCACGTGCAGCCACGAGCCGCCCTGGGTCACGACCAGTAGCAGGGCCGGCACGAGCGTGAGCTGGCTGAGCATGTTGGAGAACACGCGGCGCAGCCACACCGCCTGGTACTCCTCGCCCCGCAGCCAGTGCACGACTCCCGCGTCCGCGAAAGACGACACGATTGGCGCCACGATCACCGAGGCGATCACGAACACCGTGACGCGGTGGAGCGTGTCGATGAGCGCGGGCGCGTCGCTGAGGCGATGGATCAGCCATGCCGCGAGGAGCGCCTCGAAGCAGTTCGTGGCGTAGATCCCGGCGATGAAGGACGCCGGGAATCCGGCCTGAGCCAGCACCAGGGCGTGGGCAGGCAGGGCGGCGAGCAGCCAGATCCAGAAGCGGCCGGGCGTCGACAGCAGGAGCACCGCCGTGAGAAACGCGTTGGGCGGCCAGAGCACGGACGTCGTGGCCGGCGGGAGGCGGAGGATGACGCCCAGGCGGGCCCCGAGGTAGTAGCCCGCGGCGACCGCGAGCGCCAGGAGCGCCGTGCGAGCGGATGGGGAGAGCCGGACCGCCATGGTTGCCGGATGGTAAACCAGACCCGGTTCCGGGCACCCTAGAAGTAGGCCCTTGGTCCAATACCCTGCGAGCGCGCCCCGTGCCAAGGTAACTGCGACGGCCAACCATGACCCGCGGAAAGGTGTATCTCGTCGAGGACGACCAGTCGGTGCGGCGGGCGCTGCACCGGCTGATCGGCGCCGCCGGCTTCGAGGTCGAGTCGTTCCCGTCCGCGGCCGGCTACCTCACCGGACCCGTCCCCGACGCCCGGGCCTGCATCGTGCTCGACATCCGGATGCCGCTGATGACGGGCTTCGAGCTGCAGAGCGCGATCTGCGGGACGGAGCGCTGCCTGCCGATCGTGTTCATCACCGGCCACGGCGGGGAGGACGTCCGCGCGCAGGCGATCGAGTCCGGGGCGGTGGATCTCCTGTTCAAGCCCGTGGACGAGGACGCGCTCCTGGCGGCGATCGAGAAGGCGCTGCGCGCGCTGCCGGCAGGCCGAGGCGGCATGTGAGGCCGCTCGCGAGCCTCGCCGCGTACGCATGCCCTACGGCCGTTGCCTTGATCCTCGCGCTCCTCGCCGCTCGGCCGGCAGCGGCCCAGGGCGCTGCCGTTCTCGGCGACAGCGAGAAGGAAGCCTTCCTGCTCCAGGCCGAGGTCGTTCGCACGCGCCCGACGTCCGGCGGAGTCACGGGTGCTATGCGCGTGACGCTGCGTCGGGGCTCGCTCACGCACGACGCCGAGATCCGGGCGGTCGACGCGTCGCGCAACGAGGTCGCGGCCTACCGGCTCGACCGGCTGCTGGGGCTCGGCATGGTGCCGGTCGCCGTGCTGCGCGCCTTCGACGACCGCCGCTCGGCGTTTACGTGGTGGGTGGACAGCGTCCAGTTGACGGAGCGGGAGCGCCGGGAGCGCAACGTGAACGCACCGGATCCCGACAGGTGGACACGCCAGGTGAACGTGACGCGCACCTTCGACCAGCTGATCTACAACAGCGACCGCAACCTGGGGAATCTGGTGATCGACGGCGCCTGGCGTCTGTGGATGACCGGGCACGGCCGCGCTTTCAAGGTCTCGGGCAACGTCACGAACGACAAGGCGCTCGGCGACCGCTGCTCGCGGGAGATGCTCGCCGCGATGCGCAGGCTCGACCAGCCGACGCTCGTCACCCGGCTGGGAGGGCTCGTCGACAGGCGGCAGATCGAGGGCTTGCTCGAGAGACGCGACAGGATCGTCGCGCACTTCGACCGGCTGATCGCCGCGCGCGGCGAGCCGCGCGTGCTCTACGACCTGCCGCCCCGGGAGCCGCGATCGTCGGCATCAGCCAAGGCTTCCTCGGCGGATCAACCTTGAGCGGGAGCGCGGCAGGGTCCTAGACCATGCGGTTTCGGACGGCATAGCGGACGAGCTCGGCGCTCGAGTCGATGCCGAGCGCTTTCATCGTCCGGTACTTGTGGAACGCGACCGTGCGCGTGGTGATCCCGAGATCCGCGGCGGCTTCCTTCATGCGCTTGCCCTGGGCCAGAAGCCGGACCACCTCGACGCCCCGGGGCGTCACTTCCGCGATGTGCTCGTCGACGCAGGGCCCGCAGAGCTCGTCGATGTTGCCTCCGGCGAGCGCTCGGGCGAGGAAGCGCCGCCCGGCCGCGGCGGCTTCCACCGCTTCGATCAGCTCCTCGGCCGTGGAGGAGCGAAGCACCCAGCCCGACGCCCCCGCGGCGAAGGCCTGCGCTGCCAGCTGCAGGTTGTCCGGACCGACGATCACGACGCGCGCGTCTTCCTGGCGCCTCAGGCCGCGGATCGCCCCGACGCCGTGCACGAGCTCGCGCAGGCCCGTGACCACGACGTCCGGGCGCAGCCGGCTGAGCTCGCTCCCGAGCCGTCCCGCGTCGGACAGGCTCCCGACGACGCGAAACGAGTCGCTCAGCAGGCGCTCGAAGCCCTGTCGAACCAGGGTCTCGCTTTCGGCCAGGAGGACGCTCGTCCGCATGCCGGCCTAGAAGCGAAGCACGATGCCGCCCGAGAACTCGTACTGATTCGAGTACTGGGCGTCGCTCACGACGTAGCAGCCCCAGTAGGGGTCGCACCACCAGCCCTCGCCGTCGGACTTGATGTAGGTCGGCGTCCAGCGCGCGCCGAGCTTGATGCCGAAGTTGTTTCCAGGGTAGAGCTTCACGCCGGCGCCCCACGTCGTCGAGAACTGGGTCTCGCCGGCCGTCTCGCTCGCGAAGCCGCCCACCTGGAACGGGACGCTGCCGTAGCGGGTGGCTCCCGCGCCGCCGAGGACGTAGAAGCGGGCCTTGGCGTCGGGCTCGCCGAAGTTGTAGGCGAGGTAGCCGTGGTAGTTGTCGATGTTCTGGTCGCCGACCTCGCGCGTGGTCGTCCCGAGCACTTCCAGCGTGCTCTTCTGCCGCCCCCAGAGGAAGCCCACCTCGACCTGCGGCGTCACGTAGAACCCGATGTTGGCGCTGAAGGACGCCGAGTCCTTGGGTCCGATCTCGGTGTAGATGTTGCCGTCGCCCGCGATCACTCCGTCGAAGCTGACGCCGTCGCTCAAGGTCCAGCCAGCGCTCGCGCCGATCTCGACGCGCGCGTCCTGGGCGCTCAGCGGACCCGCGACGGCCAGCGCGAATGTCGCCGCTCCACACGTCACGAACGCCAGCCTCGCCATGCGCATGGTCGCTCCTTCTTCCTGATGCCCCTCCCCGAAAGCCTACGGGGCCAGGCGGGCGGGAGTCCATTGGACCAAGGTCCAATAGACTAGGGGCGGTCGTCCCGAGACCCGGGCGACCGCGTCCTCGCCTGGAGCGTGCTTTGGACATCCGACACCTGCGCTATTTCGTCGCGCTCGCCGAGGAGCTGCATTTCGGAAGGGCCGCGGAGCGGCTGCAGATCAGCCAGCCGCCGCTCAGCCAGCAGATCGCCCAGCTCGAGAAGGCGATCGGCGTCGCGCTCCTCCGCCGCACGTCTCGCAGCGTCGAGCTGACGAGCGCCGGGCGCGTATTCCTCGAGGAGGCTCGCCGCGTGCTCGGCCAGCTGGAGCACGCCGTGCAGACGGCGCAGCGCGCAGACCGTGGCGAGGTGGGACAGCTCCGGATCGGGTTCGTGCCCGCCTGCGGTGCGATCCCGCGCGGCGTGCGGCGCTTCCTGGCGAAGTACCCCGGCGTGCGGCTGACGCTGCGAAACATGACCACCGCAGACCAGCTGGCGGGCCTGGTCGACGGCTCGCTCCACGTCGGCTTCCTCCACCTCCCGATCGACGCTCGCGGCCTCACGGTCGAGGAAGTGCAGAGCGACCCGCTGCTCGCCGCGCTCCCGGAGCGGCATCGGCTGGCCCGCATGTCGAGCGTGGCGCTGGCCTCGTTCGCCACGGAGCCGTTCATCGGCTTCCCGCGCGCGGCCGCGCCGGGGGCCTACGACGCCCTGATCACGGCCTTCCGCAAGGCCGGCCTGACGGCCAACGTCGTTCACGAGACGGACTCGCTCTTGGCGAGGCTGCGCCTGGTGGGCGCCGGGCTCGGCGTCTCGCTGATCCCGGCCTACGCGCTGCGGCTGCCGCGGCCCGGGGTCGTGCTGCGTCCGCTGCGCCCCCCGCGGCCGGTCGCGGCGATCGGCATGGTGCACGCGCCGCGGCACGTGTCGCCCGCCGTCTCGCGCTTCCTCGCGGTGGTCCGGGACCTGAAACGCGCCTAGGACCAAGGTCCCATCGACGCGTTGGGCCCGCGCACGTTATAAGCGAGTCACCGACACGACCCAGGGGGAGAGATGAGCGAGCGCCTGGAGACTCTCGAGCTGAACCGCAGGGGACGCCCGGCGCTGGCCGTCGCCGGGCTCGCGGCACTTCTCGCCTGCGCCCCGGACGCTGACCGGCGCCCGGCGGCCTCGGCGGCGGCCACCCCTGCGCCCGCCGCCTCCACAACGCCCGCGGAAGCGGCTGCGCCGGCCCAGCTGGTGGCCCAGTGGGTGCGAACCGACTCTCCCTACGTGCTGTCGATCGAGTCCGTGACGCCGGAGGGCCGGCTGCTCGCACGCTACCTGAACCCGCGCCCCATCAACGTCTCGCGCGCCGAGTGGAAGCGGGACCTTTCGCGGCTCGCCCTTCTCGTCGAGCTGAACGATCAGGGCTACCCGGGAAGCTACTACGAGCTCAAGTTCGACCCGGCGAGCGACAC
>DATBSL010000086.1:0-6897 GCA_036559805.1 Vicinamibacteria bacterium
AGCCCCGTGACGGAGTCGCGCACCGCGCTCTCGGGCGCTCGGGGCCGCTACGAGGACACGGCGCTCGTCGACGCGATCCACGAGGTGCAGCTCCACTACACGAAGGCCGACGTGAGCTTCGCCGCGCTCTTCCAGACGCGCGTCGAGTTCCCGCGCGGCCCGGTCACCCGCCGCGAGCTGGCGGCGCTCTACCTCTACGACAACGAGCTCTACGCGATCGAGGGCAGCGGCCGCACGGTGCGCGAGGCGCTCGAGAACGCGAGCCGCTACTTCCGGACCTGCCCCGACCCGTCGTGCGAGAAAGGCCCGCTCGTGGACCGCGGCGTGGCGGGCTTCAACTACGAGACCGCGCAGGGCGTCGCGTACGCGATCGACCTCCGGCAGCCGCTGGGCGCGCGCGTCGTCGACCTCAGCTACCGCGGCCGTCCGCTGCGGGACGACGAGCCGCTGCGGATCGCGATCAACAGCTACCGCGCCGGCGGCTCCGCGGGCTACTCGATGTTCAAGAGCGCGCGGATCGTGTATCGCAGCGGCCGCGAGATCCGCGACCTGATGGCCGACTACTACGGCGGCGGCCGGCCGCTGCCCGAGCGGCCCGACGGCAACTGGCGGCTGCTGCCCGAGCGCGCCGTCGACACGCTCGTCAAGGAGGCGATCGAATGGCGCTGAGGCTCCTTTGTCGCGGCGCGTCGCGAGCCTCGCTGGCTCTGGCGCTCCTGGGCGCCGCGACGCCGTCGCCGGCGCAGACCGCCGAGGGCCTGGAGGTGCGCTTCGAGCTCAACGACGCGCAGGTGAAGGGGCGCGCGCTGCCCGGCGTGCGCGTCCGCGTGGCGCGGCCCGGGGGAGGCGAGGCGGCCACCGGCGAGACCGGCGCCGACGGCCGCTTCGTCGCGCGCCTGGCCCCGGGTTCCTACGAGGTCAGCTACTCGCTCGAGGGCTACGTGTCGTACACGAGCGAGGCGACCGAGGTGCGCAGCGACGGGCAGCTCGTGACGGTCAGCCTGTCGCGCATGCTCGAGGCCACGGGCGAAGTGGCGCGCGACGTGCGCATCATCCTCAACTGGGGCTCGCGCGAGGACCAGGTGCGCGACGCCGACTCGCACCTCGCCTGCGCGTGCGCGGACGGCGGGCGCCACGTCTACTTCCGCAACCGCGTCCACGAGATCTCGGGCCACAAGGCCGAGCTGGACGTGGACGACACCGACTGGGGCGGGCCCGAGACGATCACGCTCACGAATCCCGCGAGCGGCAGCTACCTCTACTGGGTGCACGACTACAGCGGCCCGCCGGCGCTCCTGGGCGCGTCCGACCTGGTGGTGCGCGTGCTGATCGGGTCCCAGCAGGCGGGGGAGTTCCGCGTCTTCAAGGGCCTCACGCGGCGCGCGTGGCGGCCGTTCAAGGCGATCCAGGTGACGGGCGACGGCCCGCCGTCGCTTCTGCGCTTCACCGAGGACGAGATCGCCGAAGGCCAGGACCTCGCGGTGCCGCTCGAGCTGCAGCCTCCCGACAGCGCACCCGGCAGCTGGGCCGTCGGGCTCGCGTGTCCGCTGTCGGTACTGGTCGTCGGCTTGATCTACCTGGTCTACAGGCGGCGTCGAAAGCGGCGCTAGCCTACTTCGGCGGCTCGGCCTCGACGAGCGGCACATCCCAGTGCGCGTCGAGGATCTCGAAGCGGCGCTGCTCTTCCTTGCGGAACGTTTCCTGGTCGGGGTACAGGCGCTTCGCGATCGCTTCCTCCCCGCTCGGGCCGCCCAGCACGGACCAGCTCGAGAACGTGATCACGACCAGGAACGTCCAGTCGGCGCGCCCGTCGCCGTGGAACGTGGGGCGGTAGACGCTCACCGCCTTGATCCGCCCGCCGGGTGCCATCTGCTCCTTCAGCACCGGGTAGTGGTTCTTGAAGAACAGCCGCTCGAACTCCTGCTGGAAGCCCCAGCGCACCCGGTAGTAGTAGGCCGCGGTCACGGGCTTCTCCTGCGCGAGGGCGGGCGGGGCGAGCGGAGCGGCGAGGGCCGCGAGCAGAGCCAGGGCGAGAACGCGTCGCATGTCTACCTCCGAGTGATGAGCGCGGCTCCCGCAGCCGGGCGCCGACGAATGCCAGCGAGGATACCGCGAAGCCGCGCGCAGGAGCGATGATGGAGGCATGGGCGACTCCCGGGCGGTGGCGGTCCTGGCGCTCGTCGCCTCGCTGGCGACGATCGGACGCGCAGGGGCGCAGGCGAAGGAGAGCCGGCGCCTCGACGCGTGCCGCGCGGTGCTGGAAGAGCTGCTGTCCGGCAAGGAGAGCATCCCGCGGGAGCTCCTCGACAAGGCCGAGTGCGTGGCGGTCATCCCGAGCGCCAAGAAGTTCGCGCTCGGGCTCGGCGGCCGCTACGGCAAGGGCGCGGTCGTGTGCCGCGCGGTCGAGCCGAAGAGCTGGGGCGCGCCGCTCATGATCTCGATCGGCGGCGGCAGCTTCGGGCTCCAGATCGGAGGCCAGGCGGCCGACTACGTGTTCCTGGTGATGAACCCGAAGGGGATCGACTACCTGCTGCGCTCGCAGTTCACGCTGGGAGCCGACGCCGCGGTGGCGGCGGGCCCGCTGGGGCGCACCGGCTCGGCGGGCACCGACCTGCGCATGCACGCCGAGATCCTGAGCTATTCGCGCACGCGCGGGCTCTTCGCGGGCCTCTCGCTCGAGGGCGCCGTCGTCAAGCAGGACAAGGACGGCAACCAGAACCTGTACGGCGAACCCGTCGACGCGAAGCGCCTGCTGCAGGAGGGCCGCTACGCGGCGCCGCCGTCCGCGCGCGGCATTCTTTCGGTGCTCGAGAACGCGTCGCCCCGGCACAAGACCGGAGGCTGATCAGTCCGGCGCCCCTCGGCCGAGGGCCTCGAGCACGCCGACGGAGAGCGCCGGCAGGTAGGTGATCAGCAGCACCGACACGCCCAGGATCAGCAGGAACGGCAGCACGTTGCGCACGATCGTGGTGAGCGGCTTCTCGAAGCGCGAGGCGGCCAGGTACAGGTTGAGGCCCACTGGCGGCGTCAGGTAGCCGAGCTCGAGGTTGGCGAGGAAGATGACGCCGAGGTGCACCGGGTGCACGCCGAAGGCGGTCGCCATCGGCACGATCAGCGGGGCCAGCACCACGATCGCGGAGAAGATGTCGACCAGGCAGCCGACCACGATCAGGAGTGCGTTGAGCGCCAGCAGGAACACCCAGCGCGAGTCGATGTGCGCGCGCACCCAGCTCACGAGCGCGTCGGGGATCTGCGCGTCCACGATGTAGCTCGTGATGCCCATCGCCGCGCTCAGCAGCACCAGCACCGAGCCCGCCAGCACCGACGCCTTGACGAGCGCCGCGGGCAGCGTGCGCAGCGGGTGGAGGTCGCGCGTGACGAAGCACTCGACGAAGACCGCGAACACGAACGCCGCGGCCGCGGTCTCGACGGTCGAGGCCTTCCCGCTCAGGAACAGCCCGACCACGAAGATCGGGATCGCGAGCTCCCACTTGGCCGCCCAGGTCGCGGCCGCCACCTCGGCGGGCACGAAGCGCTGGCGCGGGATCCCGAGGCGCGAGCCTTCGCGCATCGCGTAGGCCGCGACCATCACGACCATCAGCACGCCCGGCAGCAGGCCGGCGAGGTAGAGGTGGTCGGCCGGCACGTTGTGCTGGCGCGTGCCCGCGACCACGCTGTAGAGGATCACGGGCAAGCTGGGCGGGAACAGCAGCCCCAGGCTGCCGGCGGAGGTCACGAGGCCGAGCGAGAAGCCCTCGGGGTAGCCGTCCTGCCGCAGCATCGGCAGCACCAGGCCGCCGATCGCGATCACGGTGATGCCGGAGCCGCCGGTGAAGGTTGTGAAGAGCGCGCACACCGCGATCACGATCACCGCGAGCCCGCCGGGCATGAACCCGAGCAGCGACTTGAAGAAGCGCAGCAGGCGCAGCGAGGCGTGGCTCTCGGCGAGCACGTAGCCGCACGCGGTGAGCAGCGGAATCGCCGGCAGCGTAGGCGACGAGATCAGCCGGTAGACCTCGGCGGTGACGGCCGTGACCGGCAGCCCGTCGCGGAAGAAGAAGAAGAGCGCGAGCGCCGCCATCGCGACGAACACCGGCGTCCCCAGCACGAGCGCGAACAGGATCACGCCCACCGCCGGCCAGGCCGCCGAGGCGAGCCGGTCGGGAGCGAGGCCGAGCGCGAAAGCGGCCGGGATCGCCGCGAGCGCCACGAGCCGGCCCGGCCAGCGCCGCGAGGCGGCCCACGCGAAGCGCAGCGCCATCAGGCCCAGGGCGAACGGCATCACCAGCTCGAGCATCCACACCGGCACCCCGCCGAGGAGCGTGCGGCCTTCCTCGCGGTTCGCGAGCACGAGCCCGACCGAGGCGTACGTCAGGATGCCGCACGTCGCCGCGGCGACCGCGGCCGCGACCACGCGCCCGAAGCGCCGCACCCGGCCCGTTTCGGCGAAGAGCTCCGCCGTCGAGAGCGTCAGATGGCGCCGCTCGCGCGTGGCGACGAGCCCGCCCAGGAACGCAAGCCACAGCACCACCTGCTGCAGGTAGTCGGCGCCGGCGGGAACGTGCACGCCGAACGGCCGGCCCAGCGTGTCGACGAGCGGGAGGAGCGCGGCCGCGGCGAGCGCCGCGATCAGCAGCCCGTGCTCGAGCGAGCGCACCACGCGCCCGGGCGCCCACGCCGGGGGCGCCGAGAGCGTGCCGTCCAGGGACGCGTCCTTCGGGGCTTCGTTCGCGGCGCGGTCGCTGGCGGTCCGGGCCTCCGGCTGCGCGCTCACTTGGCGGTGGCGCCCCGCTGCTTGCGGTACTCGTCGCGGTAGCGCATGGCCTCGTCGAACGCCTCGGCCGGCACGATGGGGCCGCGGATCTTCGGGTACAGGCTCTCGGTGAGCTTCTGCCACTGCGCGCGCTGCGCCGGGCTCACCGCCACGACGTTCAGGCCGCGCTTCTTCATCGCGTCCACGTCGCGCGCCTCCGCCTCGCGCACCTCCTTGCGCAGCCGCGCCCCGGACTCGCGGGCGATCTCCAAGAGCTTCGGACGCAGCTCGGCGGGCACCTGCTCCCAGGCGGCCTTCGTGATCAGCGTGGCGCCCTGCAGCAGCTGCCAGCGCAGCTCGGTCATGTTGCGCGCGTGGGTGAAGAACTGCGAGATCACGGCGACCTGCGGCGGCGAGCCGAGCGCCTCGACGAGGCCCGTCTGCAGCGCCGTCGCGAGCTCGGTCGAGGGCAGCGGCACAGGGTTGAAGCCGGCGGAGCGCCACACCTCGACCGCCTCGGCGTCGCCCGCCCAGGAAAACAGCTTGAGCGTGCGCAGGTCGTCGGGCACGGCGACCGGCTTCTTCGTGAAGAAGTGCACCCAGCCGCCGTCCGCCCAGTTGAGCACCACGAAGCCCTTCGCCTCGAGGCTCGCCTCGAGCTTGGGCCGCATCTTCTCGTGGACCCAGTAGACCTCGTCGTACGACTCGTACATCAGCGGGACGCCCATCGCGTAGACCGACTTGTCGACCTCCGCGACGCCCACCGACGTCAGGACACCGGCGTTGAGCGTGCCGAGCCGCATCTTGCGCACGACGTCGGGATCGTCGCCGGCGACGCCGCCGGGGAAGAGCCGAACCGTGACTTTGCCGCCCGAGGCCTGCTTCCAGGCGTCGGCCGTCTCCTTCAGGATCAGGTGCCACGACGAGCCGTCCGGGACGAGCGTCGCCATGCGGACGATGAGCGGCGCCTGTGCGCGCGCCGGCGCGCCGGTCCAGACGGCGAGCGCTCCGGCGAGCGCGACCGCGACCGCGATCACGCGCGCACGGCGGCGAGGACGCGGCTGCGGCCTCGTGGAGACGGGCGCATCCGCTCGCGTTTCGGGGGTTGCTGGTTCGTTCATCGGCTCCTCTTTTCGGCCCGCCCTGCTACTCGACGAACAGCTCGTCCACGCGGCCCAGCTGGAAGCGCGCGCGCTTCTGCGCCAGCAGGTTCGCGAGGCGCTGGTCGTCCTTGCGGCTCGCGTCCACGCTGAGCGCCTTCTCCATCAGCTCCCGGAACTGCGCCTTGTCCTGCTTCACGACGCTCACGCTCTCCGCGTACGTCACGTAGGGGAACGCCCGGCGCCCCTCGGCGCACGCCAGGTCCTTCTCGTAGTGCTCGCGCGCCCGCTCGACCGAGCCGCCGATCGTGGAGCGCGCCGCCTCCCAGGTGACGAAGAACTCGTGGATCGCGCCGAGCCCCCAGCACGGCTCCAGCTCGAGCGCGCGCCGCGCGAGCGCCTCGACGGCGGGCTGGTCGACGCTCAGCTCGGGGTCGTTCACCTTGAGCGCGAGCGCGCCGGCCCAGCCCATCGCCGTCCAGTAGAGGAGCGGCACCTGCTTCGCGCCCGCGCCCGCCACGGCGGCCTTCGGGTCGCGGGCGAGCGCCTCGCGCAGCCCAGGCATGTGCAGCTCGAGCCCGCGCAGCCCGTACTCGCGCCCGCGCAGGTACAGCTTGCGCGCCCGCTCGCGCATCTCGGTCGCGCGCGCCAGGTCTTTCGCCTCGACGCGGTCGGCCTCGAGGTGGACCCAGCCGTACGCGTACTGGACGAAGCCGCTCGACGCCGAGAGCAGCAGCCCCTCGTGCTTCGGGGCCGACTCGAGCAGCCCTTCCATGGTCTTGAGCCCGAAGGGAACCGCGTCGCCCACGAGCTCCGGGTCGTCCTCGGACGCGTAGTTCGAACCGGTCTCGGCGATCGCGTCGCCCAGCTTGTTGACGGCGGTCTTGCGGATCGAGCAGGCCGAAAAGGCCCCGAAAAGCGCCATGGCCAGCGCGATGCGGCAGGGAAGGCTCGCTCCGGTCATGCGTGACGCTAGTCTATAACGCGTACATGACGGGGTGCCGGTCGCAGCTCTTGCGCCTCCCACACTCAACTCGTTCCGGA
>DATBSL010000087.1:0-3038 GCA_036559805.1 Vicinamibacteria bacterium
TGTTCAGTTGCACTGTACACTAGAGAGCAATGGCAGAACGCCAACTGACAAGCGTGGCTTCCCCGAGCGGAGGCCGCGCGCTGGTGGCTTTCCTGCGTGGGCGCGCGGCGCTGGCGGTCACGAGCGCGCTGCTCCTCACGCTTCTGCTGGCGGCCCTGGAGCTGGCCGCCCGGCTCGTGGCGCCGGACTACGTCGGCAACGCGCGCGGCCCGCACGTCTTCTCCGCGACCTACGGCTGGGCCTCCCGGCGCCAGTCGTCGCTCATGCTCGCCGGCGAGCGCGTGACCCTCAACGAGGAGGGCTACCGCGGCCGCGTGCTGGAGCTGCCGCGGACGTCGCGCCTGCGGGTCGTCGTGCTCGGCGACTCGATCGCCTTCGGCCTGGGCGTCTCCGACGACGACACCTTCAGCAGCCGACTCGACGCTCGCGAGGACGGCATCGAGGTCGGGAACTTTGCGGTGCAGGGGTACGGTCCGGACCAGGAGCTGCTGGTGCTGGAGCGCGAAGCGCTGCGTCTCCAGCCGGACGTAGTGGTGCTCGCGTTTTGCATGGCCAACGACCTGGCCGAGTCGCTCATGCCGGTGTCGCTCTACGACGGGACCACTCCCAAGCCGAGGTTCCGGCTCGTCAGTGGCGACCTCGTCCTGGACGCCAGCAGCCTGAGCCACGGCCTCGCGTGGCACGCGCAGCGCGCGCTCGCCGACCACTCGCATCTCTTCAACCGCCTGACGGGCGTCGTGCCGAAGCCCCGGCCCCCGGGCGGCCTGCACTGGCGCGAGCGCTTCGCCGAGGCGTTGGAGCAGGAAGAGCAGGTGATTGCGGTCAATCGGGCGCTCGTGCGCCGCATGAGCGCCATGTGCCTGGAGCGCGGCATCGCCTTCCTGGTCGTCGCGTTTCCCGACCGCTTCACGTTCCGCCGCAAGACGCCGCTGCTGCAGCGCTTCTTCGACGAGCTGGAAGAAGACGGCATCCGCGTGCTCGACATGGCGGAGCGCTTTCGAGGTCTGGGCCTGCGCCTGACGGACGTCGCGATCGACGGAGCGGGCCACCTGAGCCCGCGCGGCCACTCGATCGTGAGCGAGGAGCTGGCGAGCGAGGTGCGTGTGCTCGTGGCTAGCGTGCCCGCCAGCCCGCGGCCCCCTGCTCGTCGCCAATGAAGGCGAGCGCCTTCGCGGCGAGCTCCCGCGATCCCGCGCCGGGGGCGGCGCGGCTCATCTCGACGAGCAGCTGACGGCTCTCGGCGAGCGGCGCGCCGCGCAGCGCCCGAACGATCGCGAGGCTGGCGTAGGCGCGGGCGTGATTCGGAAACGCGCGGATCTCCTCGCGCAGGGCGGCTTCGGCCTCCTCGTGGCGGCCGAGCCGGGCGAGCACGTCGCCGCGCACGAAGTCTAGCCACGGCACGGGGCCGAGCCCCGCGCTCTCGCGGCGCACGGAGTCGGCGAGCTCGAGCGCCTGCTCGGGGCGTCCGCGCCGTGACAGTACTTCGGCGCGCACGACGCTCGCGCGGGCCCGAGCGCCCGGGTCGCTCGCGACCTGTGCCGCCTCGCGCTCGGCAAGGTCGAGCTCGCCCGCCGCGAGCGCTGCGGTCGCGAGCAGCTCGTGGGCGGCGTCGCTCTCCGAGGTGAGCGCCTTGCGCGCGGCCTCGCGCGCGGCGGCGACGTCGCCCATCTCCAGGTGGACGCGCGCGAGCGTGAGCGACAACGGGCCCAGAAGCTCGGGGGCCTTCTCGATCGCGGCGCGGTACGCGGCCGCCGACTCGCGGTAGCGCCCGAGCCGGCCGAGCGCGGCGGCACGCTCGGTCAGCACGTCGAGGAAGCCGGGCTCGTCCTTCAGCACGCGGTCGAACGCGCGCACGGCGTCCGCGTCGCGGCCCTGCTCGACGAGCGCGAAGGCGGCTCGCGCCGCGACGTAGCTCGCGATCCGGTCGCGCGGGTTGGGCCGCGCGCTGCCCGGGGCGTCGGGGACGGCCGCTCCGCCCGCCAGGTAGCCGAGGCTCTGCAGACGCTCGCGCTCCTCGCGGCTCGCGGGCGCGGGGGGCTTGAAGTCGGAGGCGGACGCGGCCAGCGCCGCGCGCATGGCGGCCGCGACCTGCGGCTTCTCGGCGAGGATGTCGCGCGTTTCGTCCGCGTCGCGCACCACGTCGTAGAGCTCGGGCCGCGGGCCGTCGATGAGCTGGTAGCGCGCGTCGGTCAGCGAGCGCAGCTCGCTCCAGCCCAGGTGGATGCGCGGGTAGTAGGTCTCGCTGTAGACGCCGGCGGCCTGCGCGCCCGCACGCGCCAGCAGGTCGCGCCCACGCGCCGCAGCGGGAGCCGGGAGCCCGAGCGCCGCCGCGAGCGTGGGAACGAGGTCACGCAGCCCCGCAGGCGACGGCTCGCTCGTGCCGCCGCGCGCCGAGCGAGGTAGCTTCAGGATCAGCGGCACGTGGAGCGCCTCGCGGTAGAGCAGGATGCCGTGCTCCGGCTCGCCGTGGTCCGAGAGCCCCTCGCCGTGGTCCGAGACGAGGGCCACGAGCGCCTCGTCGTAGCGTCCGAGGCCGCGCAAGCCGTCGATGAGCGCGCCGACGGCGGCATCGGCCGCGGCGACCTCGCCCTCGTAGGTCGCGCCGTAGCGGGCGCGCTCGGCGTCGGGCGGCGTCCAGGGCGTGTGCGGCTCGTAGACGTGGAGGAACAGGAAGAAGGGCCGGCCCTGGACGCCGCGCAGCCAGTCGAGGGCGCGCGCGACCGTCTCGCGGCCCGGGCGCTGGACCTCGCCGACGGCCTTGGCGCCCGCGGCCGACACGACGTCGTCGTAGAAGTCGAAGCCCTCGCCGACGCCGGTGGTGCGCCGCAGCACGAAGGCGGACACCGCGGCGCCCGTCGCATAGCCGCGGGCGCGCAGCGCCTCGGCCAGCGTCTCGTGCGCCGGCTCGAGCCGATAGCCGATGTTGTTGCGCACCCCGTGCTCGGGCGGCAGCAGGCCCGTGAGCAGCGAGGCGTGCGCCGGCAGAGTCAGCGGCGAGTGCGTGTAGGCGTTCTCGAACAGGATCGCGTCCTTGCGCA
>DATBSL010000088.1:0-9582 GCA_036559805.1 Vicinamibacteria bacterium
TATCACCACCTCCACCCCTTCGGCCTGGGCGGCGGGCACACGCCCGAGAACCTGCGCATGATGTGCCGAACCCACAACTTCTACCTGGCCGAGCACGACTACGGACCTAAAGCGATGGCTATGTACCGGACCGGGTGAGTACTACTGGCGCCCCAAGTCCGAGCTGAGTCCACGCTTGCATTCCTATTCAGGGGGGACTTCGTCCTCCCTGGACCCCCTGGTGGCAGTGGCCAGGAATGGCGGTGCGTCCGCTGCCGGTCGCCCGTTGCCTGGCCATGAGGCTCAGAGTTTTCGCAGCCGTACTTCCTCGACCGCGTGGTCCTTGCCTTTGCGCAGAACCAGGTCGGCGCGGTCGCGGGTCGGCAGGATGTTCTGGAGCAGGTTGGGCTCGTTGATCTCGTCCCAGATGCGCAGCGCGGTCTCGGTCGCCTCGTCGTCGGAGAGCGACGCGTAGCGGTGGAAGTAGGACGAGGGGTCCGCGAACGCCGTGCCGCGGAGCGCAAGGAAGCGGTCGACGTAGAAGCTGCGCACGTGGTCGGTGGCGGCGTCCACGTAGACCGTGAAGTCGAAGAAGTCCGAGACGAAGAGGCGCGGCTGGCCCGCGAGCGCCGGGCCGGTCTGCAGCACGTTCAGGCCCTCGACGATCACGATGTCGGCCTGATCGATCACGATCTCGGCCCCGGGTACGATGTCGTAGACGAGGTGCGAGTAGACCGGGCTCGTGACGCGGTCCCTGCCGGCCTTCAAGTCGCGCACGAACCCGACGAGCGCGCGCACGTCGTAGCTCTCGGGGAAGCCCTTGCGCCGCAGCAGGCCGCGCTCCTCGAGGACACGCGTCGGCAGCAGGAAGCCGTCGGTCGTGACCAGGTCGACGCGCGGGTGGTTCGGCCAGCGCGCGAGCAGCTCGCGCAGCACGCGCGCCGTCGTGCTCTTGCCGACCGCGACACTGCCGGCGAGCCCGATCAGGAACGGCACCTTCTGCTCGTGGTGGCCGAGGAAGGTGCTGGTGGCGCGGTAGAGCCCCTGCACCGCGCCGACGTACAGGTTGAGCAGGCGCGACAGCGGGAGGTACACCTCCTCGACCTCGCGCAGCGAGACGCGCTCGACGAGGCCGCGGATCCGGTCGAGGTCGGCCTCGGTCAGCGTGAGCGGCGTGTCGGCGCGCAGCGCCGCCCACTCGTCACGCGAGAAGCGCAGGTAGGGGGAGAGGCTCAAGCCGGCGGGAGCGGCGTCAGTAGAGGAGGTGCGGACGCCGGCGCTTGCGGAAGACCGCCGCGTCGCTGGCGAAGCCGCGCGCGAGCGTGCGCGGGGACTTGCCGTCCTCGATCGTCCTGCGCACCCGGTCGGTGCCGCACAGGATGTCGATCGGCAGCTTGACGCGCTCGTACTCGTAGGGCGGATCGCGCCAGGCGAAGCGGGACGGGTCCTGGCGGCGCGCGTGGTGGACGAGCAGCAGGTACGCGAGGAAGGCGGGGAAGCGGGAGCGATCGGTGACGTGCAGCTGCACGCCCTGGCAGAGCTGGCCGGCGTGCTTCTGGAACGTCGGCGTGAACGCCGCGGCGCGGAAGCCGACGCCCGGCAGGCGCTCCGCCTCGAGCGCGCGCGCGAGCGCCTGCGCGTCGAGCCAGGGCGCGCCCACGAGCTCGAAGGGCCGCGTCGTGCCGCGTCCCTCGGAGAGGTTGGTGCCCTCGATCAGGCAGCCGCCCGGGTAGACGAAGGCCGTGTCCACGGTCGGCATGTTGGGGGAGGGCAGCACCCACGGCAGGCCCGTGTCCTCGAAGTGCATGCGCCGCCGCCAGCCCTTCATCTTCACGACCTGCAGGTCGACGTCCAGCCCGAGGTCGTGCTTGAAGAGCAGCGCCAGCTCGCCGCTCGTCATGCCGTGCCGCACCACGAGCGGGTGCATGCCCACGAACGAGAGGTACTCGAGCTGCAGCAGGTTGCCGTCGACGCTCTCGCCGCCGAGCGGGTTCGGCCGGTCGAGCACCACCACCCGCTTGCGGTCGCGCGCGCAGGCCTCCATCACGTGGAGCATCGTGTAGATGAACGTGTAGTAGCGCGAGCCCACGTCCTGCAGGTCGTAGACCACGGCGTCCAGGTCGCGCAGCATCGCGGCCGTCGGCACGCGCGTCTCGCCGTAGAGGCTGTGAACCGGCAGGCAGGACGCGCGGTCGCGCGAGTGGCCGACCTCGACGAGGTCCTGCGCGTCGGCCGAGATGCCGTGCTCGGGGCCGAAGAGCGCCGCGAGCGTCACGCCCTTGCGCTCGCGCAGCGCAACCGATGCGTGGACCAGCTCGCTCGTGATCGAGCTCGGGTTGCAGACGAGGCCTATGCGCAGCCCGCGCACGGGCTCGGGCCGCTCGAGCAGGCGATCGAGCCCGGAGACGACGCGCGCCACGCCGCTACTCCGCGAACTGGAGCGTGAACGGAACTCCTGGCTTGCCCGGGCGCTCGATCGTCCCGGTGACGGTGTTGTTCTCGAGCGTGCCGCGGAACTTGTAGGCGGTGCCCTGCAGGTTGACGGTGAAGCCGAGGCTGCCGCTGTTGAAGACGATGTCGCGCACCGGCGAGCGCAGCTCGACCGAGCCCCGCATCGTGGTGAGCGTGCCCGCGAGCTTCCCGGCCTCCTGGCGCATCTGGACCGTGAAGATGCGCTTGCCCAGGTCCGGATCCTCCATGGTGCCGTCCCAGCGGCCCTCGACAGCCACCGCGGCGCGCGAGGTGTCGCCGGAGACGACGAGCGCCGCGACGCGCAGCCCGCTCGCCATGCTCTGCGAGGTCGGCAGCACGATGCTGGTCGGCACGTTCGAGCCCCCGGAGGCGCGGCGGTTCGCCTCGCCGTAGATCTCGGTGAACACCTTGCCGCGCGGCGAGATCGCGGCGAGCCGCAGCGGGCGCTGGCGGTACAGGAACAGCCCGTAGTAGTCCTGCAGCAGCGCGGCCCAGTGGCGCGCCACGGCCGCCTGCGCGACTCGCTTGCCCTCGCCGCGGCCGGTCTCCCAGTTCTTCGAGTAGGCGGCCGCGTCGTCCGGCGTCGGCACCAGGAACGTCCGCACGTCGCCGACGACGCCCACTCCCGGCAGCGGCCGCTCGCGCAGCTCGAAGGCGGGCGGCCTCGCCTGCGCGTTCGACACGAGCCCGTTGAGCGCGGCCGCCAGCGCGACCGCCCTCTGGGCCGTCGTTCCGGTCTCGGCGGGGCCGCCCATGAGCAGCACCGGCCCGAGCTCCGTGGAGACGAAGGCGTAGCCGGAGCCCGGGAACTCGACCACGGGCGCCGCGAAGAAGCGCGGCAGGTAGCCCGAGCTCGACCCGCGCTGCAGGTTGAACGCGGCGTGCGAGGTCGACGCGCGGCCGCCCGCGGTCACGACGATCGGCAGCTCCGGCTGGATCTCCCCGGCGGCTGGCGCCGGCGCGATCACCGTGAGCGAGGTCGCGCTGGCCTGCACCACGAGCGCCGGCTGGCCCGCGAACGTGACGGCGTTGGCGAGCGGATCGGCGGCGAAGCCGCGCCCCGTCAGCACCACCGTGTCCCCGAGCGATCCGTGCTTCGGGGCCACCTCGGTCACGAGCGGCAGCCGTCCGATGTAGATCTCGAAGGTCTTGGCAGGCCCGCTGCCGGTGTTCAGCACCAGGTTCGCCTTCGAGCCCTCGGGCAGCGGGACGTTCGGGATCGTCACCTTGGCGCCCTCGGCCGTCGCCTCGACCGACGGCGACTCGACCCCCGCGACCGTAGCCTGCAGCGCCTGTCCCACGAGCCCTTCGCCGCGCACCAGCACGACCTGTCCCGCGAGCGCCACGTCCGGCGAGACGGCCGTCGCGGTGGCCTCGCCGCGGACCGTGACGCTGATCGCGTTCGAGCGGCCCTCGTCCGTCTGCACCACGACCGGCACTTGCGCCTTCACCCCGGCAGGCACGACCGCCTTGATCGCGGTCGCGCTCGCTTCCGTGACCTGCGCCTTCAGCTGCCCGAAGAGCACGGTGTTGGCCGCGGCGTCGGCGCCGAAGTTCTTGCCGGTGAGCGTCACGGAATCGCCTGCGCCCACGGTCAGGGGCGCGACACCCGCGAGCTCGGGGGACGGCGCCTTGCGCATCACGAAGTACCAGGCGAGCGCCCCGACGAGAGCGAGCGCCGCGGCGCCGCCGACGATCGGAACGACCGGGAGGGGCGGCAACGCGAAGCCCCGGCCCCTGGCCTTCGGCTTTCCCTTGGTCTTGCCCTTTCCGGCTGCCGGCTTGCCGGCGGGGCGGGACGGTCGGAGCGTCGGAAACTCCCTTTCCTCGGGCTCGCGTTCCACGGGAATCGAAGGCAGCTCCGAGTTGTATTCGGGCCTCGCGGGCTCGGCCGCCGCCGCGCGGGCCGGCGGGGGCGGTGGCGGAGGTGGGGGCGGAGGTGGGGGCGCGGCGACGGGCGGCGGTGCGGGACGCGGCGGGGGCGGTGGCGGCGGCTCGGGCGGGGGTGCCGGCCGGGGAGCCGGAGGGGGGAAAGGTTGAGGCGCCGGAGCCGGCGCGGGGCGCATCGGCTCGAACGCGACCTGCGGCGGCAACGGCTCTGAGAAGAGCGGCTGGTCTCCCGCGTATCCGGCTTCAGCCACGGCGCCGAGATCGAACGTCGGGGCCCCGCCCGGGTCGTCGCCGAACGACAACGTCGGGCCCTCGCCAAAGTTGGGAACCGCGTGACCGCCCGACAGCGCGGGCGCGGCTCCCGCCGATGCCCCCCCCGCCGGCAACAGCACCAGCAGCTTGGCGCTGCCCTTCGCGCCGGGAGGACCGAGGCAGATGCGGTCGCCGGCCTGCAGCGATTGCTGGCCCTCGACCTTCTCGCCGTTCACGAACGTGCCCGTGGCGCTGCCGGCGTCGGCGATCGCGAGGCCGGACCCGCTGAACGTCAGCCTGGCGTGAAAGGGCTCCACGTTGCCGAGCATGATCTGCACGCCCGCGTCCATGCTCGAGCCCATCACGACCTCGCGCTCCATGATGGGCAGCGGGTAGGCGGTCCCGTCGAGCGGGCCTCCGGTCATCACGAGCGTGGGGACCGCGACCTGCTCAGGCAAGCGAGCAACCCTCCAAGAGACAGAAGAAAAAGGAGATGCCTGTCTCTCGCGGCGATTCAAGCATACCGGTCGGAACTGTGTCAACGCGCGTTGACACTCGAGCGGCGCGGGTGCTAGCGTGCCGGAAGGTCATGACCCCGGCCCCGTCGTCCGTGCGGGACCCGACGCCCCCGGAAGGGGTGCTGCAGCAGCTTCGGATTCCCTTCGTGAGGCGCGCGTCGCTCGCCTCGGCGACGCACAGCGAAGAGGTGTTCCTGATCGACATCGGGCTGACCGGGGCCTTCGTCGAGCGGGCCGAGGCGTTGCCGGTCAACCAGGTGATCGAGATCACCGTGCCCTGGCCGGGCTCCGAGATCCCCTTCCGCGCGAGCTGCCGCGTCGCGTGGTGGCATCCCCAGGGAGCGCCGCTCGCGTCGAAGTCGCTGCCGCCGGGGGCGGGGCTGCAGTTCGTCGAGATGTCGGACGCCGACCGCACGCGGCTGCGCGCGCTGCTCGTCGAGTACTGCCGTCAGAACCCGCGCGTCAGGCGCTTCCTGCGCCACTGGCCCGACGCCGAGCGCACGGGCGACGACCCCACCGCCGGCTGAAGCGCGTGCCGCGCGTCCGCGTCGTGCTGGTGCGGCCCGAAACCTCCGCGAACGTGGGAGCGTGCGCGCGCGTCGTGCGCAACACCGGCGCCGCGGGCCTCGACCTCGTCGCCCCCGGCGATTTCAGGACGGTCGAGTGCTGGCGCACCGCCTGGGGCGCGCACGACGTGCTCGAGGACGCGCGCGTCTTCGACGACCTGCGCGCGGCGCTTCGCGACGTCTCGCGCGCCTACGCGTTCACGGGACGCCGGCGCTCGGAAGGGCCCTCGCCGGTGGACGTACGGGACGCCGCGGCCGAGGTGGCCGCTCTCGCGCCCGACGCGGCGGCAGCGCTCGTGTTCGGGCCCGAGACGAACGGCCTCACCAACGACGAGCTCGCGCTCTGCGGTCGCGCGGCCGGCATCCCATCCGACCCGGCCCAGCCCTCCTACAACCTGTCGCATGCCGTCGCGATCGCGGCGTACGAGATGCGCCGTGCCCGGTTGCGTCCCGCGGACGAGCCGCGGGCGCTCGCGACGCACGACCAGAAGGAAGCGCTCCTGGAGCTGCTCGAGGCGGGCCTCGTCGCGGTCTCGGCCCTGCCTCGGGCCAACACCGCCGCGTACTTCGCCGACTGGCGGGCGCTCGTCCAGAGGATCGACCTCACGCCGAAGGAGCTGACGCTCCTCGAGCACCTCGCGCGCAAGCTGCGGCAGGCGGAGCGCTGACGTGCCCGAGCTCGAACAGGAGCCTTTCGCCGACGTCGTCCGCGTGGCGGGCGGCTTCTCGATCCCGGAGCTCAAGTGGCGCGAGCTCCTGTTCGTGCGCGCGCTCGTGCCGCAGGGTGAGCTGTTCGTGCGCGATCCGGCCCGGCCGCTGCCGCCTTTCCGCGACCCGGGCCTCTTTCCCGAAGGCGCGCGCTTTCGCGTGGAGCGCGCTCATGGGCGCGTGGTGGTACACGTCGAGACGGGGGTCAGGTCTTGAAATTTGACATCGCCTGTGAGGAGTCGAGAGCTGATCGCGAGCGGAAGTGCTTGAAAAGGGCCTGAAATCGTCGAAAAACGGCCCCCGCGAGCCTCGCCGTATAATGAATTGGTGGAGGCTTCCCCCAGGAACGTCGCGCCCCGCATCCTGTCGCGCCCCGAGCACAACGTCTCGCGCAAGAACATCGACCCCGAGGCGCTCAAGGTCCTCTACCGGCTGAAGAACGCCGGCTTCGTCGCCTACCTCGTGGGAGGCGGCGTGCGCGACCTGCTGCTCGAGCGCAGGCCCAAGGACTTCGACATCGGCACGAGCGCCCACCCGCAGCAGGTGAAGAAGCTGTTCCGGAACTGCTTCATCGTGGGCCGCCGCTTCCGCCTCGCCCACGTGCGCTTCGGGCGCAAGGTGATCGAGGTCTCGACGTTCCGCCGCGCGGCGGAGCCCGAGGCCGGCGACCAGCTGATCCGCCGCGACAACACCTTCGGCACGCCCGAAGAGGACGCCTTCCGCCGCGACTTCACGGTGAACGCGCTCTTCTACGACATCGCGAACTTCTCGGTGATCGACTGGGTGAGCGGCATCGACGACCTCACGGCGCGCGTCATCCGCACGATCGGCGACCCCGTGCAGCGCCTGCGCGAGGACCCGGTGCGGATGCTGCGGGCGGTGGCGCTCGCGGCGCGGCTCGACTTCACGATCGACCGCGACACGGTCGAGGCGATCCGCTTCCTGCGCGGCGAGATCGTGCGCAGCAGCCCGGCCCGCGTGCTCGAGGAGCTCTACAAGATCCTGCGCCAGGGCCGCTCGCAGCGCACGTTCGAGATGCTGCACGAGCACGGCTTGCTCGCGTACCTGCTGCCGGAGGCGGACCGCGCGATCGCCGGCGCGAGTCAGGCGCTCGTCGGCTCGCTCGCGCGGCTCGACGCGCACCGCCAGGCGGCCCTCGCGGGCGCGGAGCCGCTTTCGAATGCGCTGCTGATGGGCTCGCTGCTGGTGCCGCTGGGCGTGCCGCTGCGGCGCGTGGCCGTGACGCCGCGGCGGAGGCACGAGCCTTCGGCCGACGGCGTCGAGCCGGGCGGCACCGATCTGGCCGCCGACGAGGCGGCGGCCACGCCCGAGGAAATCGCCGAGGAGCTCCGCGAGCTGGGCGCCGAGGACGAGCCCGAGCCCGCGCCGGAGCCGGGCGCGCCGCCTCCGCCGCTGCTGCTGCCGTTCGCGCGCCGCGACCTCGAGCGGCTGCGGCTCGTGCTGCTGGCGC
Organism: Vicinamibacteria bacterium; assembly: GCA_036559805.1. Lineage (GTDB taxonomy): Bacteria > Acidobacteriota > Vicinamibacteria > Fen-336 > Fen-336 > DATBSL01. The sequence goes on from DATBSL010000088.1 coordinate 7,857, forward strand.
AGCGGCGGCTGCGCGAGGCGCACGGTCCCGCGCCGGCCCGCCGCCAGATCGCCGCCAAGAGCTACTTCGACGACGCGCTGCGCTGGCTCGAGATCCACGGCGGGCCCGACGGGCGCGAGCTCGCGGACGAGTGGCGGGGCTTCGTCGCGTCTCCCCACGAGCCCGAGCCCGAGGGCGGCGCGCCGGCCGAGCCGGGGGCCGAGGCCGCGCCCGAGGGCGGCAACGGCAATCGGCGCCGCCGCCGTCGCCGCCGCCGCCGGCGACCGCGCAACGAGCCCGCGCCGCAGGCCTGAAGCCCCGGCCGGCGCCCGCGAGAACGGAGGACCGACCATGACCCCTCTCAGCGAGAGCGAGATCGAGAGCCGGCTCGCACGCGTGCCGGGCTGGCAGCGGCGAGGGAGCGCGATCACGCGCAGCTTCTCGTTCCCGGACTTCAAGGGCTCGCTGGCTTTCGTCAACCGCGTCGCCGACCTGGCCGAGGCGATGGACCATCACCCCGACATCGACATCCGCTACTCGAAGGTAACGCTCACGCTCAGCACCCACGACGCCTCCGGCCTCACTACCCGGGACTTCACGCTCGCCGAGCAGATCGGCGCGTGAGGGCGCTCGTCGCGGGCTCGGCCGGGCAGCTCGGGCGCGAGCTCGCGTCCCGGCTCGGCGACGAGCTCGCCTGGGCGGGCGGCCGCGCCGAGCTGGACGTGACCGACGCGGAGGCCGTGGCCGCGCTCGTGGCGCGCGTGGGGCCCGACGTGGTGTTCAACGCCACCGCGTACAACCGCGTCGACGCCGCCGAGAGCGAGCGCGAGCGCGCCTTCGCCGTGAACGCGCACGCCCCCGGCCTGCTCGCGCGCGCCGCGCGCGACGCGGGCGCGCTCCTCGTACACGTCTCGACCGACTACGTGTTCGACGGCGCCTCGGCCCGGCCCTACCGCGAGGACGACGCTCCACGACCGCTCTCGGCCTACGGCGAGTCGAAGCTCCTCGGCGAGCGGAACGTGCTCGATTCGGGGGCCGCCGCCCTCGTCGTGCGCACGAGCGGTGTCCTGGGCCGGGGCGGCTCGGCGCAGAAAGGCGGCTCGTTCGTGGACCGGATCCTCGCGCAGGCGCGCGCGGGCAAGCCGCTGCGCGTGGTGGCGGACCAGGTGTTCGCGCCGACCTTCGCGGCCGAGCTGGCGCGGGCACTCGTCGAGCTCGCGCGGTCCGGCGCGCGCGGCCTCGTTCACGTCACGAACGAAGGCTCGTGCTCGTGGCACGAGCTCGCGACGAGCGCGCTCGCCGCGGCCGGGCTCGCGCGCCCCGTCGAGGCGATCGCGGCCGCCTCGCTGCAGCTTCCCGCGCGCCGGCCGGCCTATTCGGTGCTCGACGCCTCGCGCTACCGGGCGCTCGGCCTGCCGACCCTGCGCCCCTGGCAGGACGCCCTCCGCGAGCTCGTGGCCTGAACTTCGCTGGCCGATCGCCGGCGAGTCTGGCGCCGCTCGTTGGCCTCCGGCTCGAACGATAGTCGCCCGAGCGTCAGTCCTGCAGCACGAACGTGACGCGCATCGTCACGCGGTACTCGGTGATCTTGCCCTTGTCGACCACCACCTTCTGGCCGGCGACCCAGGCTCCGCGCACGTTCTTGAGCGTCTTGTCGGCCCGCGCGATTCCCTTCTCGACCGCGTCCTCGAAGCTCTTCGTGGACGACGAGATGATCTCCGTGACCTTGGCGACCGCCATGATTCCC
>DATBSL010000089.1:0-2004 GCA_036559805.1 Vicinamibacteria bacterium
GGGCTTCAGCCGTATCCCTTCCTCGAACTCGAGCTGCGCGGCGTCGAACCGGCCGATGATCATGAGCGAGCGGCCGAGGATCTTGTGCGCCTCGGCGTTCTTGATGTCGAGCTGGAGCGACTGGGCGAGAGCGCGGATCGCCTCGCCCACCTTCTGCTGCGCGAAGTACGCGTAGCCCAGCGCGTACCAGCCCCAGGAGGACTCGGGCCTGTCCTTGACGTACGCCGCGAGCAGGGGCTCGACCTCCGCGTAGCGGGCATCGCGGATGTAGCGCTCGAACTCCTCCACCTGCGCGGGGTCGTCCGGCCCGGTCGCGGGTCTCGCGACTGGGCCAGGGCCGGCGGCTGCCGTCTCGGCGCTGCCGGGCGCCGGCTTCGTGAGCCGGTCGAGCCCCGCGCGCGCGACCGCGTCGGCCGGGTAGAGCTCCAGCGCCTTCTCGTACGCGGCCCGGGCGCCGGCCACGTCGCCCTGCTTCTCCAGGACCGTTCCGAGCGCGCTCTGGGCCTCGAACGAGTCGGGCCGGAGCAGCAGCGCATGCCGCAGCTTCGCGAGAGCGCCCGCCAGGTCGCCCTTCTCGAGCGCCGCACGCGCTTCGAGCACGTCGAGGGTCGCGGTCTTGTCGCGGTCGTCCGCGGTCGCGAGCTCGCGGCCCTTCGCGAGCTCGGAGGTCGCCTCGTCCTTGCGGCCGGCACGCGCGAGCGCGAGACCGAGCTGGTAGCGCGCCTCGCCGCTCTCCGGGGAGAGGCGCGTGGCCTCCTGCAGCGCCGTCACGGCCTCGGCGACCTTGCCCTCGCGCAGGTACGCCTTGCCGAGCGCTGTGTGGGCCCGGGCGAAAGACGGGTCGAGCTCGATCACCTTCCGGAGCTCGTCGATCTCCCGGGCCGAGCCGGAAGCGGGGCTCGCGCCGTAGGCGGCCGCGAGGTTGAAGCGCGCCTTCACCGAGCCCGGCGCCAGCTCGACGGCCTTCTCGAGCTCGCGCACGGCTTCCTCGGCGTCGGTGGGAACGAGCGCCGCGCCGAGGTTCGCGTGCGCGTCGGCGTAGCCCGCGTCCAGCCGAACGGCTTCTCGGAACGCGGCGATGCCTCCCGCGTCGTCGCCCGACTGGATCAGCACGAGGCCGAGGTTGTTGTGGGCTTCCGCGTAGTCGGGCCGAAGCTTCACGGCCTCGCGGAACGCGGCCGCCACCTCGCTGCCGCCCGCCCCCTGCCGGCCCAGCAGCCGGCCCAACACGCTCCACGCCTCGGCGCGTCCCGGGCTCTTCGCGAGGGCCTGCCGCACGGCAGCGGCCGCCGATCCCCAGTCCGGCGCGGGCACGAAAGGCGGCGGGAGGTTCAGCCCGGCCTCGAGCTGTCCGAGCGCCTTGTCGAGGTCGCCCGCGCGCAGGTACGTGATGCCGAGGTCCACGTAGACGGCCGCGGTGGGCGGCAGGAGGGCGATCGCGCGCTGCAGGCTCGCCCGCGCGCCCGGGAGATCGCCGGTGTCGCGCAGTGCTATGCCGAGGAAGGCGTGGCCGTCGCCGGCGGCGGGATCGAGGCGCACGCACTGGCGCAGCTCGGCGACCGCCTTCTCCCTCGCGCCGCTGTACCAGAGCGCGATGCCGAGGCTGCAGTGGCCCTCGGGGGACTCGGGCCGGAGGGCGACCGCGCGCTCGAGGTGGGAGAGCGCCATCGGGAAGTCGCCCTGCTGGCCGAGCACGAAGCCCAGCAGGCGGTGGGCGTCGGCGTGGCCCTCGTCGAGGCGCACGGCCTCGGCGAGCGCGTCGCGCGCGGGGGCGAGCTCGCGGCGCTCGAGGGAGGCCGTGGCGCGGGCATAGGCGTCGTCGGCGGGGCTCTTTGTGTCGCCGGCGCCGGAAGGCGGACGCGCCCGGCGGGCGACGCTGCCTTGCTGCCGGAGCGCCGTGCCGAGCGCGTAGTACGCCTCGCGCTTCTCGGGATCGAGCTCGACCGTCTTCTCGAAGGCGGCGATGGCGCCGGCGAGGTCGCCGTTCTGCCGCAGCGTCTGGCC
>DATBSL010000090.1:0-47735 GCA_036559805.1 Vicinamibacteria bacterium
ACGGGGAGTCGGCGACCGGCTGCTCAACATCACCGTCGCCGCGCTCAAGCGAGGCATTCCCTACGACGCGTCACTGAGGGTCGCTGCGTGATCCCCCCCGCACCCCCCCAAAAACGGCTTGACAGAACGCAGGCAGTCCCCGTGGTGCTGGAGGAAGCGCGCCGTGGCTAGTCGAAGGCGCGCTCGAAGCCGGGCTGTAATACCAGCTCGCGGCCTTCTACCTTGACCAGGCCCTGGCGTTCCAGGTCCTTGAGCATGCGCGTGACCGTCTCGCGCGTGGTGCCGATGCGGTTGGCGAGCTCCTGGTGGGTGGCGCGGCGGAAGGCGATGCGGCCGTCCTTCAGGCGGCGGCCTTCCTCCTTGGCCATGTCCAGGATCACGCGCGCGACGCGGCCGTAGACGTCGAGCAGCGCGAGGGTCGAGATCTGGTGGTTGGCGCGGCGCAGCCGGGCCGTGAGCACCTTGATGAGCGCGTTCGAGATCGCCGGGTTGTCGCCGATCACGCTCTGGAAGTCGGTCCGGTGCAGCGACAGAAGCTCGCTCTCCTCGACTGCGATCGCAGTGGCCGAGCGCGGCTCGTTGTCGAGCAGGGCCATCTCGCCGAAGAAGTCCCCGGGCCCGAGCATCGACAGAATGATCTCGCGGCCGTCGTCGCCCAGGATCGTGACCTTGATCCGGCCGGCGACGATGGTGAAGAAGAAGTCGCCTTCCTCGTTCTCGAAGAACACGACGGTGTCCTTCGGGTAGTTGCGACGCGACGCCAGGCGCGCGAGGCTCGCCACGTCGACGTCGGAGAGCTCGGAGAAGAGCGGTACGCTCCGCAGCAGCTCCCTTTCGTCCATTTCACCTCCCTCGGGGCGGATGGTAACCGATTTAGGAGCCCGAGAGATGGGCGAGCGCGTCCACGACCTCGATCGCCTCGCGGCCCGACACGGGGCGCCACGGCTCGAACGTGCCGGCGGGCGTGAGGCCCATCAGGCCGGCCGCCAGCACGCGCTCGACGACGACGAAGTCGAGGTGGGAGCGCGACATGTCCGAAGGCGGCAGAGCACTTCCGGAAGGCCAGCGCAGGACGTCGAGCGAACGCGCCACCGCGCGCGCCAGGTCCACGCGCCGCACGATCGCGTTCGGCTGGAAGGTGTGGTTGGGGTAGACGTCCATGATCCCGAGGGCGAGGATCCGGGCGACCTGGTCGCGCGCCCAGGAGCCGGAGATGTCCACCGCCACGCGCGGCTCGCCCGGCCCGGCACGCCGCAGGCGCTGGACCCGCAGCGCCACGAGCGCCGCGAGGTCCGCGCGCGTGACGCGCGCCGCATCCGGGATCGCGCGGTACTCCTCGGGCATCGCCTGGCCCTCCAGCCCTTCCTGGGCGCGCCGCTGCCCGGCCCGCGCTTCCTCGTCGCCCGGCCCGTGAGCCAGGATCCGCGTGTACACCTCGAGCGCCCGCGCGTACTCGCCGCCCTCGCTCAGCAGGCGGCCCAGCTCGAGCAGCACCAGGCGCTCTCCGGCCGGGTCGGCCTCGAGGACCGAGATCGCCGCCTCGCGCTCGCCGCGGTCCGCCAGCACCTGCGCCAGCGCGAGGCGCACACCCGTGACCTCCGGCGCGACGCTCAGGGCCGCCGCGTAAGCCATCGCCGCCGACTCCGTGTCGCCGCGCTCGAGCGCCGCTGCCGCCTCGGACATGCGCCGGTCGGTGACCTGCAGCTTCAGCGCGGCGAGACGCTTGCGCACCAGGACGTCCTCCGGCGAAGCGCTCGAGGCGCGCCGGAGCAGCACGACGGCTCCCTCCAGGTCGCCGCGCCGCACCGCCACCGACCCCGCGCCGACGAGCGCCGGCACGTCCTGCGGCAGCCTCTCGAGCGTCGTCGCGAACGCCTGCGACGCCGGGTCGAGCTGCCCGGCGCGCAGCCGCGCGTAGCCGAGGCCCGTGCGGGCCGCGCTGCTTTCCGGGTGGTGCCGCAGCAGCTTCTCGTAGCGCTTGACCGCACCCACGGTGTCCCCCGAGGTGACTTCGCGCCAGGCGAGCTGCAGGGTGGCGTTCTCGGACGCCGGCTGCTCCCCTGGCCGCGGCACAGGGAACACGTACGGCTCGCCTTCGGGGGGCGGCGGCGCCAGCTTCTTGGCGCAGGCCAGGCTCGCGAGCGTCACCGCCACGAGTGCGACGAGCGCCGCCCGGCGCGTCACCGCAGCTGCTCCCGGTAACGCTCGAGCGCGCGTTCCGACAGCTCGGCGTCGAGCCGGACCTGCCCGTCCTCCACCTCGTGGCTCAGCACGCGGCCCGAGGCGTACACCTGGGCGATCGCGCGCGTGTCGCCCGCGGCGAAGCGCAGCGTCACCCGCCGCGCGCCGAGCGACAGCCGACCGGCCACGTGCTCCAGGAGCGCCGCGAGGCCCTCGCCGCGCAGCGCCGACACCGTGGCGCATCCCGGGCGCGCCTCCGCGAGGGCCGCGAGCCGCTCGGGGGGTGCCTGGTCGGCCTTGTTCAGCACCAAGAGCGTCGGCCGCTCGCCGGCGCCGATCTCCTTCAGCACCGCGTCGACCGCCGCTTCGCGCTCCTCGACGCCCGAAGCACTCGCGTCCACGACGTGCAGCAGCAGGTCGGCCTCGACGACTTCCTCGAGCGTCGCGCGGAAAGCGGCCACCAGCGCGTGCGGGAGCTTCTGGACGAAGCCAACGGTGTCGACGAGCAGCAGCTCGCGGCCGGGCCCGAGCCGCACCTTGCGCACCAGCGGATCGAGCGTCATGAAGAGCTGATCCGAGACCGCGGCGCCGCCGCGCGTCAGCGCGTTGAAAAGCGTCGACTTGCCGGCGTTGGTGTAGCCGACGAGCGCCACCACCGGCGCCTCGCGCCGGCTGCGCGCCTCGCGCCGCGTGTGCCGCTCCCGCCGCACGTGCTCGATCTCGCGCTTCACCGACTGGATGCGCTGGCGGATGCGGCGGCGATCGGTCTCGAGCTTGGTCTCCCCGGGGCCACGCGTCCCGATCCCGCCGCCGAGCCGCGACAGCAGCACGCCCTTGCCCGCGAGCCGCGGCAGCAGATAGTCGAGCTGCGCCAGCTCGACCTGCAGCTTGCCCTCGCGGGTGCGCGCGCGGCGGGCGAAGATGTCCAGGATCAGCTGGGTGCGGTCGAGCGTCTTGCGGTCGAGGCTCTTCTCCAGGTTGCGCTGCTGCGCGGGCGACAGGTCCTCGTCGAAGATGACCAGGCTCGCGTCCTGCTCGTGGCAGAGCTCCTTGATCTCGTCCACCTTGCCGCGCCCGACGAGCGTCGCCGGGTCGCGCCGCTTGCGCTCCTGGTGCGCGCTGCCGACGACGCGCGCGCCAGCGCTCTCCGCGAGCTGCGCCAGCTCCTCGAGCGAAGCCTCGGTGCGGGCGCGCTCGCGCGACCCGAGCGACAGGCCGACGAGCAGCGCGCGTTCGCCGCCCGAGCCCTTCGTGCGCGAGGCGATGGCCGCTCTCCCCCCGGGCCCGCTCAGGCCCGCGCGCTTTCCATCACGCGCGTGATGCGGACCTTCGCCACCAGGTGGTGGCGCTCGCCGTCGCGCACGTTCAGGAAGGCGCCGGGCCGGTTCAGCAGGTCGAGCACGCGCGAGTGATTCGCGGGCAGGTCCAGCAGCACGTCGCCCACGAGGCGCAGCGCCCCGCACTCGACGCTCACGCGCCGCACCGGCGCGCCCACCTCTTCCTGCGTCTCGTCGCGGTCCGCCGAGGCGGCGACCGTCACGACGACGAGCTGCTCCTTGTTCAGGATCACGGGGCTGCCCTCGCCGTCGGGCAGGAACGGGAAGAACGCCTGCGTGTCGTTCATCCACTCCTCGGCGCGCATCGCGCCCGGGTGGGAGGCCGCGGTCGCGGGCAGGAACACGCGGCCGCGCAGCACCCGGCCGTCGGCGCACAACACCTCGGCGGCGCGCAGCAGGCGCGGCACCTGGAAGCCGTGCGGCGTCTCCTGGCCGCCGTGCGTCTCGTCCGTCGCCATCTCCCTCGTCCCCGGAGGATTATCCGGTGCCGGAGCGTTCGCGCGCAATGCGGCCCGCCCAGGCCACCTGGCGTGCGAGGCCACGGAGCAGCACAACCTCGCGCGGCGTGGGGCGCGCGCGCGCGACGAGCCCGCGCAGCTCCGAGAGGATGTGCTCGGGGTTCAGCGCGTCCAGGTAGCCGATCGCCAGGAGCCCGTCGCGCAGCTCGCCCAGCGCCTGCTCCACGTCCCCAGACGAGGCGCGCGCCTCGCCCACGGCCGGCGGGGCGCCGTCCGCGAGAAACTGGAGCCGCAGCTCGTACGCCAGCAGCAGCACCGCCTGCGCCAGGTTGAGCGAGGGCTGTGCCGGGTGGGACGGGACCCGCACCAGCACGTGGCACAGGTCGCGCTCCGCCGCGGTGAGCCCGGTGGCCTCGGGGCCGAAGACGAGGCTCAGCGCCCGGCCGCCGGCGAGAGCATGCGCCTCGGCCGCGAGGCGGCGCGGGGTCCAGGCGCGCTCGACGTCGAGGGCGCTCGTGCCCACGACGGCGCCGCTTCCCGCGACCGCGTCCTCGAGGCTCGGCGCGCGACGCGCGCCGTCGAGAACGTCCCAGGCGCCGTAGGCCAGCCCGCGAGCCGAGGCGTCGTCCTGGCCCGGCTCCGCCCCGACGATCCACAGCGTCGCGAGCCCCATGTTCTTCATGGCACGGCACGCCGCAGCGACGTTGGCCGGCCGGCTCGGACGCACGAGCACGATCTCGACCCGCGAGGGATCCACCAGACCGCGAGTCTATAATGGACGGCCGATGAGCCTCTGGGGCGCGCGGACCGCGTGAGGTTCCTGCGTCCGCTCCCCGCGCCGGCCGCGCGGCTTTTGGCCCTGCTCGTGGTGGCGGCCTGGCTCGTGCAGATGGGTGTGATCGCCCGCCGGGCCTTCTCCGCGACACCCGTGGCGCTGGCCGCCGACCTCGCGAGCTACGGCAGCTCGGCCCACTGGCGCGGCATCTACTACCGCGGCGAGAAGATCGGCTACTCGGTCGGCCAGACCACACCCACGGACGACGGCTACGAGATCCGCGAGGACGCACGGCTGCTGATGGCGCTCCTCGGCGCCACGACACCGGTGCGCATGACGAGCCGTGCCGAGGTGACGCGCGCTTTCGAGCTGCGGCGGTTCTCCTTCGCGCTCGATCCCGGCACCGGCCCGACCGAGGTGGAAGGCATCCTGAACGGCCGCCGCCTCGAGCTCGTGATCCGGAACGCCGCGGGCGAGCGCCGCGAAGCGCGGGACCTGCCGGAGCCGCCGGCGCTCTCGCTCAACCTGCCGCGTGCGCTCGCCGCGCGCGGGCTCGAGCCGGGGCAGAAGCACGTGGTCTCGGTGTTCGACCCGGCGACGCTCCGCAACCAGCCGATGACGGTCGAGGTGCAGGCACGCGAGGTCGTGAGCGCCGCGGGCCGCCCGATCCCGGCCTTCCGCGTCGAGAGCCGCGTCGCCGGCATCACGCTGCGTTCGTGGATCACGGACGTCGGCGAGGTGGTGCGCGAGGAGAGCCCGCTGGGTCTGCTCGTGGTGCGCGAGACGCAGGCCCAGGCGCAGGCGCTCGCCGTGCCCGGCGCGGTCCAGGCCGACATGCTCGAGGCGAGCGCGCTCGTTCCCGCGGGGGGCAAGCGCATCGACGACCCGATGGCGGTCGTGCGCCTCCGTGTGCGGATCGAGGGGCTCGCCGGCCTCGACGCCGGGGACCTCGAGGGCGACGGGCAGACCCACCGCGACGGCACGCTCGACGTCGTGGACTCGCGCGATCGCGCCACGCTGCCGACACCCGCCGGCCTCGACGGCTACCGAAGCCCCGAGCCCTTCCTCGAGAGCGACGCGCCCGAGATCCGCGCCGAGGCCGAGAAGGCCACGGCCGGCGCCGGCAGCGCGCGCCTGCGCGCCGAGCGGCTGGTGCGCCACGTCCACGACATCATCGAGAAGCGCCCGACCGTGAGCCTGCCGAGCGCGCGCGAGGTGCTGCGCACGCGGATCGGCGACTGCAACGAGCACACGGCGCTCTACGTCGCGATGGCGCGCTCGCTCGGCCTGCCCGCGCGGGTCGCCGTCGGCCTCGTCTACCTGCGGGGCGCCTTCTACTACCACGCATGGCCCGAGGTCTTCGTCGGCGAGCCTTCGGGCCGCGGGCTTTGGCTCCCGGTCGATCCGACGCTGAACCAGTTCCCCGCCGATGCGACGCACCTGCGGCTCGCCCGCGGCGGCCTCGACCGCCAGGCCGCGATCATCGGCTTGATCGGGCGCGCGAAGCTCGAGCTGCTGAGCGTCGAGGAGCGGCCGGGCACGGTCCCGATGCTGGTCGGAACCAACACCGCCGAGCTCCGGCCGCTCGAGATCCCCCTGCCGCGACGCGAGGGGAGCCTGCGCGGCTGCTGGTCCCAGCCTCCTCGGAGCCGCCGGTGATCCGCGTCGAGTCGCTGGTCAAGACGTTCGGCGCGTTCCGTGCCGTGGACGGCGTCAGCCTCGCGGTCGAGCCGGGCGAGATCCACGGCTTCCTGGGCCCGAACGGCGCCGGCAAGACCACCACGATCCGCATGATCGCGGGCCTGCTCAAGCCCACGTCCGGCCGGGTCTCGATCGACGGCCACGACCTCGCGGCAAAGCCTGACGCAGCCAAGCGCGCGCTCGGCTTCATCCCCGACCGGCCCTACCTCTACGAGAAGCTCACCGCGCAGGAGTTCCTGCGCTTCCACGGCGGGCTCTACGGCCTCGAGGGCGAGCCGGTCGAGGAGCGCGCCCGCGAGCTGCTCGCGCTCTTCGAGCTCTCGGGCTGGGCGCACGAGCTCATCGAGAGCTTCTCGCACGGCATGAAGCAGCGGCTCGTGATGTGCGCGGCCTTCCTGCACCGGCCGCGCGCAGTGCTGGTCGACGAGCCGATGGTCGGGCTCGACCCGCGCGGCGCGCGGCTGATCAAGGACGTCTTCCGCGTGATGAGCGGCAAGGGCGTCGCGATCCTGATGAGCACGCACACGCTCGAGGTGGCCGAGCAGATGTGCGACGTGATCAGCATCATCCAGGGCGGCCGCATCATCGCGCGCGGCACGGTGCCGGAGCTGCACGCCCTGGCCGGCACCGAGGACCCGCAGCTCACGTCCGTGTTCCTGAAGCTCACCGGCGGCGGCGCCTTCCAGGAGATCGAGCTGTGACGTACGCCTTCCCCTGGCTGCTGATGCCGCTTCTCTGGAGCGCGCGCAACCGCGCGCGGCGACGCGAGCCCGGCGACGGGCTGCGGGCGGCGCTGTTCGGCGGCATCGGGCTCGTGGTGGCGGGCGCCATCTTCGCGATCGCCTTCTGGCTGACCTGGCAGCTGCTCGACTACGAGGAGCTCGGCGACTACCTGATCCGGCTCGGGCTCGGCTGGTTGTTCCTGACCTTTCTTTCTTTCGTCGCCTTCAGCGCCCTGGTGAGCGCGCTCTCCACCTTCTTCCTGTCGGAGGACCTGCGCCTGCTGCTGCCGGCGCCGGTCCCCGCGACGCGCCTCTTCTACTCGCGCTTCGCGCGGACCGCCTCCCAGGCGGGCTGGATGGTCGTGGCCTTCGTGCTGCCGGTCCTGCTGGGGCTCGGGCTCGCCCGCTGCGCGCCGGCCGGCTACTACCTGACCGCGCTCATGACTGTCGTGCCGTTCGTGGTGATCCCGACGGCGCTCGGCTGCCTCGTGACACTCGGGCTCGTGAGTGTCTTTCCCGCGCGGCGTGCGCGCGACGTGCTGATGCTGATGGGCCTGCTGTTCGCGGTCGGGCTCGTGCTGCTGATTCGCTTCCTGCGCCCGGAGCGGCTGCTGAGCGTCCAGTCGCTGCCCGACGTGACCGCCTTCTTCGCGACGCTGCAGTCGCCGGTGACGCCTTTCCTGCCGTCGTTCTGGGCGGGCGAGAGCCTGTTCGCGGCGCTGCGCGGCGAGATCGACGCCCTGCACCTGGGCGCGCTCTGGACGACCGCCGCCGCGCTCACCGTGATCGTCCGCGCGGCCTACGGGCGCCAGCACTTCGCCGCCTGGAGCAAGGCGCAGGAGTCGCGCAAGGCGCGCTTCACGCGCTTCGCCACCCTCGATCGGCTGCTGCGCCCGCTGCCGATGTCGGCGGCCCGCCGCGCGCTGCTCGTCAAGGACCTGAAGGTGTTCCTGCGCGACACGACGCAGTGGTCGCAGCTGCTGCTGCTCGTCGCGCTGGCGCTCATCTACGTCTACAACTTCCGCGTCCTCGACCTCGATCGCATCCCCTACATGAGCCGCGTGGTCAAGAACGTGTACGCGTTCGTCAACCTGGCGATGGCGGCGTTCGTGACCGCCGCCGTTGCGGTGCGCTTCGTCTTTCCGGCGGTCTCGGCGGAGGGCGCGGCATTCTGGATCGTGCGCACGTCGCCCGTCTCGCTCAGGTCCTTCCTGTGGTCGAAGCTCTGGACGGGCCTCGTGCCGATCCTGCTGCTCGCCGAGGCGCTCACGATCGCCTCGAACCACTTGCTGGGCGTGGGCCCGTTCCTGCGGGTGCTGGGGGCGTGCGCCATCGCTTTCATGACGCTCGGCCTCGTCGGCCTCGCCTGCGGAATGGGCGCCGAGCACCCCCGCTTCGCAGCCGAGAACCCGACCCAGGTGGCGGGCTCCTACGGGGGCGTCGCGTTCATGGTGCTGGCCGTCCTGTACATCCTCGCCACGGTGGGGCTGCTCGCGTGGCCGGCTTCGATCTACCTCTGGCACGAGTACCGCGGCCTGCCCATCCCCGCGGCCCGGCAGGTCGCGATGGCCGCGGCCCTCTCCGGGGCCGCGTGCCTGAGTGTCTTCACCTTCACGACTGCCATGCGCCGCGGCGTGCGCGCCCTCGAGGCGCTCGGCTGAGCCGTCTGATAAAATCAAAGGTCGCATGAAGAGGAATCCCACCCGCCAGGTGCGCATCGGCTCCATCGCTCTCGGCTCGGGCCAACCGATCGCGGTCCAGAGCATGTGCGCCACGCGAACGCAGGACGTCGACGCCACCGTCGAGCAGGCCGAAGCGATCCGGGGGGCCGGCGGCGCCCTGGTACGGGTCGCGGTCGACAGCCCGAAGGACGTCGAGGGGCTCGCAGCCGTCCGTCGCCAGACGAAGGCCAACCTCGTCGTGGACCTGCAGGAGAACTACCGGCTGGCCGCGACGGTCGCGCCGCACGTGGACAAGATTCGCTACAACCCTGGCCACCTCTGGCACCACGAAAAGCACAAGCCGGTCAAGGAGAAGGTCCGCTTCCTGGTGGACGTGGCGCGCGAGCACGACCTCGCGATGCGGATCGGCGTCAACTGCGGCAGCGTCGACCCCGAGATGAAGGCGCGCTTCCCCGAGGACGACGTGCAGGCGATGGTCGAGTCGGCGCTCGAGCACTGCCGCTTCCTCGACGAGCTCGGCTTCGAGCGCTACGTGGTCAGCCTGAAGGACTCTCACCCGCGCAAGGTGATCGAGGCCAACCGCCGCTTCGCAGAGGCGCGCCCGGACGTGCCGCTGCACCTGGGCGTCACCGAGGCCGGCATCCCGCCCGAAGGCGTCATCAAGACCCGCGTCGCCTTCGAGCAGCTGCTCTCGCGCGGCATCGGCGACACGCTGCGCGTGAGCCTGACGCTGCCCAACCCGCGCAAGCACGAGGAGGTGACGGTCGGCCTCCAGATCCTCGCGGACGTCGCGGCCGGCCGCTATCGCTCGGTGCCGGTCTTCGACGACGACAAGCTCAACATCATCTCGTGCCCCTCGTGCTCGCGCGTCGAGAACGAGCTCTTCGTCGAGCTCGCCGAGAAGGTCAAGGAGATGACGGCCTACGCCGAGCGCCACGCGCTCACGATCGCGGTGATGGGCTGCCGCGTGAACGGCCCCGGCGAGACCGACGACGCCGACCTCGGCCTCTGGTGCGGCCCCACCCACGTCAACCTGAAGAAGAAGACCGAGACGGTGGGCGCCTACACCTACGACGAGATCCTGCCGAAGCTGAAGGCCGAGCTCGACGCGCTCATCGAGGCCCGCTCCCCCGCCGCGACGCGCTAGAGCCCTCGCGCCATCAGCGGCGGCAGAAATCCTCGAGAACGACTTCGGCGCACGACAGCCGGCGGCCGTAGTGCTTCCAGTTCGGGCACGCCGATCCAGCCGCGTAGGCATCCGAAGTCTCGTGCACGGCGACCACGGACTCGACGTCGAAATAGCGCGTGGTGACGCCAAACCCCTGGCCGATGCGGGTAAAGCGAAGCGCGCCGCAGCCTATCTCGGCCGGTCGGGGTTCTTCCCCGCCGACTCGAGGTCGGCCTCGACCATCAGCCTGGCGAGCTCCTTGAACGTGACCTTCGGGGCCCAGCCGAGCTCCTTGCGGGCCTTGCTCGCGTCGCCCAGCAGCAGGTCGACCTCGGCCGGGCGGAAGTACTTCGAATCGACCTTGACGAAGTCCTTCCAGTCGAGGCCGACGCTGCCGAAGGCCTCCTCGCAGAACTCGCGGACCGAGTGCGTCTCGCCCGTGGCGATGACGTAGTCGGAGGGCTGGTCCTGCTGCAGGATGCGCCACATCGCGTCGACGTAGTCCCGGGCGTGGCCCCAGTCGCGCTTCGCGTCCAGGTTGCCGAGCCGAAGCTCCTTCGCGCGTCCCTGCTTGATCGCGGCGACGCCCATGGTGATCTTGCGCGTCACGAAGTTCTCGCCGCGCCGCGGCGACTCGTGGTTGAACAGGATGCCGTTCGAGACGTGCATCCCGTAGCTCTCGCGGTAGTTGACCGCCATGTAGTGGCCGTAGACCTTCGAGACGGCGTAGGGCGAGCGCGGGTGGAACTGGGTCTTCTCGGTCTGCGGCGTCTCGTGCACCAGCCCGAACATCTCCGAGCTTCCGGCCTGGTACACGCGCGCCTTGAGCCCGAGGTCGCGCACCGCGTCGAGCAGCCGCAGCACACCGATCGCCGTCACGTCGGTCGTGTACTCCGGCATGTCGAACGAGACCTTGACGTGGCTCTGGGCCGCCAGGTTGTACACCTCGTCCGGCTCGAGCGCCTCGAGCGCGCGCGCCAGGCTGTTCTGGTCCACGAGGTCGCCGTAGTGCAGCACCAGCCGGTCGCGCACGTGGTCGATGCGCCAGGTGTTGAACGAGCTGCTGCGGCGCACGAGCCCGTGCACCTCGTAGCCCTTCTCCAGCAGCAGCTCGGCCAGGTAGCTGCCGTCCTGGCCCGTGATCCCCGTGATGAGCGCCTTCTTCGCCACTCCCGCCTCCGTCGTAAGCAAACGACTCTACCGCGCGACTCACGTCGCGGCAAAGCCGGCAACGGGCACGGAGCGGGATTCACTCCCGCTAAGCGGAGCGGGGGTCTGGGGGACGCGGCGCAGCGTCCCCGAGAAGAAAGAACGCCCCAAAAAAAGAAGAGGGATCGCGTCTTCGACCGGGGCCTCGTTTCGGCAACGCTCGACGGGTCCGACCAGAGCTCCCTCCAAACCCTGATCAGCCCCGAAGCGCTGTCGATCCGCTGCAGCGTCTCGGTCGAGGAGGCGACCCCCCCTTCACCGCACGAATATGCACGGGACGGGCCAAGCCGTGACCATTCCCATAACTCGAGACGAATCAGCTTCTTGTTTCGCTGTGGATACTCCGTACCCACGGCCGAATGTGATGCGGCCGCAACGCCGGATTATCCGAACAACAACGTGGCTAGCGGGGCTTCCGCGCCGGCCCGATGCCGAGCGACTTCATCTTCCGGTAGAGGTTCGTGCGCTCGATGCCCAGCTCCTTCGAGGTATTGCCGAGGTTGCCGCGGTTGGCCGAGAGCCGTTCCAGGATGTACTGCCGCTCGAAGCGCGCACGCGCGACGCGCAGCGGCAGCGGCGCACCGTCCTCGCCGCTCTGCGGCGCCGTCATGTGCAGCGCCTCCATCACGTCGCGGTGGCTCACGGTGTCGCGCGAGACGATCACCGCCAGCCGTTCCATCAGGTTCCTGAGCTCGCGCACGTTCCCGCGCCACGGCAGCTGCGCGAGGAAGTCGACGGCGCGCGGTGCCAGCTTCTTGGGCTTGAAGCCGTTCTCGACACTCGCGAGGCGTATGTAGTGCTCGGCAAGGAGCGGCACGTCCTCGCGCCGGGCGCGCAGCGGCGGCAAGGCGATGTTGACGACGTTCAGCCGGTCGTAGAGGTCATCGCGGAAGCGGCCCTGCTCGATCTCCTCGAGCAGGTTCTTGCTGGTGGCCGCCAGCACCCGCACGTCCACCGACCGGCTCTTCGAGCTGCCCACGGGCGTGAGCTGCCCCTCCTGCAGCACGCGCAGCAGCTTCGCCTGCGTCACGAGCCCCATGTCGCCGATCTCGTCGAGGAACAGCGTGCCGGCGTCAGCCGTCTCGAAGGTGCCGCGCCGGTCGGAGACGGCTCCCGTGAAGGCCCCCTTGACGTGCCCGAACATCTCGCTTTCGACGAGCTCGGCCGGGACCGCCGCGCAGTTCATCTGGACGAAGCCGCGCTCGCGCCGCGGCGAGAGCGCGTGGATCGCGCGGGCCACGAGCTCCTTGCCGGTCCCGCGCTCACCCGAGATCAGCACACGCGCGCGCGTCGGCGCCACCATGTCCACGAGCTGGTACACGCGCTGCAGGGCTTCCGAGCCGCCCACCATGCCGTAGCGCGCGCCGTCAGAGCCCTTCTCCGCCGCCTTGCGGTCCCGCGACGGCATCGGCGCGAGCGCCCGGTCGAGCACGTCGTAGAGCCGCTCGCGCGCGACTGGCTTCTCGATGTACTCGGCCGCCCCCAGCCGCATGGCTTCGACGGCGTCGGTCACGCTGCCGAAGCCGGAGACGACGACCACGGGCGTCACCGGCGAGCGGCGCTGCAGCTCCCGCAGCACGTCGAGCCCGGTCCCGTCGGGAAGCTTGAGGTCGAGCAGCACGGCCGCGGGGCGCTTCTCGCCGAAGACGCGCAGCCCATCCCCCACCGAGGCCGCCCCGAGCGTCCGGTATCCGCGCGCCTGGAGCATGTCCAGGCAGATCTGGCGGAGGGCGTCGTCGTCGTCGATCACGAGAACCAGTGGACGATCGGCAACACCCATGGCGGCGGCGGATGCTATCATCGTGTTCCATGCAGCGACAAGGCTCGCGGACCCTCGCAGCCGCCCTCGCGCTCGCGCTCACGGGGCCGGCCTGCGATTTCCAGAAGGACCCCGATCCCGGACCGGCCGCCATCTCGCCGATACGCTTCGTCACGGTCAAGGTCGAGTATCGGCAGCCGGCGGGCTGCCTGAACAACCAGAACACCTGCGACGCGCGCGTAGTCTTCTTCGGCAGCTGGATGCGCACGCGCTCGGCCGGCAACGAAGGCGACCAGGTCCTGCTCGACACGCGCTTCGGACCGAATTTCTGGGAAGGCTTCGTGCAGAACGTCCCGGTCAATTGGCCGCCGAACGACTTCCCGCACTTCGTACGCGTCTATGATCCGCACCTGCAGGCGACGCCCTCGGGCGGCGTCACGGCCGCGCGGCTGATCGTGGGCGGGCAGGTCGTCACCGAGTACGACACGCCCGGCACTCCGACCGAGAGCGGCCTCATCTACGTCGACGACAACGGGGTCGGCCGCAGCCCCAGCTAGCGACCACGAACCTCGCGCACGCGGCTTTCGAGCTCCGCGAGGCGGGCGGCCTGGGGCGAGGCCGGGTCGACGGTGTAGCGCTTCGCTTGCTTGAGGCGCGCCTCCGCGGCCACGTACTGCAGATTGCGCAGGTGCTCGGCGGCCTGTGCCAGGTAGATGCTCGCCATCTTCAGCTTGGTGCCGTCGTCGTTCGGCTTCCAGATGAGTGCCTGCGCGTATTGCGCGAGCGCCGCTTCCGGCTTCCCCGCCGGGCCGGCCAGGAAGTCTCCGTAGCGGACGAGCAGCGCCGCGTCCTCGCGCCGGCGCCGGATCAGCTCCTGGAAGGCCGCGTCGGCGTCCCCGAGGCGCCCCGCGCGCGTCGCGAAGTCGATCAGGCCCTCGGCAGCCGCGGTTCCCGACAGGTCGATCTGAAAGGCGGTGCCATAGCTGCGGAGCACGCGCTCGACGAGCGGGTCGGCCGGTGGCGCAGGCTGGCCGGGGCGCGGCCGCGGGGCCGCGGCCACCGCGGCGAGCGCGTGCGGGGCCAGGAGCTCCGCGATCGCGATCTGCGCGTCGACGAAGTCCGGCCGGGCCGAGACGGCGCGCTCGTACGCGGCGAGCGCGCGCTCCTCCTCTGGCTTCAGCCTCGAAGCGCCCGCGGGGCCGCCGGGAACCGGCGTCGGCACCGGGGCCGCGGCCGCCTTGCCGGCCCAGGCGCGCCCCAGCAGGTAGGCGGCCTCGGGGTCCGTGGCGTCGCCGACGCGCGCGAGCACGTCGTCGTAGCGCCGCTCGGCGAGCGCCGTGCGCGCTTCGGCGAACGGATCGCTCGTGGTGCCCGAGGACGAGCCCGTTCCGCCGCAGCCGCCGCAAGCGAAGAAGAGCGCCGCCGCAGCGGCCCGACTCCCGCTCACTGCTGCGCCGGCACAGCACCCCCCCGGCGCAGCTTCTCGATCGCGCGGTTGGCCCGGTCGGCCACGCGGGAGTTCGAGTCGGACAGAAGCGGCGCGATCCGGTCTATCGCGTTCGTGTCGCCGAGCTCGGCCAGCAGGTCACAGACCGCGCCTCGCACGCCAGGGTCGCGGTCGCTCAGGTACAGGTAGAGGTCCGGGGCGATGCCGGGCCCCAGCTCCATCAGCAGGTCGCGTGCGTGCCCCGCCGTGCTGCCGCTGCCGCCGAGCGCCAGCACCAGCGAGTCGAGGAAGGCCCGGTCGCCGAGCCTCGCGATCGCGAACGCGTAGGCGATGCGAACGTCGCCGTTCTTCTCGCGCTGGAAGTCGGTCTTGAACGCCGGCAGCATCCCCTTGTCGGCGATGCGCCCGAGGCCTTCCACCGCCAGCCGACGCTGCTCCGGGTCGTTCGAGAACAAGAGCTCGCGGTAGAGGTCGCCCTGCGCCGGGTCGCCGGTGCGCGCGAGCGACGCCAGCACGCGCGTGCCGAGCTCGCGCCTGCGGTTCTGCATGAACATCTCGCGCAGAGCCGGGCCTGCCTCGTGCACGCGCAGCACTCCGATCGACTGGAGCGCGCGGTTGCGCACGGTGGTGTTCGAGTCGGCGAGCAGTGGGATCAGCTCGCGGCCTTCGGCCGCGGTCGCGCACTTGCCGAGCGCGGTCGCCGCCGCGGCGCGCACCTCGCCCGCCGGGTCCTGCAGGGCTTTCACCAGGTCGGGGATCGAGCTGCCGCCGCCGAGGATGCCGATCGCGTAGGCGGCGTTGGCGCGCAGCTCCGCCTTCTCGTCGCCGCGCAGCGCGCCGGAGAGTCCGCGGAACACCGTCGGATCGACCACCGTGTAGGGCGGGACCGAAGAGCGCTCGTACTCGTCCGAGAAGGTCTCGAGGAAGCGGCCGACCGGGCCGGTCCGGTCCCGCTCCGTGTACATCTCGACGAGCGACGAGATGCTCTCCTCGCGCACGGTCGGGTCGCCGTCCTGCAGCAGCGTCACGAGCGCGGGCACGCCCGAGAGGTCGCGCAGCGCGCGGAGCGACCGCACCACCTCGAGCCGGACCTTCTGCTCGGGATCGCGCACCAGCGCCGACACCGGTGCCACTGCCTCGCGGCGGCGGCTCTCGCCCAGCTTGCGTGTGGCCTCCTGCCGCGTGCGCGCCGTCGGGGACTTGAGGTTGGCGACCAGGTCGTCGAACGTTTCCTGCGCGCCCGCCGGAGAGACTCCGAGGGCCAGGGCCAGCGCGAAGGCTTCCATTTTCATGATGAGCCGATGATAGCAGAGCCCGCCCGGACCCCGGGCGCGGCGCGCGGCGTCAGGCCGTCGCATCCTCGACGCGCGCGAGCGCCGCGCGCAGGTAGCGTGCCGTGTGGCCGTGGCCGTGGCTCGCAAGCGCCTCGGGCGTTCCCTGGAACACGAGCGCGCCGCCTTCGGCGCCGCCCTCGGGACCGAGGTCGATGACCCAGTCGGCCTGCTTGATCACGTGCAGGTTGTGCTCGATCACGACGAGCGTCGCGCCGCCGTCGAGCAGGCGCTGGAGCGCGTTCAGCAGCTCGTCCACGTCGCCCAGGTGCAGGCCGGTCGTGGGCTCGTCCAGGACGTAGAGCACGCGCGGGCCGGGTCGCCGCAGCAGGTGCGCCGCGAGCTTGACGCGCTGCGCCTCGCCGCCCGAGAGGGTGCTCGCCGGCTGCCCCAGCCGCAGGTAGCCGAGCCCGATCTGCTCCAGCACCTTGAGCCGCCGGACCACGCGGTGCTGCCCCGCGAACAGCTGCAGCGCCTCGTGCACCGTCGTGTCGAGCACCTGGTCGATCGAGCGCCCGCGCCACTTCACCTGCAGCACCGGCGCGCGGTAGCGCCGGCCGCCGCAGGCCTCGCACACCAGCCACGCGTCGGCCAGGAACTGCAGGTCGACGCGCACGCGTCCGTCGCCAGCGCACGCTTCGCAGCGGCCGCCCGGCATGTTGAACGAGAAGTCGGAGGCCGCCAGGCCGAGTCGGCGCGCCTCCGGCGTTCCGGCGAACAGCTCCCGGATCGCGTCGAACGCCTTCATGTAGGTGACCGGGTTCGAGCGCGGGCTGCGGCCGAGCGGCGACTGGTCCACGATCTCGATCTCGTCCACGTACTCGGCGCCCTCGACGACCGGGCCGCCGCGCTCGCCGGTGCCGCGCCGCCGCTTGAGCCGCGCGCACAGCACGTCGTGCACCAGCGTCGACTTGCCCGAGCCCGAGACGCCGGTCACCACCGTGAAGACCCCGAGCGGAAAGCGCGCGTCGAGCGCCTTCAGGTTGTGCACGTTGGCCCCGCGCACGTTCAGGGACAGGCCGTTGCCCCTGCGGCGCCGCGCGGGCACCGGGATGCGCAGGTCCCCGCGCAGGTACTTCGCCGTCAGGCTGCGTGGCTCGTGCACGAGCGCCTCGGTTGCGCCCTGGTAGACGACGCGTCCGCCCTGGTCGCCCGCGCCGGGGCCGAGGTCGATCACGTGGTCGGCCGCCTCGATTAGCGCGGTGTCGTGCTCGACGACGACCACGGTGTTGCCCTGGTCGCGGAGCGCCTTCAGGATCCCGATCAGCCGGTCGGTATCGCGCGGGTGCAGGCCCACCGAGGGCTCGTCCAGCACGAACAGCGTGCCGACGAGGCCCGTGCCGAGGGCCGCGGCGAGCGCTATGCGCTGCGACTCGCCGCCCGAGAGTGTCGCGGAGGGCCGGTCGAGACTAAGGTAGTCGAGGCCCACGTCCTCGAGGAAGCCCAGCCGCCGGTCGACCTCGCGCAGCACGCGCTCGGCGATAATGCGTTCGGCCTCGGCCAGCTTCAGCTCGGCCAGGAAGCGCCGCGCCGCGCCGACGGTCATCGCCGACACGTCGCGGATCGACTGGCCGCCCAGCCTGACGCGCAGCGCCTCGGGCCGCAGCCGCGCCCCCACGCACGCCGGGCACTCCTGGTAGCCGCGGTAGCGCGCCAGGAACGCGCGCACCTGCACGCGGTACTTGCGACCCTCGAGCCAGCGGAAGAAGCCCAGCACGCCCGAGAACTCCTCGTCGCCCTCGAGCACCAGCCGGCGGTGCGACTCGTCGAGGAACGACCAGGGAACGTCGAGCGGGATGCCGCGGCGGCGCGCGAAGCGGCGCAGCTGCGCCTGGAGCCCGCGATAGTGGGGCTTGTTCCACGGCTCGATCGCGCCGGCGCCCAGGCTCTTGTGCTTGTCGGGCACCACGAGGTCGAGGTCGACCTCGATCAGGTTGCCGAAGCCGTGGCACGACGGGCACGCCCCGAACGGGTTGTTGAACGAGAACAGGCGCGGCTGCGGCTCCACCGCGGGCCGCTCGCAGCGGGCGCACTCGAAGCGCTCCGAGACCCGCAGCGGCTCCTGGCCCGGCCGCGCGACGACCGCGCGGCCGCCGCCTTCGCGGAGCGCCGTTTCGAGCGACTCGACGATGCGGCTCTGGTCCGCTTCGCGCAGCTGGAGCCGGTCGACGAGCACCAGCGCGTCCGCGACGGGCTCCGCCAGGTCCGCGGCCTCGACCGCCTCGCCGCCGATCAGCAGGCGCGTGTAGCCCCGCTTGCGCAGCGCCAGCAGCGCCTCGACCGAGAGCGTCCCGTCGCCGGCCTCGGCCGGCCGGAAGGCGACGAGGATGCGGCCGCCCTCGCCGTCCCGCAGCAGCCGCTCCACGGCGAGCGTCGCCGAGTCGCGGCGGACTTCCGCGCCGCAGCCATCGCACACGACCCGCCCGGCGCGCGCGAAGACCAGCCGGAGGTGGTCGTGGATCTCGGTCGCGGTCGCGACGGTCGAGCGCGGGCTGCGCGACAGCGTGCGCTGGCGGATGGCGATCGCCGGGCAGATCCCCGAGACCTCGTCCACGCGCGGCTTGTCCATGCGCTCGAGGAACTGCCGCGCGTACGAGGACAGGCTCTCGACGTAGCGACGCTGGCCCTCCGCGTAGAGGGTGTCGAAGGCCAGGCTGCTCTTTCCGGATCCCGAGACGCCGGTGATCACCACCAGCTTGCGGGTCGGGATCGTGACGTCGATCCCCTTCAGGTTGTGGACGCGGACTCCCCGGAGGACGATGTCGGCGGGCATCTCAACCCGCCACTTTACCACGCCAGGCCCGCGTTTGTGGCCGCGGCCGGCGTCCCGGTCCCGGGGTCGGGCGCGCCGGGCACGGGCCCAGAGCTCACTGCTGCGCGCGCAGCTCCGCGGCGGCGCCTTCGAGCTGCTTCTCGCGCGCCCGCTCCGCCACGAACGTCTTGGGGTCGCGCATCAGCACCTCGGCGCGAGGGATGAGCTCGAGCGCCTTCTTCAGCTGCGGGTCCCAGCTCACGCTGCGGCGCTTGGCCTCGCCCTCGCCGATCACCTGCTTCAGCACCTCGTCCTCGATGTTGCGCTGCAGAGCGAGCTTGTTCTCCTCGAGGTCGGCCGGCGTATGGCGCAGCTTGCGCGACTCGATGTAGCTCTTGAACTCGGCGAGCACCGCGTCGTCGGCGCGGAAGTCCTTCGAGACGATGCGCACCTTGTCCGAGGCTTTGCCCGAGCGCGTGCCGGTGCCCGCGATGTCGGCCTGGCCCTGCCCGCGCTCGGCCTCGAAGCGGCGCGCGAAGCCGGTAAAGGCCTGGCGGGCGATCAGGTATCCGACGAACTTGGCCGGCGTCTCGGCCTCGATGCAATAGTCGGGCGTGATGCCGTCGCCGCCGAACACCTTGCGGCCGGAGTCCGTGAGCTTCGCCTCGCCGCCGCCCTGGTCGCAGGCCTTGCGGTCCTTGGGCGCGTAGTACTCGTCGAGCGGCGCACCGGCGTAGTCGCGCTGGATCGAGCGGCCCGAGGGCGTGTAGTAGCGCGCCGTGCTGAGCGCGAGCGCGTAGCCGCGCACGTTCCGGAGCGGCATGATCGTCTGCACCAGGCCCTTGCCGAAGGTGGTCTCACCCACGATCAGCGCGCGGTCGTGGTCTTGGAGCGCGCCGGCCACGATCTCGCTCGCGCTCGCGCTGTGGCGCGAGGTGAGCACCACCAGCGGCACCTGCGACCAGGGGCTGTCCGACTCGGTGATGTAGTTCGACTCGTCGCGGCGCGAGCGGCCGCGCGTGAACACGACGAGCTGGCCCTTCTTCAGGAACAGGTTCGAGACCGCGAACGCCTGGTCCAAGAGCCCCCCCGGGTTGTCGCGGATGTCGAGGATGTAGGACCGGGCGCCCTCGCGCCGCAGCTCGGAGAGTGCCTTCTCCAGCTCACGCTCGCAGTCGTCGCCCTCGCCCGGGCGGCAGGCGGTGGTCTCGTTGAAGTCGGTGAGACGGACGTAGCCGACGTCCTTGCTCGCCATGAAGGAGTAGGGCACCGAGTGCAGCGGAATCTCGTCGCGGATCACGGTGAACTCGAGCGGCTCCTCGTAGCCCTGGCGCACGATCGTCACCTTGACCGACGAGCCCTTGGGCCCGCGCAGCTTCTTCACCGCGTCGTCGATGCTGAGCCCGCGCGCGTCCTCGCCCTCGATCTTGCTGATCACGTCGCCCGCCCGGATCCCGAGCCGGTGCGCAGGCGTGCCCTCGAACGGCGACACCACGGTGATGTTGCCGTCGACGGACACGACCGTGATCCCGAGCCCGTAGTACCGCCCCTTCTGGCGCTCCTGCATCGACTGGTAGTCGCGCTGCTCGAAGAAGTTCGAGTGCGGGTCGAGCGTCCGCAGCATCTCCTTGATCGAGCCGGACACCAGCTTGTCGCTCCCCACCTCTTCCATGTAGTCGCGCTCGATCGCCCCGAGCATCGCGGTGTAGAGGTGGAGCTGCTCGTTGAGCCTCCCGCCCCCCGCGATCGCCTTGCCGCCGAAGAACCCTCCGGCGAGCGTGGAGCCGACAACCAAGCCGATGGACAGAGCACCGAGCCGCGAAACCTTCATGACGGAATGATAGCAAGTTCGCGGGCTAGAACCGTACGTGAAGCCCAACGGTCCAGGTCCATCCCGACAGGTCGATCCGGTTCACGAACCCCGGCTCCTGAGGGGAGAAGTCGTCGCCCATGTCGGTGTCCGCCCACAGGTAGCGGCCTTCACCGACGATCGCGAAGTCCCGGTTGATGTAGAAGCGGATCCCGCCGAGCGCGTGCAGCCCGAACGCCACGCCGTCGTCCACGAAGGCGTCCGGGTAGATCGGCAGCTCCGGGTCGAAGAAGTCGATGAAGTCGCCGAACTCCTCGTACTCGTAGAAGACAGCGTCGACTCCGCCGCCGATGAACGGAACAAATCTGGCGCTCTTGCTCGTCGGCAGGAAGCGCACCGTGAGACCCACGGGCAACGTCTGGAGTCGCAGCGTCTGGAAGACGTTGGTCCCGTTCGGCCGCTCGTAGTCCCGGTAGAAGGTGTCGACACTCTCCGAGGAGCCGTCGATGTGAACGGCGAGCTCCACGTTCTTCATGACGACGTGGTTGTACTCGATGCCGCCGTAGAGCCCGTCGAACGCGTTGGCGTCGACCACGTAGAGCTCGCACACGTCCTGGAACAGCGTGTACTCCGCCGGGATGTTCGACGGGATGCCGCAGTCGCGCATCCTGGGCATGAATCCGCCGATCCGGAGATCGAGCCCCTGTGCCCCCACGTCAACTCCGGCCAGCACGATCCACAGCAGTGTCGGGACGAGCGCCGCTCTCCTCACGATGGCTCCTTCCGAGGCCGCCTCACGCCAATCCGGCCTTCACTCTCACGGGCTTTGCAGGATGAATGCCACGGGCACGCGCCTGTAACCGCCTGGTATTGCAGGAGCTTTCGGCCACTCCCCCGCGACGGCTGTCCTCGGGAGTGGACGGGAGCCCACCGACTGCAGTCCAGTGATCCGCTCCCGATGGGCCCAGTGTGACAGGCAGGGAACTGTCACAGCGTGAAGGTCCGCCAGTCCCTGCTCGAGACGACACTCACCCGATCATGTACACCGTGCTTCTCGGAACGGACGAGTGGGGCTGCTTTCCGTTGCTCGTGCGCGCGGGTGAAAACGTGCACCTCGACGAGCACGTCGAATGGCTCGTCGTCGCGAGGACGAGCACCTATGCGGAGGCGCTCGCCATCGCCGATCAGTACCTGCTGGGAAAGATCGGAGGCGGCGGCCGGAGTCGAACCGGCAAGTAGGATCTGCAGCAGTCTCGGCCCGGCAGACCCTGGTCGCCTCACTCCGCGATCGTCGATTGGTCGCCGGTCGCAACCACGAACCGGATCACTTCGGGGCCGACGCGTACCGTCTCACCGGCGGTGAGCTCAGCCGTGCCCTCGAGGCGGCGGCCGTGCACCCAGGTACCGTTCCGGCTGCCGAGGTCCTCGACGAGGAGCCGATCGGACGTGACACGGACGCGCGCGTGATGGCGCGAGACCCTCGTCGAGTCGCTCCGGATGTGGCAGTCTTCGCCCCGTCCGATCAGGTGCTCCCCGTCGGGGAGAGGAACCGCGTGTTCCGCCCACACGGCCTTCCATCGGGGAGCCTCCGCCGGGCCGGCGCTGCTGAGCACGACGTCCCCGCAGAAAGCGTAGCCGTAGCGGAGCACCGTCCGGATGAACAGAGGCTCCTTCGGGTCGTCGCCGAGCGCCGCGCGCAGGTCGCCGACGAGGCCAGGCAGCGAGGACTCGCTCACGTGGGCGCCCGGCCAGATGGCCTCGTGTATCTCCGCCTTCGAGACGGCGTTCGGCCGGCGCGAGAGCAGCAGGGCCAACAGGTCGAAGGCCTTTGGCTCGACGTGCAGCAGCTCACGGCCGTGGAGCAGCTGGCGCCGATCTTCGTCGAAGAGGAACCCGGCGAACTGCACGGTGAGCGCCACCGACGCCTCCAGGCCCTGAGTCTAAGGCCAGGGCTGAAGCCAGGCCATCCTGACACTTCGTCAGCCAAAAGTGAGGCTCTCGATAGGGCGCCCGCGGCCCTCCGAGCCGATGTTGTGCGCAGACATCAAGGAGGGGGACATGATCGAGCGATTCAGGTTGCAGGGAGTCAGGGCGGTGGTCGGGAGCCTCGCCGTGATCGCGGCAGGCTGCGGTTCGGACTCAGGGATGTCGGCGGCAGGGCCCTCCCCGGTCTTCTCCGCCGGCACGATCGAGATCGCGCCGGCCGGGGCGATCGTCGGCACGTTGGTGACTCTCGAGGGCCGGTCCGCCACGGACCCCAGCGGCGGTTCCCTGTCCTACCACTGGGACTTCGGAGACGGTTCCACTGCGACGGGCGAGCAGGCCACCCACGTCTACGCCACTGCGGGCGACTTCTTCGCCACACTGACCGTCAGCAGCACCGAAGCAGGCTCCTCCACGACGTCCATGCACATCCCGGTGCGAAGCCTCACCGCCCGGTGGTCGGAAGGGCAGGGCCGGGTGTCGATCACCCAGGACGGCCTCGACCTCCGGGGCACGTACCAGGACGATTCGCGCCAGGGCGTCGTCGGGGGACGAATCAGCGAGACGGGTACGGTGACCTTCACCGTGACGAGCCCTGGCCTCTCCCCGGTCACGTTCACGGGAACTGCGGGCCCTGACGTCGCGACCCTGGTTGGCGCCGCGAACGGGCCCGACGTCGTCGACAGGCCCTGGACGCTCGCCCGCAACTAGCGCCAGGCACGATCACCCCGCCCACCGGCGACAGCCCCTCGGCTGGCCAGTGGGCGGGGAGATCGCAGGGTGGGCGTTCCCTTCAGACACGGGTGGTGATAGGGTTCGCGCTTTCGGTTGAAACGATGGCGCAAGTGAGAATCGGCCACCTGGTGGTCACCAACAGCCAGCAGGACGCGCTTGGGGCAGCGGCGGCGCTCTTGCCCGACAGCTGGTTTGTCGACGTGGTCGGAAGCACCAGGCCCCCGTTCGGATTCGAGGTGACTGTCCTGGGTCCTCGCCTGGCCTTCTCGCGAGACTTCGCGGCTGATCAGTTCGAGAAAGCGGCTCGGTACGTCGCGGGCCTGGCCGGAGCGGCCACGGAACACGAACAGAGCGTCGAGCGCCCGAACCGTCAAGCGACTGACGGTTGATCGGGGACCCTGCACCGTCGCCTGGCTTGTGATCCACGTCGCACCGTCACAGCTGAGCAGCCAACTTCCCCGCTTGTGGCGAATAGTTCGGGGCATGGCCTACTGCCTGCTGCTGCGCTTCGACTCAGCCGGGCCGTGCCCCGTCGTTCTCCGCGACGACGAACAGCTGATCGGCGGCGATGGAGCCCGCTACCGCTTCATCGCGGAAACCGACACCTGGGAGGAAGCAGACGCGAAGATTGCCGAGCTCTACCGAAAGATCGAAGCCGGGGACCCCAGCTCCGACATCGGACCGCGCCGCGCGGAAGTCGCTGAAAGAGTTGGAGGCGGCGGCCGGAGTCGAACCGGCGAATAGAGGTTTTGCAGACCTCCGCCTTACCACTTGGCTACGCCGCCATCAGCGGAACACTATACGGGACTCGGGTTGCGGGGTTCAACAAGGCGGCGCTGCCGAGGCGCTTGACCGGATGGCGCTTCGCCGCTAGATTGAAATCCAGGCGCAGGGCGGGAATAGCTCAGTGGTAGAGTGCGACCTTGCCAAGGTCGAAGTCGCGGGTTCGAATCCCGTTTCCCGCTCCATCCTCCCGGAACCAAGGCGGCGGCAGGCACGTCTTAGCCGGCCGTGAAGGCGCCTCGCTCGTGGCGCAGGCGCGGCCCCTCCAGGCCCCAGTCGATCGCGATCACGTCGAAGCGCACAGGCGACTCCGATAGGCCGTGGCTCGCGGCGTAGAGCCGCGCCGCCCGCACCACGCGCCTCTGCTTCTCTGCCGTGACGGCCTCGACGGCCTTTCCGTGCGACTCGTCGCGGCGCTCCTTCACCTCGACGAACACCAGCGTTCCCCGGTCGTCTGCCACGACGTCGATCTCGCCGGCGCGGGTCCTGAAGTTGCGGGCCAGGATACGCAGCCCGCTCTTGGCCAGGTGCTCGCAGGCCAGGCTCTCGCCCGGCTTTCCGCGGTGGGGCCCGCGCCGAGAGCCGTTCAGCGCCTGCGCCGCCAGCGCGTGCCCTGCGCGGTGTCCTCGAGCACGACGCCGAGTGCCTCGAGCCGGGCCCGCGCCGCGTCGGACCGCGCGAACTCCCGCGCCTTGCGCGACTGCTGTCGCTCGTCGAAGAGCGCCTGCTCCTCTGGGCTGAGCGCGTCGCCGGCGCTCGTCGGCAGCAGCACGCCGAAGACCCTGTCCATCGCGGCGAGCTCGGCCTTGACGCGAGCGGCTCCCGCGCGAGTGAGCAGGTTCTCGGCGATGAGCGCGTTGGCGGAGCGCACCATGCCGTGGACCGCCGCCAGCGCCTCCGGAGTGTTGAGATCGTCGGCGAGCGCCGCGTCGAAGCCGGCGCGCGCCTCGGCGCAAGCCGTCTCGGCCGGCCCCGCGGGGCCTTCGGCCGCCACCTCGTCGAGCCGGGTCGCGAGGCCGTGCACGCGCTCGAGCGCGGCCTTCGCGTGCTGCAGCGTCTCGAGGCCGAAGTTGAAGGGCTTGTTGTAGTGGGCGCCCGCGAGCGCGTAGCGGATCGCCTCGTGGCTGCTGCCCTGCGCGACGAGGTCGGGGATGGTGAGAAAGTTGCCCTTGCTCTTCGACATCGTCTCGTTGTCGATCAGCAGGTGCCGGGCGTGCATCCAGTGCCGCGCGAAGAGCTTGCCGGTGCCGCACTGGCTCTGCGCGATCTCGTTCTCGTGGTGCGGGAAGACGAGGTCCTCGCCGCCGGCGTGCAGGTCGAGCGTCTCGCCCAGGTACTTCATGCTCATCGCCGAGCACTCGATGTGCCAGCCGGGCCGGCCGCGGCCAAAGGGCGCGTCCCACTGTGCCCAGGCCGGCTCGTCGCTCTTGAACTTCCACAGCACGAAGTCGCGCGCGTTCTCCTTCTCGTACTTGTCGGCGTCGACGCGGGCCCCGTCCTTGATCCCGGACGCGTCGATCCGCGACAGCCGCCCATACTCCGGGAACGAGGCGATCCGGAAGTAGACCGACCCGTCGGCGGTGTAGGTGTGGCCGCGCGCGGCGAGCCGCTCGATCAGCCCGATCATCTCGGGGATGTGGTCCGTCGCGCGGGGCATCTTCTCCGGCCGCTCGATGCGCAGCGCCTGCATGTCCTCTTCGAACGCTTGGATGTGCCCGGCGGTGAAGCTCGCAAGGTCCTGGCCGGCGTCCCGGGCGAGCTGGATGATCCGGTCGTCGACGTCGGTGACGTTCATGACCTCGCAGACGCGGTAGCCGAGGTGCGCGAGCGTCCGCCGCAGCACGTCGACCGCGACGAAAGTCCGGAAGTTCCCGACGTGCGCGCGGTTGTAGACCGTCGGTCCGCACGCGTAGAAGCGGACCTCCGGCGGCGCGAGCGGTACGAGCGGCTCGACCTCGCCGCTCAACGTGTTGAAGAGCCGGAGCTCGGTCGTCATGTGGCCCTCAGGATGAGGGCAGTCAGGTCGTCGCCGCAACCGGCCGGGCCCGCCCAGCTGTCCACCGCGGCGATCAGCCCGTCGAGCGTCGCCCGCGCCCCGGCGCCGCCCTGCGCCGCGAGCACCTGGCGCACGCGCTCGTCGCCGAACTCCTGGTCCGCCGGGCTCGTGGCCTCGGTGACGCCGTCGGTCACCGCCGCGAGCAGGTCCCCCGCGCCGAGCTCGATCTCGCCCGGCTCCAGCGTCACCTCCTCGAGCAGGCCCAGCACCGGCCCGCCGCTGCGCAGCCGCTCCTCGCCGCCCGCAGAGCGCACGAGGAACGGCGGCACGTGCCCAGCGTTCACGTACACGAGCCGCCGGCTGCGCGGGTCGAGCTCGCCGTAGAAAAGCGTCACGTAGCGGCTCGTCTCGGTGCTCGAGTAGACGAAGCGGTTGAGGCGTTCGAGCACGCGCACGGCCGGCTCGCTGCCGGCGAGGGCGCGCAGCCACGCGTGAACCGATGCCATCATCAGGCTCGCCGGCGTACCCTTGCCCGAGACGTCGGCGATCACCAGCCCGAGCCGGTCCCCCGCGAGCGGCACGTAGTCGAAGTAGTCGCCGCCCACCTCCAGGCACGAGCGGCTCTCTCCGGCGATCTCGAAGCCCGGCAGACGCGGCGACGACTTGGGCAGCAGGCCGAGCTGGATGCCGCGCGCGATCACCAGGTCGCGATCCTGGCGCTCCTTCTCGAGGCGCATCCGGTGAAGTCGCGCGGCCTCGAGCGCCGCCTGTGCCTGCCTGACCAGCGCCGCCGCGAAGTCCAGATCCTCGGGGGCGACCGGCCGCGCGCCCGGACGCGAGCCTACCGCCAGCAGGCCCGCGAGCCGGCCGGGCGCCAGCAGCGGAACCACGATCGCGATGTCGGCTGCCATCATCGCGTCGCGCAGCGCTCCCGCGGGCAGGTCGGCGGCCGGGCGCGGACCCGGCAGCTCGCGC
The DNA here is from genome assembly GCA_036559805.1 of Vicinamibacteria bacterium. Taxonomy (GTDB): domain Bacteria; phylum Acidobacteriota; class Vicinamibacteria; order Fen-336; family Fen-336; genus DATBSL01. The sequence goes on from DATBSL010000090.1 coordinate 26,805, forward strand.
GAGAGCGCCGCGAGATCGCCGGGGAGGCGCAGGGGCAGCGCCCCGGGCCGCGCGCCGCGGGCGTGGCCGAGCTCGAGCGCGTCGCCTTCCGCGTGGTAGAGAGCGGCCCGCGTCGCGAGGAAGTAGCCCATCACCGTGGTCACCACGAGCCGCTCGATCTCCTCCACCTCCAAGGTCGCGGTCAGCGCGCGCCCGATGTCGAACAGGTTCTGGAGCTGGTAGACGCGGACCGAGAGGTCGCGGTTCACGCGGCGCAGCTCCTCGTCGGTGAGCCCGGCCTCGATCGGCGTCGCAGCCATCGCCGCGAGGCTCTCGAGGAACTCCAGGTCCTCGTCCGAATAGCCCCGGCCCCCCTCGCGTGGTCCCAGCCCGACGAGCGCCACTGGCCGATCGGCTCGCAGCACCGGACAGAGCATGGCGATGCCCGCCTGCTCGAGCTCGGCCTCCTGGGCGCCGGGCACGAACGCGTGCGTCGCCCCGGCGCGCGGCGTCACGACCTCGGGCGCGGGGTGCACCAGCCCGCGCGCCGCGCGCCGCTCGAAGCCGCGCTTGCCGGAGGCCACGTAGACGACGCCCGCCGAGGCCTGCAGCTCGCCCATCACGAAGCCCAGCACGGCGTCCGGAACCTCGTCGCCGCGAGCCGTCCACACCAGGCGCGTCGCGAAGTCGAGGAGCGACACGAGCTGCGAGAGGCGGGCGTGGAGCGCGGGCTCGCGGCCCTCGCGGTCGAGCGCCAAGAGCTCCTCGCGGCACTTCTGGACGACCGGGAGCGTCACGGCAGCTCCCCGCCAGCACCGAGCCGCTTCACCAGGCAGCACACGTTGCCGTGCGGCGTGCGCCGGAACGTGACCGTGTCCATGATGCGGCCCATCAGGTGCACGCCGAGCCCGCCGCTGCGCCTCTCGCTCGCGTAGCGCTCGAGGTCGACCTCGGGCAGCGCGCGACGGTTGACCGGGGCGCCGTCGTCCACGATCTCGACGCGCAGCTCGCCGGCCGTCAGCAGGAAGCGAACCTCGATCTGCCGATCGCGAGCGCCGCGATACGCGTGCTCGATCACGTTCGTGGAGGCCTCGTCCACGGCGAGCGCCACCTGCTCCGCGAGCACGGCGTCGCAGCCGGCGAGCCGCGCGGTGCGCTGGGTCGTGTCGCGGATCGTGGCCAGGAACTCCGTCCCGCTCGGGACGCGCAGCACCAGGACCGGGCTCGGCCTGCGAGGCTTGCTCACGCGTCCGTGCGTCCGCCGCCCGCACCGTCCCGGAAGCTCAGCACCGCCTCCTGCTCGGACTGGAAGATGCGATACAGGTGATTGAATCCCAGCATCTCGAAGATGTTCAGGACCGTCTCGTTGAGCTCGGCGATGCGGATGTCGCCGCCGTTCCCGCGCACTTCCTCGATCACGCCCATGAGCGCGCCGAGGCCGGCGCTCGCCACGTAGCGCAGCCCCTGGCCGCTCAGGACGATCCGGAAGCGCCCGCTGCCGATCGCCTCCTGCAGCGCCTCCTCGAAGACGCGCACGGTGTGGGCGTTGATGAAGCCGCTCGGGTAGAGGAGCACGACTCCCTCCCGCTCGCGGCTCGACACGGAGAGCTCGCTCACTTATGGCCGACTATACCTTCCGCGCGGCGGCAGGCGGAAGCAAGAGCGCCCGCGCCGCGCGCACGTCTTCGTGGATGCGCGCCACGAGGGCTTCCTTGCTGTCGAAGCGCAACTCGTCGCGCAGGCGGGCCTGGAAGGAGACGCGCACGCGGACGTCGTAAAGATCGCCGGCGTAGTCGATCAGGTGGGCCTCCACCACCAGCCCCTTGCCGCCGAAGGTGGGCCGCTCGCCGACGTTGACGACGACGGGCCAGGCCTCGCCGCCCGGAAGCTCGCAGCGGCCGGCGTAGACGCCGCGCGCCGGCAGCAGCTGACCCTCGCCCGCCAGATTCGCGGTCGGGAAGCCGAGGCCGCGGCCGCGGCCGTCCCCGTGCGCCACGCGCGCGTCGAGCGCGTACGGCCGGCCGAGCAGCGCCTCCGCCTCGCCCACGTCGCCCGCGACGAGCGCTTCGCGCACGCGGCTGCTGCTCACCGGGCTGCCCGAGTGCAAGAGCGGCGGCACCACCTGGACCGAGAAGCCGAGCTCGCCGCCGAGCGCCTCGAGGCGCGGCGCGTCGCCCTCGCGCCCGCGCCCGAAGCGGAAAGACTCCCCCACCACGACGTGGCGCGCGCCGAGCGCCGCGGCGAGCACCTCGCGCGCGAAGGCCGCGGGCTCGAGCGCGGCGACGCGCGCGTCGAACTCGAGCGCCACCAGCCGGTCGATCCCGAGCGCCGTGACCAGCTCCTCCTTCTGCGCGAGCGTCGTGAGCGCCGCCGGCGCCGCGTCCGGGCGCAGGACGCGCACGGGATGAGGGTCGAAGGTGAGCACGACCGCCGCGCCGCCCGCGTGCGTGGCGCGCTCGACCGCCGCGGCGACGAGCGCCTGGTGGCCGCGGTGGACGCCGTCGAAGTTGCCGACCGCGACGGCCGCCTGGCTGCCGACGGCGGCGCGGCCGATCCCGAGCCGCAGGCGCTCCATCGTCAGCGCGCGGGCTTCGGCCTAGCGGCCGCCGCGCCGGTCGACGCTGGCGCCGGGACGGCCCGGCTCATCGCTGGCGCTCAGGCGATAGCCCGACGCGTCGGCCTCGTAGCGGATGCGGCGCGACCACGGGTCGAAAAGATAGGAGCGCTCGACGAGCCCCGCCTTCACCAGGTCGTCGAGCGACGTCGGCGGGCGGCCGTGCGTGGCGCGCCAGGCCTCGATCGCGCGCTCGAGGCGCACGAGCCGCGTCTGCAGGACGCCGTCCTTCACCACGTCCTGCGTCCCGGGCAGCACGCCGGCGAGCCCGGTGACGGCGAACGGCGAGCCGCACTGCACCAAGGTGCCCGCGAGCGCCAGCACGGACACGAGCGCCGCCACGGCGTAGCCGGGCGCCGCCGGCGCGGCCGCCGAGGCCTCCGCCCGCTCGTCCTGGACCGTCCTGTCGCGGCCGGCGGGGGCGATCAGGTTGCGGTTCATGAAGTCGAACAGCGTCCGGCACACCTCGAACTCGCCCGACCCCGTCGAGTCGATGATCGCCTGCACGGTGCGGACGCCGTCCACCTTCCGGAAGACGCGCTCCTCTTCCGCCCCCAGGCGGATCTTGCCGGTGGCGCTCGCCCCGCGCGCGTCGACGGAGGAGCTGCTGGAGTCGGGGCCCGTTCCGGCGCCGACCTCGATCAGCGACGGGTCGACCACCGGCCGGAACACCATGTCGAAGCTCGTGATCTTCTTCTCGATGATGGGCCACTCGTCGACCATGCGGATCCCTTCCATCAGGATGAAATCCGCGCTCATCGGGACGAAGTTCTCGCGGTCGAAGTCCACGGTGTCGGCCGCGTTGAACAGGTAGCGGCCGTCGCGCCAGCGGAACACACGGAACACGATCTGCGCGATCTGCACCTGCAGCGCGTCGCGCAGGTCACGGGTGGTGATCGCGGACGAGGTCGCGAGGATGTGCCCGAGCCGCTGCAGCGTCTGCTTCTGGACGCCGAGCGCCTCCTCGAGCCGCTCGCGGCTGAGCTTGCCCTGCTTCACGAGCACGTTGCCGAGGCGGTCCTCGAGCCGCCGCCCCGACGAGTCGGCCATCACCACCATGCCGTTCTCGAACGTGACGGTCACGGTTTCCTTGTCCCTGTCGTTCGAGAGCGTCAGGATGCCGGTCTTTCGCTGCAGCCCGATCAGCTGGAAGATGTCGGGCAGCCCGAAGTCCTTGATCGTTCCCTGGAGCGCCATGGGCTAGGCGGCTCCCTGCGCCGGACGCGTCCGGCGCATCCCCGTGCCCGCCCCGCGCGACGGCGGCGCAGCGCGCGGCAGGTCCTCCGGGCCGGGACGGAAGCGGAACGCGACCACCCACAGCACGAGCAGGACCACGAGCGCGCCGAGCGGCAGCCATGGGGGCGAGATCGCGCGCGGCACCTCGGTGAAGGGCACGATGCGACCCGCCGCCCAAAGTCCCAGCACGGCGTACCACGCGACCACGAGCGCGGCGCCCGCGAAGGTCCAGCCGCCGTACACCTGCCCGGCCCCGGGCGAGGCGGCCGACAGCAGCCGCGCGAGGCGCTCGCGCCGCAAGTCGAACTGCTGCACGTCGGCGAGCTTGCGGTTGCGGACCGGCGCCGACACCCCGTCGCGCACGACGAACAGGTGATAGCACTGCGAGCAGAGGCCGCCGCTCACCTGGCCGAGGTGGCACAGCCGGCAGAACGCCGTGCCGCAGCGCCGGCAGCGCAGCGTGAACGCCTTGCGCCCGCGCCAGCGTGCGACCAGCAGGGCGGCGAGCGCGAAAACGCCGAGCGAGACCAGGAAGCGGTTGGCGAGCGATCCCGGCAGCGAGCTGGGCCGCGCCGTGCCTTCGCCGTAGAGCAGGTTGCGCGCGGCGACGCCCGACTCCGCGCCGGCGAACTTTTCCCACACCTGGTCGCGCGCCAACCCCAGGTCCACGACGGCGTAGTCTCCGGAGTCGTACTTGAAGCGGTCGTACTCGGCGACGAGCTCCGGCGCGAGCCGGTCGGCGCTCGACTTGGCGGCGTTGAAGGCCTGGTACTCGAACTTCTGCAGGTGAGCGAGCGAGAGGTTGTAGGAGGAGGTGGCGGCGACCGTCGGCAGCGTGGAGCTGGTCCCCGCGCGGTAGCGCGCCGCCGCCGCGTCGATGCCGCCCCTCACGAACTCGAGGTTGGCCAGGTTGTTGCGCGCGACGGCGTCCTGCGGGTCGGCGGCGAGCGCCTGGCGGTAGAGCTCGGCGGCCTCGTCGTAGCGACCTGCCTTCTTTCGCGCCGTCGCCACCAGGCACACGAGGTCGCGGTCCTTCGGATCCTGCCGCAGCGCCCGCTCGAGGCTCGCGATCTCGGCGGCGTCCGGAACCGACTCGGTGGTGGCGAGCGCCGCGTGATAGAGCGGGTTGCGCGTCGTGCGCAGCCGCTCCTCGAGCAGCGCGGCCCCCGGGCCGATCGCGAGCGTGCCGAGCGCCAGGGCGCCGGCGAGCGCGCGCTCCCGAGTCTCGCAGTACGCGAACAGCAGCGAGAACCACCACAGCGGCAGCCAGCCCCAGCCCTGGAAGGTGGCGACGGGCAGCAGCAGCAGCAGCAGGAAGAGGGCGAGCGACGCCGAGCGGTGGTGTGCCGGGCCGAGCCACTCCTCGACGTCGTGGAGCAGCAGGCCGCCGCGCCGCAGCAGCAGGGCCAGTGCGATGGCCCAGGCCGACGCGAACGCCGCGCAGAGCGTCCCGAGCGTCAGCAGGTCGCGCACGTTGCGCGAGCCGCGCCCGGTCGCGAGGAACGCCTTCAGGCCTTCGAAGCTCGCGTCGACGCTCGCCGGGATGACGAACGGCCCCTTGCGCAGCAGCGCGAGCGCGAGCCCGGCGTGGGCGTCCGGCAGGCCGGGCGCGAGCGCCACCGCTGCCCGCATCTCGTTCTCCGCGTCGTCACGGGCGCCCGCCTGCAGCTTGGCGTAGCCGTGCGCGACGAGCGCGAGGCCGACGCTGCCCAGGGTCACGACGTTCCTCTCCATCCGGGCGCGCCGCAGGTCGCGCATCGCCGCGGCCTTGCGGGCCTGGTCCGCCGCGCCGTCCGCCGCCACGTAATCCGCCCAGATCGCCTCGAACGGCCGTGTGATGGCGGCCTGAGGCCCTGCTGCGGCCCCCGGGGGCGGCGCCGCGGCCAGCAGCAGACCCAGCGCGAGGGGAAACGTCACGGCTTCACCGCGCGCGTGCGCTCGACGTATGCCATTCGCAGCTGAAACAGCAGCTCTGCCAGCAGCGCGTCCTCGTCAGCGGTCCTGCGCCCCTCGGTCTTGTCCTTGAGCATCTCGAGGATCGCGACGATCTGCCGGGCGGCGGCCAGGGTCTGGGCCGGCGGCGCACCCTCCGCGGCGCCCTCACCGGCCATCAGGCGGCCGGCCTCGGCCGCGAGCCCCAGGACGAAGTGCGAGAAATCGACCGGCTGCTCCTCGCTTGCCGGGGCATGGTCCTCCGGGGTCTCTGGAGCCGCCTGACCCTCCGCCTCGGGGTCGTCGTCGCGCGGACGACCCTCCGGTGTGAAGTGCCTACGGTCGCTGACGGTGAAGGACTTTTCGCTCTGGCTCATCAGCGTTCGCCGGGCCGCCCTGCGGCGGCATGGCGTTGGGGCCGTCCGCACCGGTCCGAAAGCCCGGGGATCTTACCACAAGTGCTTCTGAAATCAGCGGATCCGCCGTTCGTGCCCCTCCCCCGACGTCCGCACCCAGACTCGGGTGCCATCCGTCGCCACATGTACGCTGCCGTCCCGGTCGGTGCGGAGGACGAGAGCGCCCGCGCGCCCATAACGCTCGACGACCTCCGCGTGCGGATGGCCGAACGGATTCCGCTTTCCGGCGGAGACGACGGCGAGGCGTGGACGTGCGGCCGTCGTGAGCCGGAGGCTGCTGCTCGTCCGGCTGCCGTGGTGCGCGACTTTCACGACGTCGACGGCATGGGTCGCGAGCGGCCCTTCCGCCTCGGCCGTGACGTCGCCCGTGAGAAGCAGCCGCACCGAGCCGTAGGCCACTTCGACGACCAGCGAGTCCTCGTTGCGTACGCGCGGTGACGCCGCGGCCGGCGGCCTCGGCCCGAGCACCAGCAGCCGCGCGCCGTCCCACTCGTAGCGCGCGGCCCGAGCGAGCGCGATGCGTGGCACGCCGGCGCGGTCGAGCGTCTCCGCGAAGCGGCGCCACGAAGGGTCGCCCGGCGCCGCGGGGCCTTCCCAGGAGGCGGCCACACGGAACGCGCGCAGCAGGAATGCCATGCCGCCCACGTGATCGGGATGGGCGTGGGACGCCACGAGCGCGTCGAGCCTCCGTACTCCGTGACGCCACAACACCGGAGCCACGCGCCGCTCCCCCGGGTCGAAGCGCCCGTCGCGCGAGCCGCCGGCGTCCACCACGATGGCGCGTCCCGAAGGCGAGCGCAGCAGCAGCCCGTCGCCCTGGCCCACGTCGATCACCGTGAGGTGCAGCCTTCCGTCGGCGCTGGGCGCCAGGGGCCCGATGACCAGAACTGCGTGGGCTGCCCCGATCGCTGCGAGGCCGCGCAGCCTGCGGCCCCGCAGCAAAAGCGCCATGCCGGCGACGTAGAGCGCGATCACGGCGAGGGACGGCGAGGGCACGCGCACGTCGAGCCAGTCCGCGGCTGGCCCGAGGTCGCCCGATGCGCGCAGGGCGCGGGCGGCGAGCCACGCGACGCGGCCCGCGGCCGCGCCGAGGGCCAGCGGATCCAGCGCCAGCACGGCGAAGCCGGCGAGCAGCACGGCCGAGGCGAGCGGGACGGCGGCGAGGTTCAGCACGAGCGCCGCCGGAGCGAGACGGTGGAAGTGGCCCGCCAGCAGCAGGGCGAGGGCGCACTGTGCCGCCACCGACGCCGCGAGCACGAGATCGAGCCGCAGCGGCAGCCGGGGCAGGCCGCGCGTGAGCGGGGCGACGAGCACCAGGATCCCGAGTGTCGCCGCGAACGAGAGCTGCAGCCCGACGTCGCCCGCGCTCATCGGCGACAGGCCGAGCAGGACGACGCCCGCGAAGCCCAGTAGGTTGCCGGCGTCGCCGTCGAGCTCGAGCGCGCGGCCGATGAGTAGCGCCGCCGCCATCAGCGCGGCCCGGGCGACCGGCACGTCGCCGCCGACGAAGCCCGCGTAGGCGAAGACCGCCAGCGTCGTGACGCCGGCTTCGACCCACGGTCCGAGCAGGCACCAGCGCAGCCCCGCGACCAGCAGCGCGGCGACGAGCGCCACCTGCGCGCCCGAGAGCGCCAGCACGTGATAGGTCCCCGAAGCCTTGAACGCCTCCTCGGTGCCGGGATCGATCTCGGAGCGGTCGCCCAGCACCATCGCCCGGACCAGGCCGCGTTCGGTCCCGGGCGGCATCGTCCGATCGAAGACCGCACGCGCGCGCTCGCGAGCGGCGGCCGCGAGACGCCTCAGCCGGTGAGCCGGCGAATCGTCGAGCCGCTCCACGAGCCGAGCGGACTTGCAGAACCCGAAGGCCGCGACGCCGGAGTCGAGCCGCTCCGCCGGCCGCAGGGTCGTCCACACGGCGATCCGATCGCCGTCGAGAAGGCGAGGCTTGGGCGCGTCGCCGCCGACTTCCACGCGGAGCAGCCCCTCGAGCGGCTGGGCACGGCCCGCGCGGCCTTCCGACTCGGTCTCGAGAACGAACAGCAAGCGGCCGTCCCGGAGCAGGGCGTCGCCGCGCAGGGTGCCCGTGACCCGATGCGGCCGGTCACCGAGCCGCCCTTCACGCAGGCCGGCACGCAGGGCGCCGGACTCGAGCACCAGCGCCTCGACCGCCCCCGCGGCGGTGCCGAGCGTCAGCGCCGCCGCTGCGATCGCAGCCAGGGCCGAGCGTCCCGGGCCTGCGACATACGCCAGGAGCAAGACCAGCGAGGCGAGCGACAAGAGGAGCAGCGCTTCGAGCGGGGTGCCCTTCCCGTCGGGCAGCAGGCAGCCCAGACCGAAGGCCGCGGCGAGTCCAAGCAGTGGGCGGCGCACAGGCCGAGGAGGCTAGCCGGCGGAGCCACTGGGGCTCGGGGGGACCGGGACGGTTTTTCAAGCGTCACACGGGCCGGAGCCTCACGACAGTTTCGATGTGGAAGGTCTTGGGAAACTGGTCGAAGAGCTCGACCGTGTCGGGGCGATAGCCGTGGGCGGCGAAGATCGCGAGGTCGCGGCCGAGGGTTGGCGGATCGCACGAGACGTAGACGATCGTCTCGGGGCGCCGGCGTGCGATCGCCTCGACGACCGCGCGGCCCGCGCCCGTACGGGGCGGATCGAGCACGATGCGCTCCCCGGGCCGGGGAGGAAGCTCGGCGAGCGCACGCTCGACGTCGCTCGCGCGAACGCTGACGCGAAGCCCGTGGCGCTCGGCCGAAGCTCGCGCGTCCTCGGCCGCGAGCGACGACTGCTCGACCGCCACGATCTCGCACGCGTCGCGGGCGGCGAGCGGCAGAGCGAAGAGGCCCACGCCGGCGTACAGGTCGAGGATTCGCGAGTCTCCGGGTGGCACGAGCCCGACCACCGTGCGCGCGAGCGGCTCGAGCAGGAAGCGATTGGCCTGGAAGAACGCGAGCGCGTGCGCGCGCAGCGTCAGCCCGAGGACGCTCGCCTCCACGAACGGCGTGCCGGACAGCCATTCGAGCGAGCGCGCCCGCGTGCGGACGCCGAAACCCGTGAGCCCGGCAACGCCACTCCCGACGCTCGCGAGCTGCGGGGCTTCGGCTCGCTCGAGCTGCGTCTCCAGCGTCGCGACGAGCGAGCGCCCGTCGGGAGACTCGAAGAGCTCCAGCCCGTGGACGCGCGCGGCGAGCTGCGGTCGTCCGGCGAGCCGCGCGTGGAAGTCGCGCGCCGCACGGTTCATGGCCTCGGAGAGCTGCAGGCAGCGCTCGACGTCGACCACGCGGCGGCTGCCCTCCTGCCGCAGGCCGAGCCGCAGGCCAGAGTCGTCGCGCTCGACGTGCAGCGACGCGCGCATGCGCCAGCCGGCTTCGGGGGAGGCGTGAGCCGCCACCGCGCCGTCCCAGCGCGCCCCGGCGCGCGCCAGCGATTCGAGCAGCACCGCTTGCTTGAGCAGGAGCTCGGCCGCCGAGTCGTACTCCTGGTAGGCACAGCCTCCGCAACGCGGCACGTACGGACAGGGCGACGCGCGGCGGCCCGGCGACGGGCGCAGCACCTCGACGAGGGAACCTTCCGCCCAGCCCGCGTGGACCTCCGTGATCCGCGCACGAACGCGGTCGCCCGCGTGCGCGTGCGGCACGAACACGACGCGCCCGTCGACGCGCGCGAGGCCGCGCCCGCGAAAGACGCCCTTCTCGACCTCGGCTTCCACGATCGCCCCCGGCTCGAGCCCGTCGCCGCTCACGCGGCTCCCCCCGCCTCGAGGTGGAACAGGCTCAGCCGCGGCAGTCCGTGCGCCTCGAGCAGGCGCCGGGCGCGCGACTCGCGCCGCAGCGTGTCGACCACGCGCGCCGGCATCCGCTCGCGCCAGCGCGCGAGCCCCGCGTCGATCTCCGCCTCGAGCGCCGCCGCCCGCTCGGCGCCCAGGTCCTGCGCGAGCGCCTCGACGAGCCGCTCCTCGCGCTCGGCCAGCCAGGGCGTGAGCTCGTCGAGCGACCCGTCCGCACGGCCCTCGAGCTCGCCGGCGAGCCCGCTCGCGAGCTCGCCCGCCCGCGCACCGAGGCCCCGTGCCCGGCGCAGGTCGCGCGCGAAGCCGCGCAGCGCCGCGGAAGCGTCCAGGCCCGGCTCGGCGCCGAGCGCGAGCGCGCGCCGCCAGCGCTCGCCCGCCGCCTCGACCTCCGCGGCGCAGTACGCCAGGCTCCGCACTCTACGCTCGCGGCTCCAGCCGTGCGCGTGCCCGTCGAGCGCGTCGCGCACGCCGCGCAGCACGACGCGCAGCGGCAGACCGGCGAGCCGCCACTTCCGCACCAGGTTCCACTCGGCGTTCGAGAGGAAGAGCGGATCGCCCCGCCGCGAGACGAAGAACTCCTCGACGGTCTGGTAGTACTCGGCCTCGGGGTCGCCGCTCACGAGGTCTCACCGCACCGGCTGCGGGTTGCGCTCGAATATCAGCCGCAGCCCCACGAGCGTCAGCACCGGGTTCACCGTCTCGATCGAGGGGATCTCGGGCGCCAGCGTCTCGGCGAAGCCGCCGGTCGCGACGACACGGACGCTCTCCCCGAGCTCGCCGCGAATCCGGCCGATCAGCCCCTCGCACATCGCCGCGTAGCCGAAGTACAGCCCGGACTGCATCGAGCCGACCGTGGTCCGTCCCACGACGCGGCCCGGGTGGCGCACGTCCACGCGCGGCAGCCGCGCCGCCCGCTGGAAGAGCGCGTCGGCGCTGATCCCGACCCCGGGGCAGATGACGCCGCCCATGTACTCGCCCTTGCGCGTCATCACGTCGAGCGTCGTCGCCGTGCCGAAGTCGACCACGATCGCGGGCCCTCCGTAGAGCGCGAGCGCCGCCACGCCGTTGACGATGCGGTCGGCACCCACGTCGCCCGGGGGCTCGTAGAGGATCGGCATGCCCGTCCTCACGCCCGGCCCGATCACGAGCGGCTCCTTGCCGAGGTAGTGGCGGGCCAGCTCCACGAGCACGGGCGTGAGCGGCGGCACGACGCTCGCGAGCGCCACGCCCTCGATCCCGCGCGGGTCGAGCCCGTTGTCGGCGAACAGGCCGCGGACCAGGATGCCGTACTCGTCGGGCGTCTGCTCGCGGCGCGTCGTGAGCCGCCAATGCGCCTTGAGCTCGGCGCCGTCGAAGACGCCGAGCACCGTGTTGGAGTTGCCGACGTCGATCGTGAGCAGCACGCTGTTTTCTCAGGGAGCGGGGCGCAGCAGCTGGACCTCGCCCGAGACGAGCCGGCGCCGGGCGCCTCCCGGAAGCTCGATCACCAGCGCGCCCTGGTCGTCCACCTCGATGAGCCTCCCGCGCAGCGCGGCGCCGCCCGTCCGCACGTCCACGAGGCCGCCCCACCACGACACCGCTCGGGCGCGCCATGCGGTGACCACGCGCTGCGGATGCGCGCCGAGGGCATCGTACCAGACGCCCAGGCGCGCCAGGACCGCGGCGGCGACCGCCTCGCGGCTCGCCCGTCTCGCTCCTTCGGCCCACAGCGAGCTGACGCTCGCGCGGAGCGCGTCAGGCAGCTCGGCGGGGTCGAGCGCCACGTTGACGCCGATGCCCAGCACGACCCACTCGACGCCCAGTGCGCCCGACGAGGCCTCGGCGAGGATCCCCGCGAGCTTGCGCCCCGACACGAGCACGTCGTTCGGCCACTTCAGCTCGCCGGAAACGCCGAAGTCCCCGACCGCCTCGGCGACCGCGACACCGGCCGCGAGCGGGATGAGCGCCGCGCGCTCCGCGAGCGGCCGCAGCAGCACCGAGAGGTACAGCCCGCCCGGAGGCGACTGCCACGCACGGCCCTCGCGCCCGCGGCCGCCCGTCTGACGGTCCGCCAGCACCGCGGTCCACTCGAGCGCTCCCGAGCGCGCGAGGTCCTTCAGCCGGTCGCTCGTGGAGCCGATCGTCCCGTGCCACTCGACCGCCGGTAGCCGCGGCCCGCCCAGCGAGGCGACCGCGGCCGCCAGGGCCAGAGGCCGGTCCATCAGGCCTCGGGGCGCGCCTGCTTCTCGGCCAGGACCAGCTCGACCACCTGGAACGTCCCGGGCTCGAGCCCCGGCCGGGCCTCGAGCAGCTCGCCCTCCGCCCGCGCCGCCGCCCGCAGATCGGCCAGGCACGGGCCCAGCGCCGCGACAGTCGACGCGTCGGCCGCGACGCGGAGCGTCGCGAGCTGGCGGCCGACCGTTCCGCCGGCCGCACTCTTGCCGCGGCGCACCTCGTCGAGAAACGCGCAGGCGAGGTCGAACGCGCGCCCGGCGTCGGCCCCGCTCGACGGCAGCTCCTCTGCGTTTGGCCACGGCGCGCGGTGGATGCTGCGATGCCCGGTCGCGGCCGCGAAGCCCCAGGACCAGACCTCCTCGGTGACGTAGGGCAGGTACGGCGCGAAGAGGCGGAGCAGCACCCGCAGGCCCGTCTGCGCCGCGCTCACGGCCGAGCTGCGGCCGGCCGGGTCGCTCTCCGAGCGGGCGCGGGCCTTCACGAGCTCGAGGTAGTTGTCGGTGTAGCCCGACCAGAAGAAGCGCTCGACCACGTCGAGCGCCCCGGCGTAGTCGAGCTCGTCCAGGAGCTCGCTCGCGCGCGCGGCCGTCTCGGCGAGCCGGGCCAGGAAGGCGAGATCGAGCGGGTGCGTGACCGGCCCCTCGCTTGCGCTCTGCGCGAGCGCGTACTTCGACGCGTTGTAGAGCTTCATCACCAGGCGCCGGCCCACCGCAAAGACCTTCTCGTCGAAGGCGGTATCCGTTCCGAGCCGCGCAGCGAGCGACCAATAGCGCACGGCGTCCGCCCCGAACTGGTCGATGATGTGCGTGGGCGTCACGACGTTGCCCTTGCTCTTCGACATCTTCTTGCGGTCCGGGTCGAGCACCCAGCCCGAGATGGCGGCCGCGCGCCACGGGATCTCCCGCTCGTGCAGCCACGCCTTGACGATCGTGTAGAACGCCCAGGTGCGGATGATCTCGTGGCTCTGCGGCCGGAGCTCCATCGGGAAGAGGCGCTTGTGCCGCTCGGGCTTCTCGAACCAGCCGGTCACGATCTGCGGCGAGAGGGACGAGGTGAACCAGGTGTCGAAGACGTCGGGCTCCCCGCTGAACCCGCCGGGCTGGCCGCGCTGCGACTCGCTGAAGCCGGGAGGCACGTCCGACATCGGGTCGACCGGAAGCGCGCTCTCCGCGGCCAGGATCGGGCGCTCGAAGTCGGTCGTGCCGTCGGCGCGCAGCGGGTACCAGACCGGGAACGGCACGCCGAAGTAGCGCTGCCGGCTCACGCACCAGTCGAGGTTCAGGTTCTCGGTCCAGTTGCGGAAGCGCATGCGCATGAAGTCCGGGTGCCAGGCGATCCGCTCGCCGGCCGCGACGAGCGCCTGCTTGTGCTCGAGGATCTTCACGAACCACTGCCGCGTGGTGATGTACTCGAGCGGCCGGTCGCCCTGCTCGTAGAACTTCACGGGGTGCTCGAGCGGCTGGGGCTCCTCGACGAGCGGCGGCGACTCGTCGCCGGCGCTCGCGGACGCGTCGCGCAGCAGCTCGACGATCGTCTTCTGCGCTTCCTTGAGCTTCAGGCCTGCGAGCCGGCCGTAGGCCTGGTTCGCGCGCGCCGGGTCGAGGCTGGGGAACGCCGCGCTGCCGAACTCGAGCGGCACGAGCAGGCCGTCGCGCCCGATCACCTGGCGCAGCGCGAGGCCCTGCTCGCGCCACCATTGCACGTCGGTCGCGTCGCCGAACGTGCACACCATCAGGATCCCGGTGCCCTTCTCGCGGTCCACGAGCTCGCTCGGGAAGACCGGCACCGGCACGCGGAAGAGCGGCGTCACCGCGCGTTTGCCCAGCAGGCCGCGGTAGCGCTCGTCGTCGGGATGCGCGGCGACTCCGACGCAGGCCGGCAGCAGCTCCGGCCGCGTCGTGGCGATCACGAACGAGCCGCCACCCTCGACCGCGAAGCGCAGCTTGTGGAAGGCGCCGCGCACGGGACGGTCCTCGACCTCGGCCTGCGCGACCGCCGTGCGGAAGTCGACGTCCCACAGCGTCGGCGCCTCGACCTGGTAGACCTGGCCCTTGCGCATCAGGTCGAGGAAGCTCCACTGGGCCAGGCGACGGCTGCGGTCGCCGATCGTCGAGTACTCGAGCGACCAGTCCACCGACAGGCCGAGCCGCTGCCACAGCACCTTGAAGGCCTTCTCGTCCTCGGCGGTGAGCGCCAGGCATAGCTCGATGAAGTTCTTGCGCGAGATCCGGCGCGCCGGCTGCTTGCGCGCCGCGTCGTCGGCCATCCGCAGCTCGAGCCCCGGCTCGAACGGGACGTGGCTCTCGCAGCGCACGTGGTAGTAGTTCTGGACGCGCCGCTCGGTCGGCAGCCCGTTGTCGTCCCAGCCCATCGGGTAGAAGACGTTCTTCCCGCGCATGCGCTGGTAGCGGGCGAGCACGTCGGTCTGCGTGTAGCTGAAGACGTGCCCGACGTGCAGCGAGCCCGACACTGTGGGCGGCGGCGTGTCGATCGCGAACGCGGGCGCGGCCGCGGCCTCGTCGAAGCGGTGGACGCCCCACTCGCTCCAGAGACGGTCCCACTTGTCCTCGGCCGCCTTCGGCTCGAAATGCGGGCCGAGCGCCGAGGGGTCGATCGTGACGATCACGCTCGGATCCCGGTAGCCGGCTTCAGATCTTCTGAAGCTCGGCCTTCAGGCGCTCGATCTCCTGCTTGATCAGCGCCTCGGCCAGGTCGGGAATCACCTCCCACGCGATCTCGCGCACCACCTTCTCGGAGATCTGCGCGACGACCCGCTGGGCGATCTTCTCGACCATCTCGACCGGGACCGACATGGCGGCGGCCTCCGACGGCGGCATGGCTTCTGGCTCGGGGAGGGGCGGCGCGACTTCGGCGAACGACTCGGGCGGGGCGACCTCCACGGGCGCCGGCGCCGGAACGGGTGGGGGCGCGGGGGCGGGGGCGGCAGCCGGGGCGGGGGCGGGCGGGGCCGGGACCGGGGGCACGGGCGCGACACGCTCTGGCGGCCGCACTTCGGCCGGTGGCGCCGGCGGCGGCCAAGCCATCGGTGACGGGGCCGGTGGCTCGAAGGAGTAGACCGGTGCGGGCGCGGGCGGCGCCGTGGTCACTTCCGGATCCGGCTCTGGCTCCGGTTCCGGCTCGGGCGCCGGCTCGAAGTCCGACTCCGAGAACGTCTGCTCCTCGACCGCACCGAACGACGCGGTCCTCGAGGAGTTCTCGGTCGGAGCCGCCTGGCCCGGAGGCATCGTGATCGACCCGCTGAACATCATGGTCGAGGCGCTGTCGACCGGCTCGGCGTCGTCGACGGGCGTGGGCGACGAGCCGTCGAACTCGAGATCCTCTTCGATCACTTCCTCGAAGACCGCCGTATCGTTGTCCACCTCCGCGTTGTCGAGCAGCTCGGGCTCGAAGACGGTCTCGTGCTCCGGCACGAAGGCAGGCTCCGCGCTCGGGGGCGGCGCCGCGGCGGCGGCCGGAGGCACGAGCGTGGGGGCCGGTGCAGGCGGCGCGGGCGGCGGCGACGGCGCCGCATTCCACGGCAGATCGGACGCCTTGAACATGACCGTCGAGGTCGATACCGGTTCGTCGTGGGTCTCGATCGGCTGTTCCATCTCGAGAGGCGGCGGCTCCATCTCGAGGGGCTCCGCGGGCGCGATCGACTCGATCGTCTCCGTCCCCGGGGCGGCCAAGAGCGTAGCCGACTCCTCCTCGCTCATCGGCGCGAGCGGCGACGGCATCGGCGGAGCCGTCGCGGCGTCCGCGTCGAACGGCTCGTCCGGGATGAAGCTCGGCACGTCCTCGAAGGACGACGCCTGGCGTGGCGGCGGCGCGACCGGCGGCGCGACGGCCGTCGGTACGACCGCGGCGGGGCGAGGGAACGGTACGACCGGCGGCGGAGGCGACGACGGCGCCGCGGCTCGCTGCGGCGCGCGCGCGAGCAGGTCCCTGACCTTGGCGATCAGCGTCTCCGGCTCGAATGGCTTGGCGAGCGATCCGTCGTACCCCGCCTTTGCCGCGCGCTCCTGGTCGAAGGGCTCGAACGCTCCGGTGAGCAGCAGGACCGGCACGTGCGAGTAGGCGGGGCTGCGCTTGATCTGCTCGCAGACCTCGTAGCCGTCCTTCTCCGGCATGATGATGTCGCACAGCACGATGTCGGGACGGACCTCGGACAGCTTTTCGAGCGCGAGGCGCCCGTTGCCCACGGTTACCACGTCGAAATCCTCGTCGGAGAAGGTCAGCTCTATGACCTTCTGGATCGTGATGCTGTCGTCCGCGAGCAGGATCTTCTTGCCCATCCTGATTAGCGCCCCCAGGGCTCCCAAGGAGCCGCCCTTTTGGTCCGCACCAAGATAGACCCTTCCCTCTCGCCTGTCAACGAGTTAGCGGCACGCTCGCGAGTCGGATCAGGCGGCGGGAGCCGGGTCCTGGATCGCGCGCACCACGTCCTGCATCGAGGAACCCGGGAGGAACACCCCGGCGATGCCGAGCTGCTTCAGCTCCCCGATGTCCTGCGCCGGGATGATGCCTCCGACGAAAACCCGCACCGAGCTCATGCCGCGCTCGCGCAGAAGCTCCACGATCCGCCGGCAGATCGGCAGGTGCGCTCCCGACAGGATGCTGAGGCCGATGACGTCGGCGTCCTCCTGCGCGGCGGCGGCCACGATCTGCTCCGGGCTCTGGCGCAGCCCGGTGTAGATCACCTCGAGGCCGGCGTCGCGCAGCGCCCGCGCGATCACCTTGGCCCCGCGGTCGTGGCCGTCGAGCCCGGGCTTGGCGATCACGACGCGCATCCGGCGGGCCTCGGTCATGGGGGGATGATATCGCTAGAAGATTGCAGCTTCCTCGTACTCGCCGAAGACCTCGCGGAGCGCGTCGCACATCTCGCCGACCGTGGCGTAGGCCCGGGAGGCTTCGATGATCGGCGGCATCAGGTTGTCGGTGCCCCTGGCCGCGTCCTTGAGCGCCGCGAGGGCGCGCTCGACGCGGGGGTTGTCGCGGCTCGCGCGGAGCGCGGCGACGCGCGCCGTCTGCTCCTCGGCCACGCGCTCGTCGATGTAGAGCAGCGGGTAGGGCTTCTCGTCCATCACGTACTCGTTGACGCCGACGATCACCTTTTCCTTGCGCTCGACCGCCTGCTGGAAGCGGAAGGCCGACTCCTGGATCTCGCGCTGCGGGAAGCCGCGCTCGACGGCCGCCACCATGCCGCCGAGCGCGTCGATGCGGCGGAAGTAGTCGAGCGCCTCGGCCTCGAGCTCGTTCGTGAGCTTCTCGACGAGCCAGGAGCCGCCGAGCGGGTCGGCCGCGTTCGCGACGCCCGTCTCGTGCGCCACGATCTGCTGCGTCCGGAGCGCGATCGTGGCCGCCTCCTCGGTCGGAAGCGCGAGCGCCTCGTCGAGCGAGTTGGTGTGGAGCGACTGCGTGCCGCCCAGGACGCCGGCGAGAGCCTGCAGCGCGGTTCGCACGACGTTGTTGACCGGCTGCTGCGCCGTCAGGCTCACGCCCGCGGTCTGGGTGTGGAAGCGCAGCATCCAGGAGCGCGGGTTCTTCGCGTGGAAGCGCTCGCGCATCGTGCGCGCCCAGATCCGGCGCGCCGCGCGGAACTTCGCGATCTCCTCGAAGAAGTCGCTGTGCGAGTTGAAGAAGAACGACAGCCGCGGCGCGAAGCTGTCCACGTCCATGCCGGCGTCGACGCACCACTGCACGTACTCGATCCCGTCGCGCAGCGTGAAGGCGAGCTCCTGCGCCGCCGTCGCCCCCGCCTCGCGGATGTGGTAGCCGGAGATCGAGATCGTGTTCCACTTCGGCATCCGCTCGGTGCAGAAGCGGATCATGTCCACCACGATCCGCATGCTCGGCCGCGGCGGGTAGATGTACTCCTTCTGCGCGATGAACTCCTTGAGGATGTCGGCCTGCAGCGTGCCGGCGAGCGCCTCGAGCCCGACGCCCTCCTGCTCTCCCACCAGGATGTAGAAGGCGAGCAGCATCGCGGCCGGCGAGTTGATCGTCATCGAGGTGCTGACCTTGTCGAGCGGGATGCCGTCGAAGAGCGTCTCCATGTCCTGGAGCGACGAGACGGCGACACCGCACTTGCCCACCTCGCCGAGCGAGAGCGGGTGGTCCGGATCGCGCCCCATCAGGGTCGGCAGGTCGAAGGCCACGGAAAGGCCGCTGCCGCCGTGCTCGAGCAGGTACTTGAAGCGGGCGTTCGTCTGGGCCGCGCTGCCGTAGCCTGCGAACTGCCGCATCGTCCACAGCTTGCCGCGGTACATGGTCTGGTGGATGCCGCGCGTGAACGGGTACTGCCCCGGATCCGCCAGGTCCCTCGCGTAGTCGAGGCCCTGCGTGTCCGCCGGTCCGTAAACGGGAGCGATCTTGCGGCCCGAGATGGTGGTGAAACGGGAATCCGCGGCAGCGTCGGGCGCGCCCTTCTCCTGCAGCAGCTTGCTCATGGCTAGATTCTAAGTCTCAAGCCGGCTCCCCGGCCTCGCGTTGTCGCAGGACGCGCGCCGGAATGCCCGCGGCGATCGCCCCTTCCGGCAGGTCGGCCGTCACCACGGCATTCGCCCCCACGACGGCGTGGCTGCCGATCCGCGTGCCGTCGAGCACCTTCGCCCCCGTCCCCAGCCAGACGTCGTCGCCTATCACGATGCCGTGCGACGTGCGCGGCTGGTCGATCACCGCGGCATCGCGAGCCTCGAACTCGTGACCCCCGCCCACGAGGTACACCTGCGCCGCGAAGAGCGCGAAGCGGCCGACGCTCACGCTCGAGCCCGAGAAGATCTCGCAGTGGAAGCCCAGGTTCGCGTGCTCGCCGAGCGTGATGTCGCCGTCCTTGCACGACAGGATGCTGCCGCGACCCAGGAATGCCCCGCGGCCGATGTCGATCCCCCGGTTGGTCGTGCCCTTCGCGTCGAGCACCACCAGGTCGTCGAGCGTGACGCCGTCGCCGAGGCGCACCTTGTGCGGGTGGCGCAGCACGACGCCCTGCCCGAACACGACGCCGCGCCCGCACGATCCGAGCAGCAACGGGTAGAGGAGCTTGCGCAGCAGCAGGCCCAGGGCGCCCGGGATCCACGAGCTCGTCAGCACGACGGCCTCGTAGAGCACGAGCCTCAGCAGGCTCCGGCTTCCGACGACCAGATCCTGGTACGCGCGGAGCGGCGAGCCGCTCATCGCCCGCTGGATGGCGACCGGCTGTCGCGACGCAGCGCCGCGCGCCTCGCTCGAAGGGCTCTCCAGGACTTTACGCCTCCGCGGAACGTACTGTAGCATGGCACCTTAGCTCATGAAGCGCTTCGCGCTCGTGGGGGTCAAGCTGGCCGTCAGCGCGGCCCTCCTGGCCTACCTTTTCTCGATCACGGACACACACGCACTCGAGCATCGCGTGCGCGCAGCCGACCTGCTGATGCTCGGCGCCGCCGTCTGCTGTTACGCCGCGATGCTGGGGCTCGCCACCTGGCGCTGGCAGCTGCTGCTCGAGACGCTCGGGGTGGACGCCCCGATGCGACGGCTGACGACCTCCTACCTCGTCGCCACCTTTTTCAACAACTTCCTGCCCAGCAACATCGGAGGGGACGTCGTCCGCGTGCGCGACGGCTCCCGTCTCACCGGCTCGACCGCCGCCTCGCTGGCCGTGGTGGGGATCGACCGCATCCTCGGCTTCGGCGCCCTCTACGTGCTCGCAGCCGGGGCCTTCGCGCTCGGAGGGACAGTCGAGCGCGAGCTCGCCGGGGCGCGCGTGGTGCTCGGGGGTCTCGCGCTCGTGTTCCTGGGCCTGGCCTACATCTTCTTCCGCCCCGGCACGGCCCGCGCCATGCTGGCCGCCACCCGGCTGGATCGCTTTCCGTGGCTGCTCGAGCAGTTCGAGGCGGCGCAGGGCGCCGTGCACAGCTATCGCGCGCGCGTGAAGACCGTGGCGCTCGCGCTCGCCGCGAGCCTCGCGCTCCAGGCGTTGGCCGTCTGGTACTACATCTCGATCGCCCGCGCGCTCCGGATCCCGCTGCCGGTCTCCGCGGCGTTCCTGATGGTCCCGCTCTGCACGCTGCTCCAGGCCGTGCCGATCTCCTTCAACGGCTGGGGGCTGCGCGAGGGCCTGTTCACCGTCTACTTCGCGCAGGTGGGCCTGCCGCGAGAGAGCGCGCTCGCGTTCTCGATCGTCGGCGCGGGCCTGATGGTGGTGCTGTCGCTCTCGGGCGCCGTCGCGTGGCTCGCCCGCAGGCATCCCGTGCCCGCGCCCTCCGCGGGCGCCTGACCCGGATGGCCGTCACGGTGCTCCACGTCTGCGACAAGTTCGGAGTGCGCGGCTCGAGCATCCACGGCGTCTCGCGGCTCTTCTCGTGGTGGTTCCCACGCTACGATCGCGCCCGCTTCACCCCATCGCTCTGCGGCCTGAAGCACCGCGAGCCCGCGACCGACTGGCTCTCCGACCAGGGCATCCCCGTCCACCACCTCGGCCGCGGGCGCTTCGACCCGCGCATCGTCTCCGACCTCATCGGCCTGGTGCGAGAGCGCGGCGCGCGCATCCTCCACGTCCACGGCTACGCCGCCGCGGACTTCGGCCGGCTCGCGGCGCGCGCAACCGGGGCCCGCCTGGTGCTTCACGAGCACTTCGCCGACCCGCGCATGCCCCGCTACCAGGCGCTCGCCGATCGGCTGCTCAGCCGTTACACCGACGGTGCGATCGCCGTGAGCGGCTCGACCCGCGATTTCCTGATCCGTGAGCGGTCGGTTCCCCCCGAGCGCGTGCGCGTGATCTGGAA
>DATBSL010000091.1:0-8367 GCA_036559805.1 Vicinamibacteria bacterium
TATCACCACCTCCACCCCTTCGGCCTGGGCGGCGGGCACACGCCCGAGAACCTGCGCATGATGTGCCGAACCCACAACTTCTACCTGGCCGAGCACGACTACGGACCTAAAGCGATGGCTATGTACCGGACCGGGTGAGTAACTACCGGCGTCCCGAGTCCGAACTGTCAACACGCACCCCCGAACCGAGCACTCCAGCCGAGCCGCCGTTCGAGCGCCGCGTCCCCGGCCGCACCAGCACGTCGCCGCGGGCATCCCTTCGGCCGGGCCTGCTAGGATGGGAGGTTCAACCGAAGCGTTTCGGAGAGACCATGGACTTCATCGCGCTCGTCGTCGACTTCATCAGGTTCGCCTTCGACTTCCTGCTGCACCTCGACAAGCACCTGGCCGAGATCATCCAGGCCTACGGCGTCTGGACCTACGCGATCCTGTTCACGATCGTGTTCCTCGAGACCGGGCTCGTGGTGACGCCCATCCTGCCGGGGGATTCGCTGTTGTTCGCGGCCGGCAGCTTCGCCGCGCTCGGAGCGCTCGACCTGTCGCTCCTGTTCGTGCTGCTCACGGTCGCGGCGATCCTGGGGGATACCGTCAACTACGCGATCGGCCACTACTTCGGCCCGAAGGTGTTCCACTATCCGAAGTCGCGCTTCTTCAACCCGGACCACCTGCGCAAGACGCACGAGTTCTACGAGAGGTACGGCGGCAAGACGATCATCATCGCCCGCTTCGTCCCGAT
Source organism: Vicinamibacteria bacterium (assembly GCA_036559805.1). Taxonomy (GTDB): domain Bacteria; phylum Acidobacteriota; class Vicinamibacteria; order Fen-336; family Fen-336; genus DATBSL01. The sequence continues at coordinate 737 of DATBSL010000091.1, forward strand.
CGTGCGCACCTTCGCCCCGTTCGTCGCGGGCATCGGCGCGATGAGCTACCCGCGCTTCATCACCTACAACGTCGTGGGCGGCCTGCTCTGGGTCGCGATCTGCCTCGGCGCCGGCTACTTCTTCGGCAACCTGCCGTTCGTGAAGAAGAACTTCAGCCTGGTGATCCTGGCGATCATCGTCGTTTCCGTGATGCCGGCGGTGGTCGAGTACCTGAGGCACCGCGCCCAGGCGAAGCGCCCCACCCCGGCCTGAGGTCGGGCGCCTCGGGCCGCGAGCGCGCGCGTCAGCGGCGTCCGGGCGAGACGAGCGTCAGCTCGAGGGCCTCGCTGGCCGTGGCGTCCGCCCCGCGGAAGCCCTCGATCGCGAGGAGGTTGCGGCCCGGCCGCAAGCGCTTCCCGTCGAGCTCGAAGCTCTCCGGCGCGTCGCCCACGAGGCCGCCGCGCGCGACGGGCGCCTCGTTCAGCCACACCTGGTAGTCCGACAACCCGCGCACGCGCAGAAAGGCGTCGCTCGCCGCCCCGCTCTCGAGCCAGAAGGCGCGCCGTGCGCGCAGCCGGCCCGGCGCGCCGAGCGGCGCGCTCCAGGCCGAGTCGTCGAATCCCGCGGAGGTCCAGCCGCGCGGCGCGGCCGCGGCGCCGCCGTCGACGCGCAGCGGGTCGGCGAAGCTCACCGCCCTGGTGAGCGTCATCGAGTCGAGCGCGGCGCCCTCGACGTCCATCTGCCGCAGCTTCAGGCTGCGCCGGCCGAGCTCGACGTAGGTGTAGCCGTGACGGTCGTTCACGAAAGCGGCGCTCCACGGATTCGTGGTCGTGCGCGGGTAGAGCGCGGCCCCGCCCGCGCCGCTCGTCACGTAGACGACGCCGCCGATCGGCCGGGTGCGCTCGTAGAAGTGCTCGTGGCCGCCGAACACGACGTCGACGCCGCTCGCCGTGTAGAGCGGCGCCAGCAGCGCGCGCAGCTCGGGCAGGGGCGCGGCATCGGCGTTCGGGCCGGAGGAGTAGAGCGTGTGGTGCTCGAAGACCAGGCGGAAGCTGGCCGAGGCGCGCGCGAGCTGCGCGTGCCACGGCAGCGCGTGCTGGCGCAGCATGGCCGGGCTCAGGTTGGTGTCGTGCACCACGAGCTGCGACCCGGCGCGCTCGAGCAGATAGCTCGTCTCGGGCACGAGCCCGGGCGGGCCGTTGCGGGGCAGGCTGAAGACCTCGAGGAACGGCTGGCCGCCCAGCAGCTCGTAGTCGTGGTTGCCGAGCAGCGCGTAGAAGGGCACCGAGGGCAAGAGCGACGCGTAGGGGGCGAAGAACTTCGCGTCCCAGCTCTGCGCGTCGAAGGGCGGGTAGACGACGTCGCCGAGGATCAGCACCAGGTCCGGCAGCCGCGACTCGTCGCGAATCGCGCGCGCGATCGCAACCTGCGCCGGCTCGCCGGTGCCGGAGTCGCCGAAGACCACGAAGCGCAGCTCCTCCGCGTCCGGCGCGCGCAGCGCGAACTCCGCGTCGCCCCCGGCGGTGGCGAGCGGGCCGGCGGGCGAGTAGACGCGATAGTTGTAGACGCCGCCGGGCTTGAGCCCGCGTAGCGTCGCCTCGCGCCGGCGCGACCCCGCCGCTGCGACGGCCTCGCCGGCTTCGCCCGCCTCGTTGTACCAGCGCACGCGGCCCTCGCCCGGCGCGTCGGTGTACCAGGCCACGGCGACTCCGTCGTCGGCGTGCTGAAGGTACGGGCCGCGCGCGATGCGGGTCTGCCCGCCGGACGGCGCCGCGGGCGCGCCGCCGCCGCAGCCCCACGCCGTGAGCGTGATCGCACAGGCTGCGAGCCTGAGGAACGGGGTGACTTCAGCGCTGGGCGTTGACGTCGTGCTCGCGCGCCGCGATCACACCGCGGACTCCGTCCACGGCCGCCTCGAACTGGCCGTTCGTGAACGGCTTCTTCGTGTCCGCAAGCGCCGCGGAACGCATCTGCTGGTACGCCGTCTCGAGCTGGGGCGTGAGCCAGCGCGGGTTGAGGTAGGTGGTCACCGTGCGGACCACGGCGTCCGCGTAGAGCGTGCGCTTGGCCGGGTCGCTGGTGAGGCGCCGCGTGAGCACGTCGTCCTCGAGGTTGCGGTAGAGCGGCCAGCTGCCGCTGCGGAAGGTGTTGTCCTTGTCCCAGGGGATGAACACGAAGCGGTTCTTCTGGCCGTACTCGTAGAGGTAGAAGTTGTTGAGGCCCTGGTCGCCGACGACGCCGTCGCCCTCGGCGAGCGCGTTCTCGACTGCGACGTGGGTCAGGAAGCGGTCGACGTCCAGCCTCTGGTTCATGGCCGCGGGATAGCCCGCGGCGGCGGCCTGGTTGATCGACTGGATGAAGCCGACGAGGCCCGTCCCCACGTCGGCGTGGTTCTCGTTCGTCTCGGGCTCGAACGGCCTGGGCACGTAGGTGTCGGGGTCGTCGCCGTGCCAGCTGAAGTCGTAGTACTCGAACCACTCGTAGTCGAAGAGCGTGCCGCTCTCCTCGCCGAAGCGCTCCTTGAGGAAGGGCTTGCTCACCGGCTCGACGAGCGAGAAGACGCCCCAGTACTCGCCGTTGACCGTGAGGCGGGCGAAGGCGTTGCGCGGCGACTGGATGCCCATCGCCTCGAACACTAGGAACGAAAGCCGCTCGCGCAGCATGCTGGCGTCGGTCACCAGGTTGTCGATCACGAGCGACTTGTAGCCGTAGTACTCCTGGGACGGCACGAACTGGTTGAAGTCGATCTTGAGCCCCGGCTTCTCGTAGTTCCTGGATCCGTCCCCGCGGGAGCGAACGCCCACCTGCGAGACGGCGACGCCGTCCACGCTGAAGTTCGCGGCGTAGTACTGGTTGCTCAGATAGTTGTCGCGCAGCGCTTTCCAGGCGTTCGGGTCGAGGTCGAGCCGCGCCTCGTGGAGCACCGATTGGTTGAAGATCGGCGAGCCTCCCGCGGGTATGCCGGGAGTGGGCGTCGCGGCTCCCGGACCGGACGAGTCGCTCGGCGCGCCACCGCCGCCGCCGCACGCGGCGAGCGCCGCCACGGCGGCCACGCAGAGAAGGCGCGCGAGCGCCCGCGCGGCGAAGAGGAGCCCGTGCGTCACGGCAGGTGCACCTGCAGCCGGCCGAAGAGCGAGACGTAGTTCCCGGTCCGGCCCGGCTCCGGCGCGCGCAGCGCGTCGTCGTAGCGCTCGAAGAGCACGTTGCCCGAGAGCCGAAGCACGCGGTTCGGCCACCAGCTCAGGCCGCCCGTGATGGTGCTGATCCCGGCCGGACGGACGTTGGCGGCGCGGCTGCCCGCCGATTCGAAGCCCTCGTTGCTCGCGTCGTCGAACCACAGCTCCTCGTAGCGGGCGCTGAGCTCGATCGCGCCCGGGCCGGAAAATACCGAACGGCCAGGCCTGATCGTACGGGACTTCCGCTCTCCGGTCACGAGCCAGGTGGCCGTGGCCGAGTAGCCCCGCCCGTAGACGGGCGGCAGGTCCTCGAGCGTGGGCCCCTGTCCCTTGCGCTCCTCGCGCGACTCGAGGAACTCTCCCCACAGCGACACCGGTCCGCTCTGGAGCCGCGCCTCCGCCCCCCAGCGCCGGCGCGTGCCGTTCACGAACACGCCGGGAAAGAATTCGTAGCCGGTCCCGCTCGTCCCTTCGAGGCCCTTCGGGAAGGGGTCGCTGCCGGGCGTCTCGGGGTCCGCGACGACGTCGCCCTGCGAGTACGAGCCTCCCACCTCGAGCCACGAGGCCTTGAGCAGGAGCCGCGCCGCGCCGGTGGTGCCGGCGCGCCGCGGGTTGGTGCGCGAGTCGCCCTCGAAGACGCCGACGTTGTACTCGAACGCGCCGAGCTCGCCCGCGGCGGTGACGCCCCAGTCGCGGCCAGGTGCCAGAGAGTTCACGACCATCGCGCGCTCGATCATGTCCGTCTTGGCGGCCGAGCCGAGCCACTCCTGTGTCACCGGCAGCTTGATGTGGCCGGCGTCGACCTCGAACTCCTTGCCGAAGCGCAGGCCGAGGCGGGCGTCCTTCAGCTCGTCGCCCTCGTCGAAGGCGGGGTCGACGTCGAACTCGAACACGAGCTTGCGCCACTCGCCCTCGAAGCCGATGCGCAGCCGCCGCCAATCGAACTCGTCGAGCCGCTCCGTGGGGTCGGTGCCGTCCCCCACCTGCCAGTCGTGGAAGGAGCGGAAGTCGGCCTGGGCGTAGCCCGTGAGCGCGACCTGGAATCCCTCGGCCTTGTTGCTGAGCGTGAACGACTCGACCTGCCAGCCCTCGGGCGTCGTGGCGGGCGCCTTTTGCTGGGCCGCGGCCGGGCCGGCCAGCGCGAGCACCAGCAGCCCTCCGCCGAGGGCGCGCGCGATCACGAGGCGGACCCCGGCGCGTGGCCGAGTGCCGCGAGCGCGCCGGGGATCTTGAACAGGCCCTGCAGGTCGTCGGCGACCCACATCGAGCCTTCGGGATCGAAGGCGAGGCCTTCCTGGCGGCCGCCGGTGAGCTGCCAGGTGCCCGTGATCGTCCCCGCGGGCGAGACGAGCAGCAGGCGGTCGTCGCTTTCTGCGATCACCAGCAGCCGGCCGAGCGGCTCGCTCCAGACGACCGCCGTCAGGTCCTCGTAGGGCTTGAGCGCGTGGCGCGACGAGACGTCCGCGGCGCCGATCGTGCGTGCGGCGGCCGTCGGATCGAAGCTGAGCGCGACGAGCCGGGCGGGCTTGCGCTGGTGCACGAGGAAGAAGCTCCCGCCTCCGGCCAGATCGGCGTCCGGCTGGAACGTCACGCCTTCGAAGCCCTGATTGCGGTCGGCCGGCTCCCGACCGAGCACCGCGGCTACGTCCAGCGGGAAGCGCGCCGTCTCGGTCGAAGTGGCCGGATCCCAGACCACGAGCTCGCCCTTCTTCTCCGCGAGCAGCACCAGCCGGCCGCTCGGCGCGTGGACGGTCACGTCCTCGAGGTTCCCCTTCACGCGGTGCGTGCGCAGCAGCTGGCCTGCAGCGTCGATCTCGACCAGGCTGCCGCGGTCGCCCACCGCGAAGAAGCGCGCGAGCGCCGGGTGCCAGGCGATCCCGGACGCCTCCCGGAGCTGGGCGGCGACGGGAAGCGGCGCTCCGAGGGCGCGGATCTCAGGGCTCTCCGCCGCGCCGGACGAGGCGGCCACGACACCGGGCGACTGGTTGGCCAGCGGCTCGGCCGACGCCGGCACCGCCGTCGGATTCTGGCTCGCGAGCATCGAGAGCGCGAGCGCCGCGAGCAGGCCGCCGGCGAGCAGCGTCAGGACGCGCAGCCCGCCGTAGAGGCGCCGCAGCGAGCGGTACTTGTCGAGGTTGATGCGGGCCATCACGTGGTTCTGGACCGCGAGCTCGGCGTTCAGCTGGCCGAAGCGCACCTCGCGCCAGGCGCGGCGGTAGGCCTCGAGGTCCCGCAGCACGACGTCTTCGTAGTAGCGCAGGCCCTCGGGAAAGTGCTCGGCGCCCGCCTCGCCGGGGTAGGGCAGGTGCGGCCGGAACCGCCTCGGCTTGAGCGCCTCGATCGCCTCGAGGAAGAAGAAGAGCGCGACCCCCGCGTAGATCAGCAGGTAGAACCCCAGGAACGCGCGCAGCACCGTCGGCAGCGCGTCGACGAGCTCGCTGCGCGTCACCAGGAAGAAGAACGCGAGGTTGAGCGCGCCCATGATCACGAGCGCGAAGCGCGCCTTGCGGTCGGCCAGCTCGACGAGGTCCATCGCCTCCTCGAGCGTGTCGACGAGCGTGCGGTAGCGCTCCCAGGGGTCGAGCGCGCGCGCCTGCTCGGCGAGCAGCTTGGCGTCTTTCCGGCGTCGCTTGGGGTCGTCGTCGACGGGCTCCGCCTCCGTCAGGGCGGGAGGCGACGGCAGGTCTTCGACCACGGCGCCAAGTATACGGTCAGGAAGCCAGCGAAGCCCGCAGGAACCAGTCGTGCTTCTCGAACTCCAGGATCGCACCGGTCAGCAGGTCCACCGTGTCGGGATCGCCGTCCTTCTCGGCCTGCGCGCGCGACTCGCGCAGGCCCGCGAGGTACACCTCGATCCGCTCGGCCAGCAGCCGCACGTGCTCGAGGTCGCGCGTCGTCTCCTGCGGGTACTCCGGCAGGCGCGACGCGGACGCCACGTGGCGCACGGTGCCGCGCGCCAGCGTGCCGAGCGTGACGGCCCGCTCGGCGATCGCGTCGTTGTGCGCGGCGAGCCCGATCGCCATCGTCTCGAACAGCGGGTGCAGCGACGGGAACTGCGGACCGCGCACGTTCCAGTGCGCGACCTTGAGCTGGCTGTGCAGGTCCAGCCCGTCGGCGAGCCGGGCATTCAGCGATCCGGCGAGCCGCGCGCGCGTGGCTTCGTCGAGGGGGCTGGGGCTTCGGTACATGGTTTCCTCCACGGCTTCGAATCTAGTCTGGGAGCCGTGATTTGTCCAAGATCAAATTACTCATTCTGTGATAGCTTGGAATTATCGTGCGGACCGTCCAGCATCCGCTGACGCTGCGCCAGCTCCAGTACGCCGTGGCGGTCGCCGAGCTCAGAAGCTTCCGCCGCGCCGCCGAGCGCTGCCGCGTGTCCCAGCCCGCGCTGTCGGCGCAGGTGGCCGCGCTGGAGAGCGCGCTCGGGGTGCGGCTCTTCGAGCGCGACCGGCGGCGGGTGCACGTCACGCGCGCGGGCGCCGCACTGCTGGAGCGGTCGCGCGCGCTCTTGGTCCAGGCCGACGACCTCGCCGACGCCGCGCGCGGCGGCGACCTTCCGCTTGCGTCGACGCTGCGGATCGGCGTGCTGTCGACCGTCGCCCCGTACCTGCTGCCCGACGCCGTGCCGCTCCTGCGGCGGCGCTTCGAGCGCCTGACGCTCTACTGGCTGGAAGACCGCACCCAGCCGCTCGCGGCGGCGCTTTCGGAGGCGGAGCTCGACCTCGCGATCGTCGCCCTCGAGTCGGAGCTTCCGGGGCTCGCGCACGAGGCGATCGGGCGCGACGAGTTCGTGCTGGCCGCGCCGCACGGGCACCCGCTCGCCCGCTCGCGCCGGCCGCTGCGCCCCGCCGAGCTCGACGGCCAGCCGCTGCTGCTGCTCGCCGACGGCCACTGCTTCCGCGACCAGGCGCAGGCGTTCTGCGCGCGCGCGGGCGCCGTCGAGCCGGACTTTCGCGCGACCAGCCTCTCGACGCTCGCCCAGATGGCCGCGGGCGGCGCGGCCGCCACGATCCTGCCCAGGCTCGCGGTGCCGCTCGAGAACAGGCGCGGCCTGCTGGTCATCCGGCGCTTCGCCGCCCCGGCGCCAACGCGCACGCTCGCGCTCGTCGCGCGGCCGAGCTCGCCGGTGCGCGCAGCCCTCCCGCCGCTCGCCGCGGCCCTGCGGGATGCGCTCGCGCGGGTCCTGTCTTGACCCACCGGGCCGGGCGTGGTCCCATGGACGGGATGAGCCGCACGCGCACGACCGCCACCGCGCTCCTGGCCGGCCTCGCCCTGCTGGCGACGCTGCCCGCGCCGTGCGGCTGTCTGCCCGAGCCGGCCGTGGCCGAGCACTCCTGCTGCGCGCCGCCTCCCGGCCTGCGCGCGAGCGGCGGCGGGTGCTGTGTCGCCCCGGACGCGGCGCCGGAAACCCCGGCCGCCAAGCCCGCGGCGCCTCTCGCCCTTCCCGTGCTCGCCGCGGCGCAAGGCGTGTGGTC
>DATBSL010000092.1:0-14213 GCA_036559805.1 Vicinamibacteria bacterium
GCCGAGGTGCTGCGCGAGGGCTAGAAGCTCGGCGTGATGACGACCTCGTTCCCCTGGATCCGCGCGGGGAACGGGAAGAGCGGGCGGCCGGCGGGGCCGTTCACGACCTGCCCGGTGTTGCGGAAGCGCGAGCCGTGGCAGGGGCAGTCGAGCGTCGCGCCCGACGCCGCCGGCAGGTTGACGGTGCAGCCTTCGTGGGTGCAGACCCGCGACACGCAGACGACGTCGGTCTGCGAGACGCGCGTCACGGCGAGCGGCGTCTGCAGCCCGCCGACGAGGTTGGCGAACGCGCCCACGGTCTCGCCTATGCCCATCAGCGGCACGCGGATCTCGCCCGTGATCGGCGGCGGCGTGGGCGGAGCCGTGGGCGAGCTCGGCGAGCCGCCTCCGCCGCAGCCCGTGAAGGTCCCCGCGACCGTCGCGCCCGTCGTCACCACGAAGAGGCGGCGCGTCGTCTTCACCGCGCGCTCGCGAAGCGGTAGACGACGCCGGCGGAGAAGCGATAGCCGCTCGACCACCCGCCCCCGCCCGTGTCGTCGCAGTTCGGCACGTCGGGCACGCAGCTCCCGCTCCCGCCGATGCCCGCGTCGTAGAACAGGTAGTCGGCCTGCAGCCGCACGGCGAGCTTCGACGCCACGCGGAGATCGACGCCACCGCCGCCCATGAACCCGAGGCCGGTGGTGCCCTCCGAGATGTCCACGTCGAAGATGCCGATCGAGGCCCGGTCGCGCACGAGGCCGGCGAGCGCGCGCAAGAAGAACACGGTCCCGCCGCGGGTGCCGAAGCGCGCGCCGGGGCCGGCCATGAGCGTGAGGTCGCTCAGGCTGACGGCCGACTGGCTGCCCCAGTGGAAGCTCGTGTCGACGAAGCCGGAGATCGGGCCGAGGTCGAAGCCGACCGCGAGGTTGCCCCCGTGGCGGCTCGCGTCGCCGATGCTCGCGAACGAGTAGCCGCCGAAGAGGTCGGTGCCGTGCCCCTCGCCCCCGGCGGCGGTGCCGGCGGTGAGCGCGAGCGCGAGAAGGACGGCGAGCGGCGCAGCACGGTGGTGACGTTTCACGGCGGTGTCCTTTCCGTTGGGGAGGAGTGCTTAGACGACGCCGACTCCGGCTGCCGGCGTGTAGCCCGGGAAGAGCGAGGCCGAAATTCCGAACTGGGCCCGCGCCACCTCCTGGAACACGTCGCGGAAGTCCGTGGTCGCGGCGAGATCGCGGTTCTGGTAGAGCTGGCTGCTCGAGAGCCCCGGCCAGCGGCCCAGCACCCGCCCGCCGCGCACGCGGCCGCCGAGCACCAGCATCGCGTAGCCGGTGCCGTGGTCGGTGCCGGCGGCTCCGTTCACGCGAGCCGTGCGCCCGAACTCGGTCGTGACCATCAGCACCACGTCGTCGAGCAGGCCGCCGAGGTCGGTCGCGAACGCCGCGAGCGCCTGTCCCAGCGGGCGATAGTCGTTGGTGTTGCCGTTGAGCTGGTTCGAGTGCGTGTCGAAGGCGCCGGAGACGTTGACGTAGACCGTGCGCGTGCCGACGCCGTTCTTGATCAGCCCGGCCGCCTGCCGCAGCGCGTTGCCCGTGTTGCCGTTCGGGTAGCTCGCGCCGTTCGAGGGCGGCGGCGTGGGGGCGCGCAGCAGGGTGTTGATGGCCTCGAACGTCTCGAGGCCCGTCGTCCCGATCTGGCTGGGATCGGCCTGGTACATCGACGTCAGCAGCGTCTCGGCCTCGGCGCGCCAGTTGCGCGCGCGCAGGTCGAAGGAGGAGAGCGTCTGGGCGACCAGCACCGGCTCGGGGCCGAGGTACGAGCGCACGAGCTGCGAGGAGAACGAGACGGCCTGCGTGACCTCCTTGCCCGGGATCTGCGCGATCGCGCGATCGAGCCAGCCGGTCGGGGTCTGCTTGTCGCCCGGCGTCCCCGACTCCTGGAAGTCCTGGGCGTCGAAGTGCGAGCGGCTCAGCTCGGGGTTGCCGACCGCGTGCACGAACGCGAGCCGCCCGTCGCGGAAGAAGGGCTCGAGCGGCGCGAACTCGGGGTGCATCCCGAAGTAGCCGTCGAGGTTGACGACCCCGCCGGCCTGGCCCGGGCGCGGCAGCGCGATGCCGCCGCGCAGGTTGTAGTACTCGGAGTCACCGTAGGGCGCGCACAGGTTGAGGCCGTCCGCGCCGCCGCGCAGGAAGACCTTGACCAGCACCTTCGCGCCGCTCGCGGCTTGCGCGGTGCGCACGAGCAGCGACGAGGGTGCCATGCCGACGCCGACGGCGGCGAGTCCGGCTCCACGCAGGAAGACGCGACGGGAAACGTCCCAGCTCATCGCGTCACCTCACCTGCATCTCGGGGCCGGCGAGCAGCAGTCCGGCGACGCGCGCCGAGACCGGCACGCCGCTCGAGGTCGTGACCCGCCCGGCCGCGGCGAGCGAGGCGGCCGTGAGCGTGCGGCCGAACACGACGCGGTTGATCGCCTCGGCTGCCGACGGCGGGCTTTCCGGGTCGCCGCCGCCGCTGCGGACGAGGCCACGGATGTCGGCGCTCACGCCGGCCACGGCGCCCGCGGCGAGGTCGAGCGCGAAGTTCATGCGATAGAGCTGCGCCGACGGGTTGAGCCAGTCGGCGCCTCGGTTGCTGTAGCCGGTCGGCGGATTGCACGCGTAGAGCGGCATCCCCGAGTCCTGGATCGCGATCCGCACCAGGCGGGGGTTCTGCACCTCGCCGCCCGCGGCGCGCACGGCGCTGATCACGAACTCGAAGCCGGTCTTGGGCTTCCCGGTCCCGAACGCCTCGGCCCAGAACTCGGCGCTGCCGAAGAGCGCCTTCGTGACCTCGCGCAGGTCGCCGCCCGTGCCGAGGAACACCGAGGCGAGCCGCGACACGAGCGCCTCGGGCGGGTCGTCGGCGACGAAGCGCTGCGCGAGCCGCTTCGAGACGAAGCGTGCCGTCGCCGGGTGCACCGCGAGGTGATCGAGCAGCCGCTCGACGTCGCTCGCGCCGCCCCCGGATCCCAGCGAGAGCCCGAACACCTGCTTCGACCCGTCGTCGTGGGTGGCGGGGCGATACACGTAGTTGCCGGTCTGCCCGACGTTGTCGATGCCGTGGCCGGTGAGGCAGCGCGACGCCTCGACCACGTCCGTCTGCGAGTAGCCGGCGTCGACGCCGACCGTGTGCAGCTCGAGCAGCTCGCGCCCGTGGTTCTCGTTGATCCCGCCGACCTGGCGGCCGCCCTGGGTGCGCGGCACCGTGTTCAGGTAGTTGTCGAGGTAGTAGAGCATCGCCGGGTGCAGCGTCGCCTTGCCCAGCAGCTCGCGGAAGCTCGACAGCACGTAGGGCCGGATCGCGTCGCGCTCGTAGGACGAGATCGAGTAGCGGTCGAAGCCGTCGTTCACGAACACGTTGAAGTGGTTGAACCAGAAGTCGACCAGCACTTCCTGGAGCTGGTTGCGCGCGTGGGCCGCCCGCACCACCTTGGCGTTCAGGAAGTGGTCCAGGATCGTCCCGATCGTGCGGTTGTCGGCGTTGTAGAGCCCCAGCACCTGGGACGTCGAGTAGCCGAGCGTGTTGTAGGCGGCGAGCCGCGAGTCGAGCTCTGGGTCCGGCCCCGCCTCGAGCTGCTCCTCGACCCACTTCGTCGGCCCCCGGTCGAGGACCCCCGCGATCTCGCCGGGGCGCGGGCCGTACCCGGCCCGGTTCAGGAGGTGAAGCGCGACGCGGGGGCCGAGCGTTTCGGGAGTTGGCATCGGAGGCGCTTCCTCTATGAACGGCTTGGACAGCAAGGATGCCTAGAGAGTTGAACGGACGCAAGGACCCGGACCACTGGGGACCACCGGGGGGTCTAGGGGGGTCTGGGGGGACAGAGTCCCCCCAGATCAGAAAAGGAGGCAGCAGCCCTGTTGCCGTTCGCCCCCCTTCTCGGATCGCCCTTGAGGAGCCTGAAGCGTAACGAGTTACGTCGCCTTCTATCTAGTAACGAGTTACGTCGCCTTCTAGAAGCTCAACGAGTAACGGAGGTAGAGCCCCCGGCCAGGCGCGTCCATGCCCCACGAGACGCCGCGGTAGCTCTCGTCGCCTATGTTCTCGAGGTCGAACAGGATCTCGTGGCGCTCCGCGAACCGGATCGCCCCCCGGACGCCGAAGACGACGTATCCGGGGATCGTCGGGAAGAGCGGCTGCGCCACGCCGCTCGGCCCCAGCACGCGCTCCTGCACCTGGGCGAGCGTCTCGCCGGTCGGGGTCAGCAGGTCGTCGGCGTTTCCCGGGATCCCGTCCGTTCCCGGCGACACGAGGCCTCGAGCGCGGGCGCCGTTCGTGAAGAAAGCCGCGATGCTGCTGCGCGAGCGCGAGGCGCCGGTGCGCCGGTCGCCCAGGTCGAGGCTCGAGATCCGGTCCTGCTCCGCCGCGGCGTGCAGGTACGGCTCGATCCAGAAGCGTCGGCCGCCGCCTGGCGTGTAGCGCAGCCGCAGCCAGCCGTCGGGCGCCGGCGTCCCGCCCTCGATGTTGGGGGGCAGGCCGGTCGCGAGGTCCTCGGCGTGCAGCCAGGTGGCGAGCCCGGCGAGGAAGAAGGACGGCGTCAGCTCGGCGCCGAAGCTCGCCTCCAGGCCGCGGATCCGCGCCTCTTCGAAGTTCGTGCGCACGAGCACCGGGTTCGCGGACACCGCCACGAACACGGCGCCCGTGGGCAGCTGCCGCGTGACCGGCTCGCCCGCCAGCGAGAGCCCGAGGGCGCCTGGCGGCAGGATCAGCGTCTGCTTCGCGATGTTGTCGGAGATGTCGTTCTGGAACCCGGTGAGGTCGGCGCGCAGCCGGCGCGAGCGATAGCGCAGCGTGAGCTCGTAGCTGAGGCTCGACTCCGGGTCGAGCACCGCAACCGCGTGGCCGGTGCTGACGGCCGTGGCATCGGCCGTCGTGCCCACGCTCGCGCCGAGGCCGTCCACCTCGCGGTTCGAGACCTCGTAGCCCGAGCCGGTCAGCCCGAACGTGCCGAGGTCGGTGATGTCGGGCGCGCGAAAGCCGCGGCTCACGTTGACGGCGACGCTCAGCGGGCCCGAGGGCGTGAAGAGCGCGCCGATCCGGAACGTGGGCGCGCTCGTGTCGTAGGAGTCGGCCGGCCACAGCGGCGTGCCGTTGCCGGCGAGCGTCGGCGACGTGTCCACCTCGTAAGACGCGGCCGAGAAGCGCACGGCGCCGTTCAGGCGCAGCCGCCCGGGCAGCGCCTCGAAGACGTCCTGCAGGAAGACGCCGCCGTGGTCGTAGCTCGGGTCGTCGGGCACGCGCCCGCGCCGCACCGTGGTGGCGCCGCTCGTCGGGTTCGTCGCGAACGAGGGCGCGGCGATTCCCTCGAGGAAGACGTCGGCCCCGAGCGTCAAGTCGTGGCGGCCGAAGCTGCGGCTGGCCGTCGCCTGCAGGCCGTGGGCCACGCTGCGCTCCGGCTCGTGGTTGACGCTCGCGAGCGGGTTGCCGTTGCCGCCCTGGTTGCGGCGCTCCTCGCGCTGCGAGGCGAACGAGTACGACAGCGTGACGCGGTCGAGGAAGCCGAGGCCCGCCTTGTCGAGGCGGGCGTACAGGTGGTCGACCATCAGGTTGCGCAGGTCCGCCTGCAGGTTGCCGTCGCCTCCGAGCAGCTGGTCGTAGCGCTTGCCGCCGTCCTGCTGCCCGCGCAGGTAGCCGGCGACGAGCTGTGTCGTGGGCGTGATCGCCCAGTTGGCGCGCAGCTGTCCGCCGTACTGCGTGAAGGCGGTGTCGGGCAGCCGCCCGTCGTCGATGGCGGTTTCCGAGGGCAGTCCCAGGAAACGCGTCACGGCGTTGCGCGAGTCCTCTCCGCTCGCCGCCCGAAGCGTGTTGACGCGGCGGCCGGCGAGCGTGCCGATGACGCCGAGCGTGGGCGCCGCGTAGCGGCCGACGAGCGCCGAGCCGAAGCTCAGGTCGGCGCTGCCGGCGCTCGCGCTCCAGCTCCCGGACACGCGCTCGCCCGACGGGTCGAACGAGGGGGCCCGCGTCAGCAGCTGCACGGTGCCGCCGAGCGCGTCGCTGCCGTACTCCGCGCTCGAGGGGCCGCGCACCACCTCGATGCCTTCGAGCGCCTGCGGCTCGACCATGTTGAAGAACGTGCTGACGCCGCCGCGCTGCGCCGACGTGGTGTAGCGCACGCCGTCCACGTAGACGTTGACCTTGGTGCCGGTCAGCCCGCGCACGAAGATCCCGCCCATGGTGGGGCTCGTGCGCTGCAGGTGGAGCCCCACTTCTTCGTTGGCGGCCTGCGACAGCACCGCCTTTGCGCGCAGCGCGAGCCGCTCCTCGTCGATCACGTTCACGCGCTGCGCGACGCCGTCCTGCGCGTCGGCGCGCCCGGGGGCGGCGCGGATCGTGACCTCGTCGCGAAAGCCGCCCGGCTGCAGGTCGAGCTTCAGGCCGTCGAGCGTTCCCTTCGAGACCACCTGCACCGCGCGCTTGCGGGCCGCGAAGCCGGGCAGCTCCGCCGACAGCACGTACGACCCCGCGGGAACGGTCTCGAACCGGAAGGCGCCCGCTGCGTCGCTGCGGGTGGTGGCGGTGATCGCGCCGAGCGGGCTCACGAGCGTGACCTCGACGCCGGACGCCGGCGCGCCCGTGGCGTCCGTGACCGTGCCGGCGACGCTGCCTTCGGCGGCCAGCGGCGGGGCGGGCAGCGCCGCGAGCGAGGCGGCAGCGAAAGCGAGCGAGCGGACCCGGCTCATGGGGACGCCATTCTAATCCACCGGTTGCGGGCCCCAGCCGCCGCGCGCGTGCTAGGATGCCGGCCGTTCACGAGGAGGTGCGCATGCGATTCCGGACCCACGTCCTAGCCATGGCCCTGGCCGCCGCCGTGCCGGCCGCGGCTCAGCAGCAGCAGGACTTCTCGCAGGTCGAGATCAAGGCCGAGAAGGTGACCGAGGGCGTTTACATGCTGACCGGGCGCGGGGGGAACATAGGCCTCTCGGTGGGCAAGAGCGGCAGCTTCCTGGTCGACGACCAGTACGCGCCGCTCACCGACAAGATCCTGGCCGTGGTGAAGAGCGTGTCGCCGGACCCGGTGCGCTTCCTGGTCAACACGCACTGGCACGGCGACCACACGGGCGGCAACGAGAACATCGGCAAGGCGGGCGTCTTCATCGTGGCGCACGAGAACGTCCGCCAGCGGATGAGCAAGGAGCAGTTCAACGCCGTGTTCAAGAGCACGACGCCGCCCTCTCCCGAAGGCGCCTTGCCGGTCGTCACGTTCGGCGAAGCGCTGACCTTCCACTGGAACGGCGACGAGATCCGCGTCTACCACGTGCCGCCCGCCCACACCGACGGCGACTCGATCGTCCACTTCGTGAAGGCGGATGTCGTGCACATGGGCGACCTGTTCTTCAACGGCGGCTACCCGTTCATCGACACCTCGAGCGGCGGCAAGGTGGACGGCGTGATCGCCGCGGCCGACCGCGTGCTCGGGGCGATCAGCGAGAAGACCCGCGTCATCCCCGGCCACGGCCCGCTCGCGACGAAGGCGGACCTCCTGGCCTACCGCGACGTGGTGAAGGCGGTGCGCGACCGCGTCGCGAAGCTGAAGGCCGAGGGCAAGACGAAAGAGGCCGCGGTCGCGGCCAAGCCGACGGCCGAGTTCGACGCCAAGTGGGGCCAGGGCTTCATCAAGGGCGACGTGCTGGTCGGCCTCGTCTTCGACTCGCTGCCCTGAGGCCTACGAGCCGTCGACCAGCCGCAGCAGGTATTGGCCGTACTCGCTCTTGCTCAGGCCCTCGGCCTGCTGTCGCAGGTCCGCCGCGCTGATGTAGCCCAGGTTGAACGCCACCTCCTCGGGGCAGGCGACCTTCAAGTCCTGGCGCTCCTCGATCGCCTGGATGAAGGTCGAGGCCGAGAGCAGCGCCTCGTGGGTGCCGGTGTCGAGCCAGGCCATGCCGCGGCCCAGCACCTCGACGTGCAGCTCGCCCTTCTCCAGGTAGGCGCGGTTGACGTCGGTGATCTCGAGCTCTCCGCGCGCCGACGGCTTGAGCGCCCCCGCGATCTCGAGCACGCGGTTGTCGTAGAAGTAGAGCCCAGTGACGGCGTAGTGCGAGCGCGGCTTCTGCGGCTTCTCCTCGAGGCCGATCGCCCTGCCGTCCTTGCCGAACTCGACGACGCCGTAGCGTTGCGGGTCGCGCACGCGATAGGCGAACACCGTGGCTCCCGCCGTGCGCGTCGCCGCCTGCTTGAGGATCTGCGGCAGGTCGTTGCCGTAGAAGATGTTGTCGCCGAGCGCGAGCGCCGCGCCGTCCGTTCCCACGAACTCCCGCCCGATCACGAACGCCTGCGCCAGGCCCTCGGGCCGGGGCTGCGCCGCCCACGCCAGCCGGATCCCGAACTGCCCGCCGTCGCCGAGCAGGCGCTTGAAGCCGTCCTGCTCGTGCGGCGTCGTGATCACGAGGATGTCGCGGATCCCCGCCAGCATCAGCGTCGAGAGCGGGTAGTAGATCATCGGCTTGTCGTAGATCGGGACGAGCTGCTTCGAGACGCCGAGCGTGATCGGGTGGAGGCGCGTCCCCGAGCCGCCGGCGAGGATGATCCCCTTCATGATCGGGGCAGCATACACCGCGCCCGTGCTTCTCCCGGCGCGTCCGCTTCGCGTATCCTGCGCGCGTGAGCCGGCTCGAGGGTCCGCGCGACCGCCTGCTGCGCGTCGTGCGCGGCGAGTTCGCCGTCAGGCGCGGCCATCCGCTCCCCTACGGAGCCACCGCGCGCCGCGAGGGCGTCAACTTCTCGGTCTTCTCCAAGCACGCGACCGAGCTCACGCTGGTGCTGTTCCTGCCCGGCGAGGCCGAGCCCGTGCTCGAGCTGCCGCTCGACCCGCGCTACAACAAGACGGGCGACGTGTGGCACGTGCTCGTGAGCGGCCTCGACCCGGGCGTCGAGTACGGCTTCCGCGCCGACAGCGAGGTGCCGGAGGGCTCGCCGACGCTGCGCTTCGACCCGCGGCGGATCCTGATCGACCCCTACTCGAAGGCCGTCTCGGGCCTCGAGCGCTGGGGCGAGGGCACGGGGCCCAACGGCCGGCTCGAGACCCTGCGCTCGCGCGTGGTGGACGAGGAGTTCGACTGGGGCCACGAGCACCCGCTGGCGGTGCCGCTCGCGGACTCGGTCATCTACGAGCTGCACGTGCGCGGCTTCACGCGCCACCCGAGCGCGGGCGTCGCGGACCCGGGCACGTTCCAGGGGCTGGTCGAGAAGATCCCCTACCTGCGCGAGCTCGGCGTCACGGCGGTCGAGCTGATGCCGGTGACCGAGTTCGAGGAGTGCGACAACCCGCGCGAGAACCTGCTCACGGGCGAGCCGCTCAGGAACTTCTGGGGCTACCAGCCCACGTCCTTCTTCGCGCCGAAGGCCGCGTACGCGGGCGCAGCGGCGGGCGAGGCCGTGCGCGCGTTCAAGACGATGGTCAAGGCGCTGCACGAGGCGGGCATCGAGGTGATCCTCGACATCGTGTTCAACCACACCGGGGAGGGCGACGAGCGCGGCGCCACCTTCTGCTGGCGCGGGCTCGACAACCCGACCTACTACCTGCTCGAGCCCCGGACCGGGAAGTACCTCAACTACTCCGGCTGCGGCAACACGCTCAACTGCAACCACCCGGTGGTGCGCCACCAGATCCTGGCGGCCTTGCGCTACTGGGTGACCGAGATGCACGTCGACGGCTTCCGCTTCGACCTCGCCTCGATCCTGGGACGCGGGCGCGACGGGGAAGTCCTGCCGAACCCGCCGCTCATCGAGGCGATCGCGGCCGACCCGGTGATGGCCGACGTCAAGCTGATCGCCGAGGCCTGGGACGCCGCCGGGCTCTACCAGGTCGGCAGCTTCCCGAGCTGGGGCCGCTGGGCCGAGTGGAACGGGCGCTTCCGCGACGAGCTGCGCCACTTCGTGAAGAGCGACCCGGGCATGACGCGCCTGCTCGCGACGCGCCTCGCGGGCAGCGCCGACCTGTATCGCGGCTCGGAGCGCGCGCCGTGGCACTCGATCAACTTCGTCACCAGCCACGACGGCTTCACGCTCGCCGACCTCGTCGCGTACAACGAGAAGCACAACTGGGAGAACGGCGAGGGCAACACCGACGGCCATCCCGAGAACATCTCGTGGAACTGCGGCGCCGAGGGCCCGTCGGACAAGCCCGAGGTGAATGCGCTGCGTCTGCGCCAGCAACGCAACTTCCTGTCGCTGCTGCTCCTGTCGCAGGGCGTGCCGATGGTGCTGGCGGGCGACGAGCTCGGGCGCACCCAGCGAGGCAACAACAACGCCTACTGCCAGGACAACGAGATCTCCTGGTTCGACTGGTCGCTCGCCGAGCGCGACTCGGGCCTCTACCGCTTCACGCAGCGGCTGATCCGCTTCCGCAAGGCCCACCGCTCGCTGCGGCGGCGCAGCTTCTTCGAGGACGAGGCGCGGCCCGGCGTCGGCTGGCACGGGACCAAGCTCGGCAAGCCCGACTGGTCGAAGGACGCCCGCACGCTCGCGATGCATATCCTGGCCACGGGCGCGGACGAGGCGATCTACCTGGCCGCGAACGCCCACTGGGAGGGGGCGGCCTTCGAGCTGCCGCGGCTCCCGCCGGGCCTGTCGTGGCGGCGCTTCGCGGACACGAGCCTCACGCCCGGCGAGGACGCGCTCGAGCCCGGCGCGGAGGCCCCGCTCGTCTCGCAACGAAGCTACCCCGTCGGGCCGCGCTCGGTCGTCGTGCTGGTCGGCCGCTAGTCGGCGGCGGCGAACGGCTATCCTAGGCGAGGAACCGAGTGATGGCGGACGCGTCTCGCGCCGGCGGCCGGCCCCTCGAAGCCTATCCACCCGACCGCTCGGCGGGGGACGAGGCGCGGCGGCTGCACTGGATCGTCACGACGCACCATCGGATGCGCACGCTGTCGTTCGCCAACTCGTTCGCGTTCTCGGCGGTTCACATCTGGACGCAGTCCTACCCGGCCTGGATATGGCTGTCGCTCGTGCTCGTGTTCCTCGTCTACCCGCAGCTCGCCTACTGGCGGGCGCGCAGCGCCGGCGACGCGCAGCGGGCCGAGCTGCAGAACCTCGTGCTCGACTGCTTCCTGGTCGCGATCCCGATCGCGGGGATCGGGTTCCCGCTCTGGATCACGTTCACGCTCTTCATCGCCACCACGATCAACAACGCCATGGCGCGGGGGCGGCGCGGGACCTGGGAAGCGATCAGCGCCTTCCTGGCGGGGTCGCTGCTCGGCAGCGCCGCCGCCGGCTTCCACGTCGCTCCCGACCACGGCGGCCTTGTCACGGCGCTGTGCATCTTCGGTCTGTGCTGGTACCTGCTCGGCATCAGCCACGTCGCGTACAAGCGCGCGATGCTGCTGCGCGAGGCGCGCGAGGACATGAAGCAGGGCGAGCTGGCGCTGCAGCAGGCCAACGACTCGCTGCTGACGCGCCTCGAGGAGATCCACGGGCTGCAGGAGCGCCTGCGCGAGCAGGCCAATCGCGACCCGCTGACGGGCCTGTTCAACCGCCGCTATCTCCAGGAGACGATGGATCGCGAGCTCGCGCGCTGCCAGCGCGAGCAGACGCCGCTCAGCGTGATCCTGATCGACATCGACCGCTTCAAGCGCATCAACGACCGCCACGGCCACCAGGCCGGCGACGAGGTGATCAAGCAGCTGGCGGGGCTGCTCGCTTCGGAAGCCCGCCAGGAGGACGTGGCCTGCCGCTACGGCGGCGAGGAGTTCCTGCTGCTGATGCCGAAGATGCCCCTCGTCGCCGCGCGCGAACGCGCCGAGCGCTGGCGGCGCCGATTCGCGAGCATGGCGGTTCGGGCCGGCTCGCAGGACGTGACGGCCACGCTGTCCGCCGGCATCGCGGAGTTCCCCACGCACGGCCGGTCGGGCGCCGAGCTGACACGCTGCGCCGACCTCGCCCTGTACCAGGCCAAGTCGGCCGGCCGTGACCAGGTCGTGACCTACGCGCCGGTCCCCGCCTGAGGCCGGGTCCGCTTCAGCCTTTTTCCGGGCGGCCCGGCGCGGCTCGCGGCGCCCTTGGAATGGTCAGCGTGCGCCACTCGGATCCGCGCAGGCTTTTGGCGAGGAGAACGATCTGCCCGACGTGGGAGGCGGTGTGCGCGAGCGACCGATGCAACGCCTCGTGAACCGCCAGGGACTCGCCCCGAATCGCGATCCGCTTTCCGAGGTCGGCGTCCGAGAGCCGGGCGAGCGTCTCGAGCAGGACCGTCCATCCCTCGTCCCACTTCTGCCGAAGCTCTTCCTGGCTGACCTGCCGCTCCTCGAACTCGGAGTCGCGCTCGCGCCACGGCTTCTCGCCGTCGGTCGTGAGGAAGTCCGTGAAGCGAGACTTGAGGTTCCCGGAGACGTGCCAGACCAGGATGGCGACGGAGTTCCCCTCCGCGGCAGGCACGAGCGCCAGCTGGTCGTCGGCTAGCTGTACGAACGTCGCTTCCGCATAGCCCTTGTAGCGAAGGTACTCGCGCTCGATCGACCCGACGAGCTCACGCATGGCACCTGCTCCTCTCTTCCGCGGAGCTACCAGAAAGCGTCGCTGTCACCCATGTGACGGAGACGGTACTCGGCGATTCTGCGGATCAAGTCCTCCGGCAGGGGCTCGTCGTAGGGAATCTGCAGGTAGTTCTTGGTCGTCTTGTGCTTTTCCAGCTTCTTGCGATACGCCGCGAGCGCCGCCGGTGTCGGCGCGAAGTTGCAGTGTGCCTTGTGCGCGGAGAAAGCGAACACGAATCGGGGCTCCACGAAGAAGGGCATTCCCCACTTGATGGCCTCCTGGGCCTCCGGCGCGACGCTCTTCAGGATCGCGTACAGCCGGCGCAGGTGAGGCTGGCCCTCGCGTGGCGCAGCCCGGATGTACTCGGCGATCGTCGTCGGACGCTTGTGTGCCATCTCTTATCCGCGCACCTCGTAACGAAGCTCCACCATGCCGCTCTTGTAGGCTTTGACCTCCGCCAGGTGGAGGGCGATGTTTCTGTCGAGCCTCTCGAAGAATGGGATCCCATCACCAATCAAGATTGGCAGGATCGAATAGCAGACCTCGTCGGCTAGCCCGAGACGAAGGCATTCGGCGGAGACGACACCGCCTCCAACAAACCAGATCGTACGGAACGTCGGCCGCAGGCGCCCATTCACGAACTGCGCGAGATCGCCCGAGTAGAACTCGACGGTATCCCGGGTCCGCGGCAGCTCGCGACTGGTCAAGACGAAGGTCGGTTTGTCGCCGTACGACCAGCCCAGGCCCCTAGCCTCAAAACTCAACGCGGTCTCATATGTCCGCGATCCCATGACGTAGCAGTCGATCGTCTTCAGGAACGCCTCGACGGTCCCGGGGTCCATGGTTTCCCCGCTTGCGAATTCGTCCGAGGTCTCGAGCCAGTCGACGCTCCCGTCCCTTCGAGCGATGAAGCCGTCGAGGCTCGCCGCCATATGGATCGTTACGCGCGACTCCGTAGTTGCCATCGTTTCGCTGGTTAGGCCGCCGACCGGGTACGTCGACTGATGATCAGCAACGCCAGATACCCCGCCGCGGCGACATCGTACGTCAGGCAAAACGCTGGCCACCAGTGCGGGACTCCCGGATTGGAAATGAAGGAGCCGTGCACTAGATCGAACACACCGTGCAACGCGAGCGCGGCCGCGACTAGCCAAAGGGATGTCCGGAATCCGAACACCGCCAGCGCGATGAATCCGACGCCGACCACCGACTCGACCACGAGGGCTCGGGTCGAGCCTCCTATCGCCGCAAACAGGGAGTACAAGGAGGCAATCACGATCGCGACTGTCGGATAGAACGCCCGGTCCCGATCCAGCCTGACCACCGTGGCGAAGATCCCGACAGCGAAGGCGAGACACGCTCCGACTATTGCAGCCGTTGCCAACTTGAGTTCCCTCCTGCCGTCCGGCAATCCTGTGTTCCGACTACGCTTCCTCACCCCGCCCAGACGCAGCAACATTGCGACTCATGGGCGAGGACGACCGAAGAACAAAACGTAACCGTCAGCGTCCTTCAGTTCGAATCCGCGCAGCCCATCATCGGTATCCTTGAGCTGTTCCGAGAACTCGACATGGCGCGACGAGAACTCCGCGGCCAATCCGTCCGGATCGGGGACATGGAGGTAGGCGTCCCAGCGGGCGATGCCCTTATTGACGTCTCGGGTGTAGTTCGGCACCGGATCGACGCCGACGGCCTTGAACATGATCATCGCATTGCCGCGCTGGACGATGCCAAAG
>DATBSL010000093.1:0-2254 GCA_036559805.1 Vicinamibacteria bacterium
CGGCCGTCGCTCCCGCCGACGGCAGTGGCGCAGCCGCCGTCGGAGCGGGCACGGGCGTCGCGGCTCGCGGGACGGGCGTCGCGGCATCGGCCGGCGCCGAAGCCTGCTCCGAGGGAACGACGGTCGCCGGTGAAGTCGCAGGCGATGCCGACGCGGCGGGAGCCGGCGCGGGCTCGCGGCCGATCTGGGCCAGCAGCCGCTCCTCGGGACTCGCGGTCCAGCGCCAGTGGAAGCTCAAGGCGTGGTCGCCGCTGATGCCCTCGGTCCGCACCAGCAGCCAGCACAGGGAGGCGAGCAGGATGGCCCCGGCGATCGTCGCGCGCCGCGGCCAGTCGGGAGAGCGCCGGGCGACCGCCGCCCCGGCAACGAGCGCGAGGCAGACTCCAGGCACGGCGTACCCGACGAGCCACAACAGACTCATCGACTCGTGCCGGAGCTGCCAGGCAACACCGAGCCCGGCGGCGATCAGCGCGATGCCGCCGAGCCGCTCGAACCAGCGCGCGCGGCTCAGGAGCAGCCACCACAGCAGGACGGCGCCGGCGGCGCCGAAGCTCCACATCATGCCGCGCGAGAAGCCCGCGAAGCCGGGCACGAAGGCCTTCACGCCGAATCGCGCGACGAGCAGAGCCGCCACGGCGACGATGCCTGGCCACAGCCGAATCGGCAGCGATCGTGATGTCATCGTCCTTACTCCGTTCGAAGCGCCTGGACCACGTCCACGCGCGAGGCGCGCGCGGCCGGGACGAGCGACGCGCCCACGGCGGCGGCCATCAGCAGGACCGCCGCGCCCACGAGCGGCCAGTCGAGACGCAGCCCGTGGTCGGCGAAGACCCGACCGAGCGCGTAGCCGGCCGCGGCGCCCGCGGCGATGCCGACCGTCGCGATCAGCGCGCCTTCGACCAGGACCTGGCGCACGACCTGCGCGCGCGACGAGCCGAGTGCTATCCGCACGCCGAACTCCCGCGTGCGCGCGCTCACGGAGAAAGCCAGGACGCTCGCGACTCCGACGACCGCGATCAGCAGCGCGACCGCGGCGAACCCCGAGAGCACGAAGGCGTTCAGCCGCTCGGGCGCCAGCACCGTCCCGCGCACGTCCGCGAGCGTCGCGGCGCGCTCCACCGGCTGGTCCGCGTTCAGGCCGCGGATGATCCGCGTCACCGGCGTCACGAGCGCGTAGGGATCGCTCGAGGCGTGCACGAAGAGCCGTCCGCCGTAGGGCAGCTGCCGCAGCGGGTGGTAGATCGTGAGCGCCGGCCCCGGCACCACGTTCTCGTCGTCCACGTCGGCGACGACGCCCACGATGCGCCGCGGCTCCGGCTTGCCGAAGTAGGGATCGGTCCACCACAGGCGGTGGTCGAGCGCGTTGCCGTTCGGGAACAGCCGCCGCGCGACGCTCTCGCTCACGATCACGACGCGCTCGCGGTCGCCGCGGTCGTCCGCGGTGAAGTCGCGCCCGGCGACGAGCGGCACGCCAAGCACCGCGAAGAACCCCGGCGTGACGATGCGCAGCCGGCCGTGCGGGTCCTCTTCGCCCGCCACCTTGTCGTAGCCGTCGACCGTGAAGCGGAAGCCCGGGCCCATCATCCCGGCGTCGCGCCACGGGACGAAGTTGGAGATCGCCACGCGCTTTACCCCGGGCAGCGATTCGATCCGGCGCGTCGCCTCCTCGTAGAAGTCGACCGCCTTTCGGCCGAAGGCCTCGATCGGCAGCGGCACGTCGACCGCCAGCACCTGGCGCATGTCGTAGCCGGTCCTGGCGGTCTGCAGAGCCACGAGCGAGGCGAGCAGCATGCCCGCGCTGCACAGCAGCACGAACGAGAGCCCGATCTGGGCGACGGCGAAGGCGCGCAGGCGGCGGCCCGTACCCGGCGTGACCCGCAAGCCGGCGACCGCCGGTCGCGGCGCAGCCGTGGCGTGGACGGACGGCAGCCGCGGCACGAAGGCGAGCGCCACCGCCGCGACGAGCGCGAGGCCGCTGCCGACCCAGAGCAGGCTCGGGTCCACGGCGACGTCGAGCGCGCGCACGGAGAAGCGCGCGGCGAAACGGCTGACGACGCCCACGAGCGGCTGCGCGAGCAGCACGCCGACGAGGGCGCCGGCGCCGCAGAGCACAAGGCTCTCGGCGAGCAGCATGCGCCGCAGCGCGGCCCGGCTCGCGCCGAGCGCGGCGCGCACGGCCAGCTCGCTCTCGCGCCGCACGGTGCGCGCCAGGATCAGGTTGGCGACGTTCGAGCAGGCGATCGCGAACACCACA
>DATBSL010000094.1:0-11422 GCA_036559805.1 Vicinamibacteria bacterium
CCGCGGCGGCTGGAAGAGCGTGGCCTGCGAACCGAAGCAGTAGCCTCGCGAGCCAGGCGACGCCGCAGCGTGACTGCACTTCACGACCGCCGCCCGCTCAACCAGGCGTCGACCACCGAGCCGAGCCACAGCACGAGGATCGCTAGCGTCGCGGCGAGGAAGAAGCCCGCGTTTTCGCGCTGAATCTCGGCCGCCAGGCGGAACGGCAGGGCCGGGTCGAGAACCGCCACGTCGTCCGTCGGAAGCAGGCGCTCCGCCTCGCGCAGCACGCGTCGCAGCACGGCGACGAGGAGGGCGGCGCTCGGTACGGCGAACGCGAACGCCCGCCACGGACGCCCGCTCGCGAGCTGGCCCAGCCCGGGGAATACCAGACCGGAAAGCAGCACGGCCCTCCAGGGGGTTCCCGGCCGCGCACGCGCAGGCGCTGGAGACGCGATCCCGCTCGCTTCTCCATGGGCCGGCCGCACGCGCGGGGACTGCTTCAGTGGATCTCGGGCTCGGGGACCGGAGCCGTGCCCTGCAGGAAGTCGAAGTCGCAGCCCTGGTTCGCCTGGGTGACGTGCTGCGCGTAGAGCGCGCCGTAGCCGCGCGGGTGCGGGAACTCCGGCTGCTTCCACTGCGCGCGGCGCCTCGCGAGCTCCTCGTCGGGCACGCGCAGCTCGAGCCGGCGCGCGTCCACATCGAGCTCGATCACGTCGCCGTCGCGCACGAACGCGAGCGTCCCGCCCACGAACGACTCGGGCGCCACGTGCAGCACGCAGGCGCCGTAGCTCGTGCCGCTCATGCGCGCGTCGGAGATGCGCAGCATGTCGCGGACGCCCTGCTGCAGCAGCGGCTTCGGGATCGGCAGCATGCCCCACTCCGGCATGCCGGGGCCGCCGAGCGGGCCGGCGTTCTGAAGCACCAGCACCGAATCGGGCGTCGCGCCTAGAGCGGGGTCGTCGATGCGCCGGTCGAGGTCGTTGTAGTCGCGGAATACGATCGCCTTGCCGGCGTGGCGCCGCAGCCGCGGCTCCATCGCGCTGTGCTTGATGACAGCCCCGTCCGGCGCGAGGTTGCCGCGCAGCACGGCGAGCCCGCCCTCGGCCCCGAGCGGCTTCTCGCGCGTCGCGATCACGGCGTCGTTGTGGACGAGCGCCCCCTCGAGGCTCTCGCGGATCGTCCCACCGGCGACGGTGGGCGCGTCCACGTGCAGCAGGTCCGCGAGCCGCGCCATCAGCCCGCGCAGTCCCCCCGCGTAGTGGAAGTCCTCCATCAGGTACTCCCCCGACGGCCGGATGTTGGCGAGGCGCGGGGTCGTTCGCGACAACGCGTCGAAGCGCTCGAGCGCGAGCGGAATCCCCGCGCGCCCCGCCATCGCCACCAGGTGGATGAGCGCGTTCGTCGAGCCTCCGGCCGACATCACGACGCGGATCGCGTTGTCGAAGGCCTCGACTGACAGCACGTCGCGGGGCTTCTGGTCTTCGAGCACCATCTCGACGATGCGCCGGCCGCTCGCGGTCGCGAGCCGCGAGTGGTTCGAGTCCACGGCCGGGATCGAGGCGGCGCCGGGCAGCGAGAGCCCGAGCGCCTCGGTCGCGATCGCCATCGTCGAGGCCGTGCCCATCGTCATGCACGTGCCGGGCGAGCGCGCGATGCCGTCCTCGACCTCGCGGAAGGCGCAGTCGTCGATCGTGCCCGCGCGCAGCTCGGCCCAGTACTTCCAGGCGTCGCTGCCGCTGCCCAGGACGCCGCCGCGGTAGTTGCCGCGCAGCATCGGACCGGCGGGCAGGAAGATCGCCGGCAGGTTCATGCTCGTCGCGCCCATCACCAGGCCCGGCACGGTCTTGTCGCACCCGCCCATCAGCACGACGCCGTCGATCGGGTTGGCGCGCAGCAGCTCCTCCGCCTCCATCGCGAGCAGGTTCCGGTAGAGCATCGGGCTCGGCTTCATGTACGTCTCGCCGATCGAGAGCGCCGGCATCTCCATCGGGAAGCCGCCCGCCTGCCAGACCCCGCGCTTCACCTCCTCGGCGCGCGTGCGGAAGTGGGCGTGGCAGGTGTTGGCGTCGCTCCAGGTGTTGAGGATCGCGATCACCGGCTTGCCCTTGAAGTCGTCGGTGCCGTACCCGAGCTGCTTGGTGCGGGAGCGGTGCGTGAACGGCCGCACGCCCTCCGCCCAGAACCAGCGATGGCTCCTGAGCTCGCTCGGGTCCCTTCTCGGCTTCGTCATCAGGCAGGAATCATACCGTCGCGCGCGGCGATGAGCGTCGTCGCCAGGACCACCGGCCGGTGTGTCACCCGCACGATGCGCTCCGCGGACCGCGGGCGCCTCCGCTCGGGCCGCTAGCGCCGCGGCGGCTCGAGCCCGGCGAGGCCTTCCGCGAGCTGAAGGCTCGAGAACTGGTGCATCGTGGAGACGGCGAGGCGCTTCCCGTCCGGGGAGACACCGAGCGACTCCGTCAGCGTGTCCGGAGCGAAGCCGGTCACCTCGCGTCGCGTGGCGTGCGTGTCGCGTCCGGGCGCGAAGTCCTGGCGGTAGACGCCGTAGCGCCCCGCGGCGTTGGCGCTGACGAACAGGATGCTCCGCCCGTCGGGCGAGAAGCGCGCGCGGCCGTCGAGGACCTGGTCGCTCGCCGTCGCGGGCGAGCGCACGACGATCCGGAACGGTAGGATGGCGCCGCTCTGGACCTCCGCGACGTGGATCCGGCGGACGCGGTGGCTGCTGGTCGGGTCGGTCGTGACGAACAGGACGTGGCGCCCGTCCGGGGAGATCTCGGGGACGAGGGCGGCGCCCTCGACCAGGCGGTGGTCGTCGCTGCCGTCGGGGCGAATGCGCCAGACGCCCGCCCGCTGCGGGTTCCCGCTGGTGTAGACGACGAAGCGCGCGTCGCGCGTCATGGTCGGGTTCTCCGCGTCGACGCCGTCCCGGGTCAGCTGCCGCGCCCCGCTGCCGTCCGTGCCCGCGATCCAGATCTCGAGGTTGCCCGAGCGATCGGAGCTCCACAGCACCCGGCTGCCGTCCGGCGTGAAGGCCGGGTCCCAGTCCTGGGCGGGGTCGTCGGTGATCTGGCGCAGCGCGCCCGTGCGGGTCTCCAGCAGCCAGAGGTCCATGTTACCGCTGCGGTTGGACGAGAAAGCGATGCGGCTCCCGTCGGGCGAGTAGACGGGCTGCCGGTCGCGAGTGTTGCCCGTGGTGAGCATTCGCGCCGGCCCCGCGGCCGCATCGAGCGGCACCTCGCTCAGGTTCATGCGCCACTCGAACTGATCGAGCACGAGCTGCCCCGGCCCGAGCACGTCGCAGACCCCGTTGCGAGCGTCGATGCTGCCCGCGAGCGGGAACAGCCCGTAGGTGAAGAGCAGCGTGCGCTCGCGCGAGCCCGTGGCGTCCCGCAGGAACACGCGGCCGGGCGCGCCGCCGCCGTCGCCGACTGCGCTGGTCGTGCGGGCGAGCAGGATCCGGCCTCCGGCCGCCCACGCCAGGCAGCCGAGCGGTTGGCCGGGTGGCACGGCTGCCCGGACGGAGCCGGTGGCCGTGTCCACGAAGGTGAGGGAGAAGCGCGAATTGAGGAACGACGGCCCCTCGATCACGCCGAGCGTGCGGCCGTCCGGCGACGCGCGGAGGGCCAGCGGCGCATTGTCCTTGGGTGCGTAGAGCTCCTGCTCGCGTCCGCTCGCCAGCTCCCGCAGCCCTACGACCCACTCGCGGACGGGTGCGGCGGCGCCGCTGGCCGCCGGCCTGTGCCGCAGCCGCAGGAAGGCGATCCTCTGGCCGTCGGGCATCCAGTCCGCATGGAACACGTCGTCGGCCAGCCTTCGCGGCTCGCCGCCGACGAGCCCGATGCGATAGGCGGCGCGCGTCTCGCCCTCGAGGCGAATGAAGAGGACGCTCGAGCCGTCGGGCGAGAATCGCGGGTAGCGGTCGTCGCCGCCGGTGAGCGGCGCCTCTCCTCCGCCCTGGAGCTGCTTGATCCAGATGCGGGACGTCCCGTCGCGCGTGGAGGAGAAGGCCACCAGGCGCCCGTCGGGCGAGGCCGCCGGGTCGCGGTCGCCGCCTGAGAACGTGAGCGGCCGCGTGCGTGGCGGCTCGACCGGAGCGGGGGCGCCGAGCCTCTGCATCAGGACGGCTCCGACGAGGGCGCCGAGGATCAGCCACGCGAGCGGCAGCGCGCGCTTCCACACGGTGCTCGCGTGCGGCGCGGGCAGCGCATCCACGCGGGCGCTCGTGGTGCTGGTTGCGGCTTCCAGCGCGAAGGCCAGATCGCGAGCCGACTGGAAGCGCTCCTCCGGGTTCTTCTCGAGGCAGCGGGAGACGAGGCGCGCGAGGCCCGGCGGCAGGCCGGCGGACGTCCCGTCCGCGAGCGCCGCGGGCTCCTCCCTCAGGACTGCGGTCATGGTCTCCGCGGCCGTCTCGCGCTGGAAGGCGCGCCGACCGGTGAGCATCTCGTAGAGGACGGCGCCCATCGAGAAGATGTCCGAGCGCGGGTCGGCCGTCCGGCCGCGCACCTGCTCGGGCGACATGTAGCCCACGGTGCCGAGCACGCTCCCGGGGTCCGTCGCGCGCTCGAGCGTCGGCGAGTGCGTGTCCTCCGCTCCTGCCTCAGGCGCGTCCTGGCGCGCGAGCCCAAAGTCGAGGATCTTGACCCGACCGTCGGCCGTCACGAACAGGTTCTCGGGCTTGAGGTCGCGGTGCACGATGCCGCGCGCGTGCGCGGCCGCGAGGCCGTGCGCCATCTGCCCGGCGTAGTCCACGGCCTTTCGGAGCGGCAGCGGCCCGTCGCGGAGCCGCTCGCGCAGGGTCTCGCCCTCGAGCAGCTCCATGACGGCGAACGACGTGCCGCCCTCGCGGCCGACGTCGTGGATCGCGAGGATGCCGGGGTGCGAGAGCGCGGCGACCGCCTTCGCCTCGCGCTCGAAGCGCGCGAGCGCCTCGGGTGTCGACTCGAGGTGGGCCGGCAGCACCTTGACCGCGACGTCGCGGTCGAGCCGCGTGTCGCGCGCGCGGTACACCTCGCCCATCCCACCCGCGCCGAGCGGGGCGTCGATGCGGTACGCACCGAGACGGACTCCGGAGGCGAGGCTCACCGAGCTGTTTCCATGCGATCGCCGCGGGCATTCTAGTCGGGCCCGTCGCGAAGCGCCGAAGCCTGCGCGAGGGCGCGGGCTGGACCCACCCTGCCCTCTACAATAGGCCCCGTGCGAGGCGCCGGAGCCCCGCCAGGAGGAGCCCGATGAAGACGACCCCCGTCACGCTCGAGAACCTGCAGGGCGTGTTCGCCGTGCCGCCGCTCGCGCGCAAGCCGACGGCCGCGCGGGAGCTCGACCTCGAGCAGAACGCGGCGCTCGTGCGCCACATGGCCTCGGGCGGGATCTCGCGCTTCCTCTACGGCGGCAACGCCTTCCTGTACCACCTCACGCTCGCGGAGTACGCGGAGCTCCTCGACTGGATGAGCGGCATCGAAGGCTGGGCGATCCCGAGCATCGGCCCCTCGTTCGGGCGCGCGATGGACCAGGCGCCGATCCTGCGCCGCCACCGCTTCCCGACCGCGATGGCCCTGCCGTGCGGCGACCCGCGCGACGCCCACGGCCTCGAGGCGGGTCTCCGGGAGATCGCGTCGGCCGCCGGCATTCCGCTGATCCTGTACCTGAAGAGCGAGGACGGCTTCGGCTCCGACCTCATGGCCGGCCTCGACGTCGTGGCGCGCCTCGTCGCCGACCGCGTCTGCGTGGCGATCAAGTACGCGGTCGTGCGCACGGATCCCGGCCTCGACCCGTATCTGACAGCTCTGCTCGAGCGCGTGGACCGGCGCATCGTCGTGAGCGGCGTCGGCGAGCGGCCCGCGATCGCGCACATGAACGGCTTCGGGCTGCCGGGCTTCACCACCGGATCCGGCTGCCTCGCGCCGTCCCTGACGAGCGCGCTCTTCAGCGCCTGCACTCGCGGCGCCTGGCAGGAGGCCGAGGCGCTGCGGAGGCTGTTCCTGCCGCTCGAAGACCGGCGCGACGCCTGGGGGCCGGCGCGCGTGCTGCACGCGGCGCTCGAGCTCGCCGGAGTGGTGAAGACGGGGCCGATCCCGCCGTTCGTGAGCGCGCTCGCGCAGGACCAGCGAACGGCGCTCACGCCCGTCGCGCGCGAGCTGCTGCGCGTGAGCGCGGAGCGAGGACTATTGGCGGCCGGCCGGGGCTGACGCCGGCAGCCGCAGCGACAGCACCAGCAGCGCCTGCGTCACGAGCAGGCCGGCGAGCAGCAGCAGGCCGCCGGCGTAGCCGTGGGTGAGGTCGCGCAGCGCGCCGATCGCCCAGGGGCCGAGGTAGCCGCCCAGGTTGCCGATCGAGTTGATGGCCGCGATGCCGGCGGCCGCCGCGGTGCCGCCGAGAAACAGCGGCGGAATCGTCCAGAACGTGGGCTGGACCGCGCGCTGGCCGATCTGGCAGATCGCGAGGCTCGCCACCAGCAGTGTGGCGTCCGACTGAAAGGCCGCCGCGAGCCCGCACCCGAGCGCCGCCAGCAGCGCGCTCGCCGCGACGTGGCCCTTGCGCTCGCCGGTCGCGTCCGAGTGGCGCCCGATCAGGTACATGCCCACGAGCGCGAACGCGAACGGGATCATCACGTGCACGAAGCTGCGGCGCCCGAGCGCTTCCTCGAGCATGCGCGGCAGCCAGAGGAAGATGCCGTAGGTGACGGTCGTGTTGAAGAAGTAGAAGAGGCAGAGCACCAGCAGCTTGGGGTTCAGCAGGTCCTTGAAGCCGGCCGCGTGCCGGACGCGCTCGTCCCGCTCCTGCGCCATGCGACCGCTGAGCCAGGCGCGGCCCTCGGGGTCCAGCCACTCCGCCTGCTCGGGGCGGTCGGTGAGCACGAAGAGCGCCGCGATGCCGAGCACGACCGCGGGCAGTCCCTCGAGCAGGAACAGCCACTGCCAGCCTTCGATCCCGAGCCATCCGTGCATCTGCAAGAGCGCCTCCGACACGGGTGCGCCGACCAGGATCGCGACCGGCGCCGCCATCATGAACAGCGCCCCGTTGCGGGCGCGCTCGCGGGCGGGGATCCAGTAGGTCAGGTAGAGCACGATCCCGGGGAAGAACCCCGCCTCCGCCAGCCCGAGCAGGAAACGCACGGCGTAGAAGCTCGACTTGCCGGTGACGAGCACCATCGCCATCGAGACGATCCCCCAGACGATCATGATGCGCGCGATCCAGCGCCGCGCTCCGAAGCGCTCAAGGATCAGGTTGCTGGGGATCTCGAACAGGAAGTAGCCGAGGAAGAAGAGGCCGGCCCCGAAGCCGTACTCCGCGTTGCTGAGCCCGAACTTCTGCTGGAGCACGGCGCTCACGAAGCCGACATTGACGCGATCGATGTACGCGATCACGTAGCAGACGAAGCTGAACGCGACCAGCCGCCGCGTGACTTTCCGCAGGACGCGCCGCTCGACGTCGGGAGCGGAGGCGGCCGCTTCGCTCACGGGCGGGCGACCGAGACGGCCGCTCCGTCGTAGGCCACCGTGCGCGCGACCGGCGGCGCGGCCGAGTGCGGCACCGCACGGGCGGGCGAGACGAACACGACCCGCAGCTCGCGCTTGGCAACGAGGCCGGGGAACGTCCCCTGGCGCGCGCCGATCGTGAGCACGCCCTTAGCCTCGTCCCAGGCGAGCGGGACGGTCGCGTGCTCGCCCTTCTCGTAGCCGTAGCTCGCTCCGTCGTCCTCGTAGAGCTCGAAGCGGGCGTCGGCGCCGGTGTACACCCAGAGCGTCAACGGCCCGTCGGGACTCTCGCCGGTGTGCTGCCGCTCGGGGCCCATCGGCAGGATCGAGCCGCCCTTCACGAAGACCGGCAGCGATTCGTAGGGCGCCGCCGCGTCGAAGCGCTCCCCTCCCGCCCGGTGCACTCCGGTCCAGAAGTCGAACCAGCCCGCGGCCGCCCCGCCTGCGTCGTCCTTCTCCCGCCGCGGCAGGTAGACCGAGCGCGTCGTCGCGCCCCGCTTCGTCACGGGGCTCACGAGCAGCGACGGGCCGAGCAGGAACTGGTCGCCGACGCCGAGCGCTTCCGCGTCGTCGCGGAAGTCCATCACCAGCGGGCGCATGAGCGCGGCGTCGCGGTGCGTGACGGCCGCGGCGAGCGAGTACGTGTAGGGCAACATCCGGTAACGCAGACGGTCGAACGCCAGCTGCGTGGCGTAGGCGCGGTGACCCGCGTCCGCGCCGAAGAACCACATCTCGCGGTACGGGAACTGCCCGTGCACGCGCAAGAGCGGAGCGAACGTCGAGTACTGGAACCAGCGCGTCGCGAGCTCGCGCCACTCCTCGACGTCCTCGGGCCGCGGGTCGCGGCGCGACCATTTGCGAGGCACCGCAAAGCCGCCGACGTCGGTCGTCCACCACGGGATGCCCGAGAGCGACATGTTCAGCCCTGCGGGGATCTGCTTGCGCAGGCTGTCCCAGTCCGAGGAGACGTCGCCCGACCAGCTCGCCGCGGCGTAGCGTTGGCTGCCGGCGAAGGCCGAGCGCGTCAGGATGAAGACGCGCTTCTTCGGGTCGGCGGCCCGCTGGCCCTCGTACACCGCCTGGCTGCTCGGCACCACGTAGGCGTTCGCCATGCGGGCGCCCGACCCCAGCGCCGTCGGGTGCATGGTCGCTTTGAGCGCGCCGGGAGTGCCCTCACCCACGAGCTCGGGCTCGGTCGCGTCCATCCACCACGCGTCGACGCCCTTGCTGAAGAGCGCCTCGTTCATCTGGTCCCAGAACAGCTTCCGCGCCTCGGGGTTGAAGGCGTCGTAGAAGCTGTGGACGTTGTTGAGCCAGTCCGTCGTCGGACGCTTGAGCGTCTCTGGATACAGAAACCCTCGCGCCTGGAGCGCCTTGAAGTTCTCGGTCGTGGCGTAGAACTTCGGCCAGACGGAGATCATCAGCCTGGCGTTCCAGCGCTCGTGGATCTCGCGGATCCAGCCCGCGGGGTCGGGGAACCGTTCCGGGTCGAACTGGTGCGAGCCCCACTGGTCGGGCTTCCAGTACTGCCAGTCCATCACCATCGTGTCGAGCGGGATCCCGCGCTTCCGAAACTCGGCGAGCGCGTCGAGCGTCTCCTGCGCCGTGCGGTAGCGCTCGCGGCTCTGCCACAGCCCGAGCGCGAAGCGCGGGACGAGCGGCGCCCGCCCGGTCAGCCGCCGGTAGCCCCCGACCACGTCGTCGAGGTCGGGGCCGTAGACGAACCAGTAGTCGATCCCGTCGCCGACCTCGGACCAGAGCGACGTGGCATCCGGCCGGGGCGGCGCCTTCCACTTCAGCCGCAGCGTGCCCTCGCCCTCGTCGCGCCGCCACTCGAGCCGGATCTTGTGGCGCTCGCTGCCTTTGGAGACGAGCCGGAACGAGTCCCACCACGGCAGCCAGCCCTGGCGCCAGGTGTCGACGACGAGCTGGTCGTCGAGCCACAGCCGCACGCCGTTGTTGGCGAACGTCATGAGGTCGTAGGCGCCGGCGGCGTCGAGCCCGATCGCGCCGTGCCAGGTCACGCACGCGTCGCCCTGCGCGAGCTGCGGGTGGAGCTGCGGCACCGTGACCTGCGGCGCGTTGTGGATGGCCGTGACCGCCGGACGGTCCTCCGGCGCGCCGAACGCGATCTGCGCGTCCACACGCGTCGCGACGACGTTCCCGCTCTCGCAGCTCCCCTGACGGTACGTCCCGGTGAGGCCGCCCGGGCGGCCATCGGCGTCGAAAAGGTTCGGCGACGGCACATGGACGGGCTCGCGCGTGTCGCCGAACTTCGTGTGCGAGGTGTTGTCCCACAGCAGACCGTAGCCGCGGCTCGACGCGAGGAACGGCACGACGTCCACGATGTTGTGCTGGTACAGGTCCACGTCGCGGCCCGCGTAGTTCATCCAGCCGTTCTGATGCGCCCCGAGCCCGTAGAGCGCCTCGCCAGCCTGCGGCTGGAACTCGGCCCGCAGGTGGAAGGTCTTCTCCCCCATGACCTCTGCCGGTACGAGCGTGCGGCCGTTCGGCTTCTCGGCGAGCAGAGTACGACCCTGGCGATCCAGGAACGTGACGGCCCCACCCGGCAGCGCGACCCGCGCCGTGAGCCGCTTGGTCGTCACGTCCACTCCGCCCGCTCCCGGCTTCACCTCGAATGCCGTCGGCTGGCAGGCGTCGGCCACGGTCACGAGCGACTGGCGCGCGAAGAACGGTCCAGCCGGCGCGTCCACCACGCGCACGAGATCGTCCCGGCACACGCGAAGCTCCAGCCGACGATCGCCCACCTTCAAGGCGATCCCGTCCTTCAGGCGCTCGGGCGACTGAGCCGCGGCGGGGACGGCGAGCGCAGCGGCCGTCGCGGCCGCAGCAACGACGACGAGCCTCCGCGCGGTGTCGTTGAGGAATCTGCCGCCTGAAGCGCTCATCCGTCCTCCTGCTCGGTGCCGATCATAGACGAGCGCCCGCGCGGGACCGAGGGGAGCTCCGTCCGGACGGAGTCGGCCCAGAGGTCGACTCGTGGGATCAGTCGACCTCGAAGTGGACGGCGCCGGGCTCGAAGCTCGCGCGCGCGCCGGCGGCGAGCGCCACGGCCTCTATGCCCTTGCGCACGATCGCGTGGACGTCGGGACCGTGGTCGAGGCGGCGCAGCAGCGCTTCGCCCTGCTTGTCGCCGATCGCAAGCGTGAGCTTGAGGCCCTTGCGCTTCAGCAACAGCTTGCGCCCGTCGGGCAGCGTCAGCTTCGAAGCCTTGGCGATCACGTCGACATAGTTGACGCCCACGCCCGAGCCGTCGGGCATGTCGCCTTGCAGCGTGGCCTCGGCCTTCACCTGATCGAAAGTGATCGTAGCTCGCATGGCGTCAACCTCGGGAGGTCGCGATGAGCTGCGCGTCGAGTATCTCGCGGAAGCGGCGGATGTGCGCGGGCGTGCTGCCGCAGCAGCCGCCGACGACGCGCGGGCCCGACGCCAGGAGCGCCGGGAGGCCGGCGGCCATCTCCTCGGGCGTCTCCTTGTAGACGACCTCCATGTCCTCGAGCACGGGCTGGCCCGCGTTGGGCTGCACCATCACCGGCAGGCCGCAGCTCGCGCGGTAGCGGGCGACGATGCGCGCCGCCATCGCCATGTCGATGCCGGTGCCGCAGTTGAGCGCGGCCACGTCGCAGCCGTGCGCGACCATGAACTCGGCCGCCTGCTCGGGCGAGACGCCCATCATGGTGCGCACGTCGTCTTCCTCGACCATCTTGTCGAAGGCGATCGAGCCGATCACCACGGCGGCGCCGGCCTCCCTGGCGGCCGCGATCCCGATCGCGAGCTCCTCGAAGGCCGTCTGGGTCTCGATGATGATGCCGTCGGCTCCGCCCTCGACGAGCGCCTTCGCCTGCTCGCGGAAGGCCTGCTCCACCTGCGACGGGGCGATCTCGCCGTACGGCTCCATCAAGCCGCCGAAGGGGCCGATGTCGCCGAGCACGTAGCCGCGGCCG
>DATBSL010000095.1:0-4454 GCA_036559805.1 Vicinamibacteria bacterium
ACACGACGAGCCGCTCGCGCACCGGCAGCCCGAGCGCCTGCGTCAGTCCACGGCCGTAGAGCTGCAGCTGCAGCGCGTGGTGGGCCGCCTGCTCGAGCGCCTGCTCGTCGGCGATCGCGTCGGACTTGTAGTCGACCACGACCAGCTCGCCGTCCTCCTCGAACACGAGGTCGACGACGCCCTCGACGAGGTCCGCGCCGTCGGGGAACCAGAACGGTAGCTCGCGCCAGAGCCGTGCGGCGCGCCGCGCGCGCTCGACGACCGGCAGCGCCAACACGCTCTCGACCTGGGCGGCGGCCCGCGCGGCGGCCGTGGCGTCGAGGCCGTGCGACGGCGCCAGCGCTCTCGCCATCGCGCGCACGCGCTCTGGCCTTTCCGGCGTCTCGTCGTCGAGCGGCAGCCACTCGAGCAGCCGGTGCACCAGGCTGCCGAAGTCGCGCCCGCCAGTGTCCGCCACCGCCGCGACCGGCGGCGGCGCGGTGCGACGCGCGAGGCGCGTGGCCGAAACGGGGAGGTACGGGCGCTCGGCCGCGCGCGCCACGAGCTCGCGGCGCTCCTGCTCCCAGCGCGCCGCGACGGCGTCGCCGCCTCCGGCGCCGGCGATCATCCACAGCTCGCGGCCGCGGCCGGGGCTCTCGTAGCGCGGCAGCGGCTCGACGTCGACGAGCCGCACGCACTCGTCGTCTTTCTGCGGCAGCGCGTCGACGAGCTCCTTCCAGAAGGCGCCCGTCGCCGCGTCGAGCGGGGGGCGCGGGACGACGAGCAGATCGCGTGCGCGCGTGCAGGCGACGTAGAGCAGGCGGCGGGCCTCGGCGTACGCCTTCTTCTCCTCCTGCCGCACGAGCGCGTCCCACCCGGGCGGCTGGCAGCCGCCGCGGAAGCCGATCGCGATCCGGCCTTCCTTCCACTGCGCGACGAGGTCGATCGGCGAGTAGCCGCTGTCGTCGGTGTCGTGGAGCGCCACCACCGGCGCCTCGAGGCCCTTGGCCCTGTGGATCGACAGCACCCGGATCGTGTCCGGGTCGCCGGGCCGCGTGGAGGGGAGGTCGGGCTCCTCGCGCGCGTTCTGGACGCGGTCCTCGAGCAGGTTGGCGAAGCCGCGAAGCGTGAGTGCCCCGAGGGACGCGGCCTCGCGCGCGAGCGCCGCGATCTTCTCGAGGTTCGCGACCTGGCCCTCGCCGCGCCGCGAGGCAGTGAGCGCCGCCAGCACACGCGTCTCGTCGTAGAGGCGCTCGAGCACCGCCGGAACGCTCGCGTGGCGGCGCCTCTCGTGCAGCTCCTGGAGGAGGCGCAGCGCGGGCCCAAGCGCCGCGGCGCCCGGCCGGCTCTCGTCGATCGCCGCCGTCCACTGCGGCGCGCCCGAGAGCGCGTAGGCGACGATGTCGAGGTCGCTCACGCCGAAGAACGAGGAGCGCAGCGCCGCCACCTGGGCGATGCGGTCGGTGGGGTCGTCGATCGCGCGCAGCACCGCGAGTGTCTCGTGCACCTCCTGGCGGTCGAAAAACGACTTGCCGCCCTCGACCGTGAAGCGCAGCCCCGCGGCCTCCAGCGCGTCCTCGAGCGCTTGCATGCGCGTGAGCCGCCGCGCGAGCACCAGCACGTCTCCCGCGCGGCTTGGGCGCGATCGGCCGTCGACGGGGTCGCGCACCGTCTCGCCGCCCTTCGCGATCCCGAGCAGGAACGCGGCGAGTCCGCCCGCCTCGGCGACGAGCAGCTCCTGGCCAGAGGCGTTCGCGCCCGCGGCGAAGCGCAGCGCGACGACGGCCTGCCCCGCGTCGAGCCCCGGCGGCGGTGCGATCGCCTCGTAGGCCGGCTGGTCCGACTCGTCCGAGGCTTGGATCAGGTCCGCGAACACGCGGTTGACGAAGCCGAGGATCGCGGGCCGCGAGCGGAAGTTCTGGGTCAGGTGCAGCACCCGTGTCTCGGCCTCGCGGACGAGTTCCCGGAAGAGTCGGACCTCTGCGCGGCGGAAGCGGTAGATCGATTGCTTGGCGTCGCCGACGACCACGAGAGCGCCGGGGCGGTCGCCGGCGAGGAGGCGCGCAAGCTCCACCTGAAGCGGGTCGGTGTCCTGGAACTCGTCGATCACCAGGTAGCGGAAGCGCTCCTGGAACCACCCGCGCACGCCCGCGTGGTCGCGTAGCGCGTCGCGCGCCTTGACGAGCAGGTCGAGGAAGTCGAGGACGCCGCGCTCGGCCTTGCGGCGCTCGTAGATGCGCACGACGCCGGAGAGCGCGCGCACCAGGTTCCCGTGGAGGTCGGCGCCGAGCGCCGCGGTCCAACGTGGCTTCGCCTCCTTGGTCCACGCCGCGAGCGCGCGCCCCTCGGCGAGCGCCTCGGGCGACGGCCAGTGGGGCTTGAAGCCGACGTTGACCGGGATCGCGTCGAGGCGCAGGAGGTGCGCGAGCTTCTGCGGACCGCTCAGGAAGCGCGCGGCCTCGGCGAACTCCGCGAGCTTGACGAGCCGCGCCGCGAGCAGGTCGCCCTCGCGGGCCTGCCCCGCAAGCGCCGCGCCGCGCGCCGCCTTCTGCAGCAGCTCGCGCTCGGCCGCCTCGAGATCGAAGGCGTTCTCCGCGGCTAGCGGTTGAAGGTCGCGCTGATCGATCAGCTTGCGCGCCAGGCCTCGCAGCGACGTGCGCTCGCCCCAGCCGTCGCCCTCGAGCGGGATTCCTCGCTCGAGGGCGTCCAGCAGCACGTCGTCGCCGCCCGAGAGCCGCTCGCCCAGCCACTCCTCCCAGGTGTCCATGAACAGCGCGTCGGCCTGCGCCTCGTCGGCCATCTTGAAGCCGGGCAGGACGCCGCACTCGAGCGGCCGCTCCTGGAGGATCTGGGCGCAGAGCGCGTGGATCGTGGAGACGCTGGCGCGCTCGAGCATGTCGAGGGCCGCGTCCACGCGCCCGCGCTCGTCCCGCGGCAGCCCGGGCCCGGCGCGCGCGCGCTCGAGCCGCTCGCGCAGCCGCAGCTTCATGGTAGCGGCCGCGTTCTCCGTGAAGGTGACGGCGGCGATCTCTTCGAGACGCGCGGCGCCCGACCGCACCAGCGCCTCGATCCGCTCCACGAGCAGTGTCGTCTTGCCCGTGCCCGCTCCGGCCTCGATCACGAGGCTCGTGGCGTGGTCGCGGCGCGCGCGCTCGCGCGCCGTCTCGTCCTCGGGGCGGAAGTCGCTCATCCGATGTCCCGCAGCCTGATGTACGCCTGCAGCGAGGGATCGCGCAGCTTGTAGCCCTGGCGGCGCTGGATCAGGCGTTTGGGGCCGCACACCATCGTGAAGTCGCAGAAATCGCAAGCGCTCGGCTCCTGGACGAAGACGCCGCGCGCCACGAGCGAGACGAGGTCGCCGAGCAGCGTGCGGAACGCCGGTCCCGTCACGTGCTCGGGACGGAACGCGACCTGCCGCCCGCCGTCGACGTAGTCGAGGAACGCGTCCACCACGGATTCGCCCGGGAAGAGCTTCTGGACCGCCAGCACGTAGAACGGGATCTGGAGCTGCTTGCCGCCGCGGAACAGGCCCCCGTCGTCCTTCGGTGCGCGGCCGGTCTTGTAGTCGCGCAACACCAGGCCGCCGTCCGTGCGGCGGTCGATCCTGTCGATCCGTCCCGAGACGCGCAGCGTGCGTCCGTCGGCGAGCTCGATCTCGAGCGGCTCGGGATCGTGCGGCTCCCCGGCCTCCGGCTTCGTCCCGAGCCCGAAGCTCAGCTCGAAGTGCGCGGGAGTCGAGCGCAGGCCGGTCGCCACCTCGGTCGTGAGCCAGCCCTGCACCGTCTCGTGGAACTTGCGCTTCTCCCGCTCCCACAGGAGCGTGAAACGCGGAGGGTTGCCGGCGATGAGCCCCTGGAGCGCAGTCTCGGCGATCTCGCGTAGCCGCGCGCGCTGCGGCTCGGAGTCGACGACCGGCAGCTCGCCTTTTTCGCGCCGCTCGCGAAGGTACTCCTCCGCCACGCGGTGAAAGAGGTCGCCGCGCTCGAGCGGGTCGATGCGGCGGCGCTCCTCCGGCTCGGGCGCGGGCGAAAGCCGCAGCACGTTCTGCAGCATGTACAGGAAGCCGCAGCGGGCGTAGGTCGCGAGTCGGCTCGCCGAGACCGGGAAGCGCGCGTGCAGCGGGTCGAGCGCCTTGGTGAGCACAGCCTCCTCGTCCCCCACCAGGCCGTCATAGCGCGTGAGCTTCCCCGACCAGCGCGCCTTGCTCGCGAGCAGCGAGCGCTTGAAGAACTCCGAGCCCGAGGCGATCGCGGTTGCCGCCCCTTCGTCGCGCCGCACCCGGAAGCGGTCGCGCTCGCTGCGGTCGACCGCGTCCTCGAGCGGCAGTCGCAGCGGGTCGTCCTCGACCACCATCCGGTCGAGCTCGGCCCCGGCCACCGGCCGGCCCGCGAGCGTCGCCGCGGCGGCCGCGAAGAAGAGCGACGGCAGCCGCTCGCGCCCGCTGCGCGCGTCGGCCCGCGGGTACGTGAGGATCA
>DATBSL010000096.1:0-5190 GCA_036559805.1 Vicinamibacteria bacterium
ATGGTCATCGTCATGGAGCACGCCGCCAGCGAGGAGCAGGTGCAGCGTGTGATCGAGTCGCTGGTGGAGGCGGGCTACGACGTGCACCGCTCGAGCGGGGTGGACTTCACGGTGCTGGGGGCCGTCGGCGTGCCGACGAAGCCCATCGACCCGCGCCTGATCGAGGTGCTGCCGGGAGTGCGCGAGGTGGTCCGCATCTCCGAGCCCTACAAGCTCGCGGGCCGCACCTTCAAGGCCGAGGACACCGTGGTCGAGATCGGCGGCGTGAAGGTCGGGGGCACGGAGGTGATCGCGATGGCGGGTCCGTGCTCGGTGGAGAGCGCCGAGCAGGTCGCCGCCGTGGCGAAGGCGGTCGCGGGCTCCGGGGCGCGCGTGCTGCGCGGGGGCGCCTTCAAGCCGCGCACCTCGCCCTACGCGTTCCAGGGCTACGGCGAGGAAGCGCTCAAGTGGATGCGGGCGGCCGCCGACCAAAACGGCATGGCGGTGGTCAGCGAGGTGATGGACGCGCGCCAGATCGAGATGATGCTGCGCTACGTCGACTGCCTGCAGGTCGGCGCGCGCAACATGCAGAACTTCGACCTGCTCAAGGAGCTCGGCAAGGTACGCCGCCCGGTGCTGCTGAAGCGCGGGCTCTCGGCCACGTACGAGGAGTGGCTGCTCTCCGCGGAGTACGTCCTGGCCGGGGGCAACGGCCAGGTTGTGCTGTGCGAGCGCGGCATCCGCACCTTCGAGACCTACACGCGCAATACCCTCGACCTCGTGGCGATCCCCGTGATCAAGAGCCGCAGCCACCTGCCGATCGTCGTCGACCCGAGCCACGGCACCGGCCGGCGCGAGAAGGTGATCCCGATGGCGCGCGCCGCGGTCGCCGCCGGGGCGGACGGGCTGATCATCGAGGTCCACAACAACCCCGAGAAGGCGCTCTCCGACGGCCCGCAGAGCCTGTATCCCGAGCAGTTCGACCGCCTGATGGGCGAGCTGCGCATCATCGCGCCCGTGCTGGGCCGCACCCTGCCGCTCGCGCGCGGGTGAGGTCCGGAGCGAGATGGCGGACGGCGACCAGATCGCGCTGCTGCTCAAGGCCTACGAGGCGGGCGACCGCGCGGCGTTCGACCGCCTGGTCCCGCTCGTGTACGACGAGCTGCGGCGGATCGCGCACCGCCACCTGCGCCGCGGTCCGCGCGGCGCGACCCTCGACACGACGGGCCTCGTCCACGAGGCCTACCTGAAGCTCGCCGGGAGCCCCGGGCTGCGGCTCCACGACCGGGGCCACCTGATGGCGGTCACCGCCCGCGCGATGCGGCAGGTGATCGTGAGCCGGGCGCGGGCCCGGCTCGCCCGCAAGCGCGGCGGGGGCGAGGTCATGGTGACGCTCGACGAGGAGCGGGCCGGGTTCAAGCCATCCCCCGAGTGGCTCCTGGACCTCGACAACGCCCTCGACCGGCTGCGCGAGCGCGACGAGCTGCTCGCCCGGGTCTTCGAGTGCCGCTTCTTCGCCGGGCTCGGCGAGGAGGAGACGGCGAAGGCCCTGGGCGCCCCCCTCCGCAGCGTCCAGCGGGCGTGGATGCGGGCGCGGGCCTGGCTCCGGAGCGAGCTCACGGGGCGGCT
Organism: Vicinamibacteria bacterium; assembly: GCA_036559805.1. Taxonomy (GTDB): domain Bacteria; phylum Acidobacteriota; class Vicinamibacteria; order Fen-336; family Fen-336; genus DATBSL01. The sequence continues at coordinate 1,609 of DATBSL010000096.1, forward strand.
CGGCGCCTGAGCTGGCGGGTTTTGCCCTGCTTCGGCGTGCTCTCTGGATAGGGAAGGGTCCGGAAGGACCGTCCCTTGGGGAGGACGCTCGACGTCATGACACTCAGACCCTCTAGCGCGAGACTCGTGGAGGCCGAAACGCTGGTCGGCACGCCCCGCTCGCGCCCCAACCGACCCGCCGAGTCCGCCCGCAGCGGCAGCCAGCCGCTCCTGCTCGGGCCGTACGTGATGCACGGGCTGCTCGGCGAGGGGGCGATGGGGCGCGTGTTCAGCGCTACCGACTCGCGCTCCGGCCGGCTGGTCGCGGTCAAGCGGATCAAGGCGCGCTTCTCGCGTGACCGCGCCGTGATGACCCGCTTCCTGCGCGAGGCGGAAGCCGTGAGCCGGCTCTCGCACCCGGGCCTGGTCGCGGTGCTGGGGCAGGGCGACGACTACGTCGCGATGGAGCTCGTCGAGGGCGAGAGCCTGGAGGCGCGCCTCGTGCGGCTGGGCCGCCTCGAGCCCGGCGACGCGATGCGGGTCCTGCGGGAGACAGGCGCCGCGCTCGACTACATCCACGCGCACGGAGTGGTGCACCGGGACGTCAAGCCCTCGAACCTGCTGCTGCTGCCCGACGGCCGCGTCAAGATCACCGACTTCGGCATCGCGCACCTCTCCTGGGCGCCGATGACGCGCTCGGGAGAGGTGATCGGGACGCCGGCGTTCATGGCTCCCGAGCAGATCACGACGGGCGACGTGTCGCCGGCCACCGACGTGTACGCGCTGGGCCTCGTCGCCTTCGAGATGCTCACCGGGACGCGGCCGTTCCGCGGCCGCAGCTACGCCGAGCTGCTGATGCGCGTGATCGACGCGCCGCCCGCATCCGTGCGCGACTTCGAGCCGTCGCTGCCGCCCGCGGTCGACCAGGTGATGGCCCGCGCCCTCGCCAAGGACCCGCGCGCGCGCTTCGCGAGCGCCAGCGCGCTGGTCGAGGCGCTCCGGACGGCGCTCGAGCTCGACGGCTCGCGCCTCGGCCGCGCCGCCCGCCGCCTGGCGCGCGGCGCCTTCGGGCTGCTCGCCCGGGGCTGAAGGCTCGCGGGCGCGGGCCTCAGGCGCTGCAGCCCGCGGGGTCCGGCTGCGCGTGGCGCTCCTCGAGCGCCGCGACCTCGCGCTTCATCTCGTCGCTCAGGGCGAGGTGCAGGGCCTCGAGCTCGGCGAGCGTCCACTCGAACGAGGCGACCCGGTCGCTGATCGAGAAGATCCCGCGCGCGAGCTCCTCGCGGCGCTCCTCGTAGCGGGCGAGTGCCGCGTCGCCGCCCTCGGCGACGGCGTCGGCCAGCAGCTCCGCGTCGCGCAGCGCGTCCGTGATGCCGTGGGCCGTGATCGGGTCCTTGAAGTGGCCGGCGTCGCCCACGAGCGCGTACCCCGGCCCCGACGACTGGCGCACGAAGCCGGGCTGCCCCGCGAAGCCGCGCAGGCCGCCGAGCCGATGCGCGTCCGCGACCGCCCGCGCCAGCTCCGGGGCGGCTTCGGCCAAGAGCTGCGAGAAGCCCGCCGCTACGTCCCGGCTGATCTCCTCGTGGAAGCGGCGCGCCGTGGTCGCGGCGAACACGCAGGTGAGGCCGTCGTTCGTCGGAATGCGGCCGACGCTCGCGCCGTGGCGGAAGTGCCAGTGGAAGCCGTCGTTGCCGAGTGCTGCGAAGTACCCGTACACGACACCCGCCGCGTGCCGCCCGGCGGCGCGCGTCTCGGCGCCGACGAGCCGGGCCACCGTCGAGCGCAACCCGTCCGCTCCGATCACGAGCGAGGCGGCGACGCGCGTCTCGCCGCCGTTTGCGTCCTCGAGCGCGACTCCGGCGACGCGGTCGTTCGCGTCGCGCACGAGGTCCGCGACGCGCTGCCCGTACACGACCTCGGCGCCCGACGCGCGAGCCGCGTCGACGAGCGCGCGGTCGAGCAGGTAGCGTCGCGGCGCCATCAGCCCGGGCACGCCCCCGCGAGCCTTGATCGGGATGCGCACCTCGCGATCGGCGTAGTGGAACGAGGTGGAGCGCACGATCGGCGTGCCCGCCCACTCGAGCTTCTCCAGGACACCCCACTCCTGCAGCTGGACGACCGCGCCACGCATCAGGGCGTGGGTCGAGAGCGTGTCGGTCCCGTACTGGCCCCGGTCTACGACCAGGACGCGCCGGCCGCGGCGGGCGAGCAAGAGCGCGGTCGCAGCCCCCGCGCAACGCGCCCCGGCGACGATCGCGTCGTAGCGGCTGCTGGCGAAGGGAGTGCGTGCGCTCATGGCCGCCCCCTCACGCGACCGCGCGCCCGCCGCGCCGTCGAGCGACGATGTAGCCGGCGAGTGCTCTCGCGTCGTCGCCGACCCCGTCGATGAAGCTCGACTTGCGCCGGCGCAGGAAGTTGAGCCCGATGACGTAGAGGCCCGGCACAGGCGTGACGCCGCCCGAGTGCCGGATCTCGCCGCGCGCGTCCAGGACGGGCAGCTCGAGCCACGGGTATAGGCGGCGAAACCCGGTGGCCCACACCACCGTGCGGATGCCCTCGGCACGCAGGTCGATCGAGGAGGGCGCCTCGGCGGGCCACACGAACGGCCGGAAGGGCTCAGGCGTTCCGACCTCGGCCGCGATCCCGGACGAGGCCGCGAAGGCGTCGATCCGCTGGATGAGCCGCGCGAGCCTCGCGTCGGCCGCCGCGGTGTGGGCTACGAGGTCGTCGGCGAACGAGACAGTGGCGCCGTCCACAGAGGTCGCGCGGCCCACGAGCCGTATCCCGCGGCGCTCGAGCTCCGGCAGATCGAGCGTCGCCCGATCGGGCCGGCCCACGAGCTGGAGCGACGGCTGGCGACGCGAGAGCTCGAGATCGAAGACTTCCGCCCCGGTCTCCTCGAAGAGGCCCATCGCGTCGAACCACCACAGGATGTCCCGCCCCCGATAGACGCGCGGCAGGCGGGTGTGCCGCCCCACGGCGAGCGTCACCGGCCGGCCGGAGGCGTGGATCTCGTCGGCGAGCTGGACGCCGCTCGCCGACGCCCCGACGACCAGCACGCCGCCCTCGGGAAGCTCGTCCGGGTTGCGGTAGCGCGTCGGCACCACCTGGGCGACGTCCGCGGGGAGTGCTTTGGCGAACGGCGGCACGAACGGCACGTCGCAGTGGCCGGTGGCGATCACGACGCTCCTGGCCTCGAACGACCCGCGGTCGGTCCCGACGCAGTAGCCGCCGCCGAGCGCGGCGAGCGAGACGACGCGCGTCTCTTCCTCGACCGGCGCGGCGAACGAGCGGGCGTAGCCGTCCAGGTAGGCGACGACCTCGGGCATGGTCATGTACTCGTCGGGCTCGGGGCCCGAGTAACGGTGGCCGGGGAGGCGGCTCTGCCAGTTCGGCGTCAGCAGCCGCAGCGAGTCCCAGCGCTCGGAGCGCCAGCGCTCGGCCACCCGGCCGCGCTCGAGCACGACGTGCTCGACGCCGCGGTCGCGCAGGCAGCGGCTCATCGCGAGGCCCGCCTGGCCGGCTCCGATCACGAGCGTGTCCACGAGCTGCATGGCGCGCCTCCCCGGTCGCCGATGCGGTCAGGCGGCGTCCACGTCGACGTCG
>DATBSL010000097.1:0-16148 GCA_036559805.1 Vicinamibacteria bacterium
ACCGCCTGGCTGTCCCGGTACTTGCCCTCCTCGCGCTCGGGCAGCGGCGCGTGGCCGACGACCGGCTCGATGAACTGTCGATAGGCGTCGCGGAAGCCGCGCTCGACGAGGTCGTCGGTCGTCTGCAGCACCTCGGTCGCCGGGTCGCTCGCGCCGTCGAGCTCCATGGGGCCGAGCGTGCGGCGCCGGGGCCGGATCACCCACAGGTCCACCTCGCGGAAGACGCGTCCCGTCGCCGGGTCCTCCCAGGCCGCGCGCCCCGTCGAGGTGCGGTGCCCGAGCGTGCTCACCATCCTGTTGGTGCGCTCGGTCGTCTCGATCTCCGCGGCGGCCTGCTGCTCGAGCGCCCGCAGCGTGGCGTCGGCGCGCGCGAGCGGGCCGCGGCGGCGCGGCGGCGGCTGGGGCTCTTCGGGCACGCCGGTGACCACGACGACCTGCTCGGCGCCGGCGTCGATCGCCTCCTCGATGCCGCAGCCGGCCACGAGCGTGGCGTCGGTCAGGCGGTGGACCTCGCCCGCGTGCACGGCCCCGCGCGGAAACGCCACACGGCGCAGCGGCAGCGCCACGGGGAGCAGCAGCCCCGTGGCGAGCGCGTCGAAGAAGAGCGCTCCCTGCTCGGGCGCGCGCAGGTCGACGACGTGGTCGCGCTCGCCGGGCGCGGCCTCCTCCTGGAGCAGCGTGAAGGCCAGCGCCCGGCCGCGGTCGAGGTCGGTCACGCGCAGGATCAGCTCCCGGAAGCCCAGCTCGCCGAGGTTTTCCGCGAGCAGCGCCACGTAGCGCCGGCCGAGCTCGGCTTCGCTCGACGGCGCGCCTGTAAGCTGCGGGCCGCGCGCGATCTGCCACAGGCCGCGCTTGAGCCGCGCGAGCCCGGGCTCGGCGTCGAGCACCGCCTCGAACGCCTCGGCGACGCGCGTGCGCCGCCGCCAGTAGAGCGCGCCGAGCACGAAGATCGCCACGAGCGCGAGCCCCAGCATCGGCACGGCCTGCGCCGCCAGGTAGGGACCGCTCAGCACCTCGGGCGCGACCCAGAGCAAGGACAGAACGCGCGACGCGGTACCGGCGAACACGCGGTCCGCGAGCAGCAGCAGCGGGAAGAAGATCCCGAGCAGCAGCCCCATCAGCACCGGCAGCGCGAAGATCCCGAACGACACCGCGAGCAGCAGCAGGGCGGCACGCAGCGAGGGCCGCAGCCTGTAGAACGAGCGCCAGCTCGCGCCGTCCCAGAGCCCCCCCTTGCCGTAGAGCGACGCGCCCCCCGAGACCGCAGCGAAGGCGGCGCTGATCGCCCCCACGCCCGAGCCCACCACGAGGTCGATCTTGAAGCCGCTCTCGTCGAAGGCCCGCAGCACCCCGGCGTGGTAGGCGCCGGTCGTCCCGGTGCCCGTGAACACGACGGCCGTGCGCCGCTTCGGCGAGTAGTCCCTCAAGCCTCCTCCGGTGTATCGCCTACGTTACCACCCGAGGCAGGCGCGGCGAAGGCCGCCGGCAGCGCCGCGCGCACCGCTGCGCGCAGCTCCGCGAGCCCCCACGCGTCGGCGACGCTCACGAAGCTGGCCCGGGCCCGGGCGCCGCGCAGCCACGCCGTGAGCCACGGCCAGTCGGGCGGCACGCTCGCCTCTGGCCAGGCGAGTCGCGCCACGGCCGCGTCGAGCTCACGCGGCGGCACGACGAGCGCCGCCTGGTCGAGGACGCTGCCGGCCCGCAGCGGATAGAGGCCCACGCTGCGCTTTCCCGCGTCCACGATCAGCGCGCGTCCGTGCGCGGCCGCCACGCTGGCGGGCACTGCCGCGGTCGCAGCGTCGCGCCGCGCGGGCTCGGCGAGCCACGCCGCGGCGCGCGCGGCGAGCGCCCGGTACTCCGCCTCGGAGGCGCGTCCGAGGCAAGGCGCCGCGCAGGAGCGGACCTGGGCGTAGAGGCACGCGAGGCCGAGCGGCAGCGCCGGGTCCGGCTCGAAGACGAAGTCGCACGGTCGCAGCATGAACGTGCGCTGCAGAGCGTCCCTGGCCTTCTCCGCCGCGCGCCGGTCGCGGAAGGGTCCGTAGAGCGCGCCCTCGACGGCCGCGGAATGCACCGTCACGCGCGGGAAGCGCTCGCTCGGGTCGAGCCGGACGAACGCTGGCGGCTTCAGGTCGCGGCGCTTCGCTGCGGGAACGTGGCGCTGCGCCAGCCGCTCGTAGACGAGCCGCTGGCGAAACGGCCCGTCGGTTTCGACCCAGGCGACGCCCGTCGCGATCCCGGCGAGGCTCGTCTTCGGGCGCCGCGCGCCCGCCGCGGCGCGCGGCCGCGCGAGGCCGAGGTTCGACTCGGCCCAGCGCCGGAGATTGGAGCTCGTCGCGATCAGGAGGCTGCGCCCCTCAGGCCCGAAAATCTGTCCGACGCCGGGCGATGCCGGCACGGCCTCGAGCGCGGGCGCTCCCCCTGGCGTGAGCTCGACCCGGGCGAGCGCTTCGGGGCTCACGCGGGGCCGCTAAGCGTCCTTCACCTGGTCGTGCATCGTGACGAGCTTGCGGATCTCGTACGTGCGCTCGCCGCTCGGCACCTTCACCTCGACCGAGTCGCCCTCCTCGTGGCCGAGCAGGCACTTCCCGATCGGCGACGACGGGGAGATGCGGCCGATCGTGGGATCGGCTTCCTCCGCCACGACGATCTCGAAGACCGCCTCCTCGCCGCTCTCGGCCACCACCGTCACCACCGAGCCGAGGCCCACCTTGTCGCGCGGGATGCGGTCGAGGTTGACCATGTTGAGCGCGGCGAGCCGACGGTGCAGCTGTGCAGTGCGCGCCTGCAGGAAGCTCTGGCGCTCCTTGGCGGCCTTGTACTCGGCGTTCTCGCGCAGGTCGCCGTGCTCGCGCGCCTTCAGGATCTCCTTGGGCAGCTGCACCTTCAGCTCGTACTCGAGCTGCTGGATCTCGCCTTGCAGGCGTTTCTTGAGGTCGATCATGCCAGGAAGCTCACGCCCCGGACGGGGCGAAAACGTGGAGTGATATTATCACGCGCCCCCGCCCCGATGCCCGCGCCCGAGACGCTGCGAAGCCGCGCCAACCCGCTCTACAAGCGGCTGCGCGCCCTCAGGGACAAGGGCGCCGCCGCCGGGCTGTGCCTGATCGAGGGGCCCAAGCTCGCGCTCGAGGCGCTCGGCGCGGGCCTCGGCGTCGTCGAGGCGGCCGCGGCGCCGCGCGCCGAGACGACTCCGGCCGGGGCCGCGGCCCTCCAGGCGCTGCGAGCCCGCGGCGTGCCGGTGCGCCGCATGACGGCCGAGCTTCTGGCGTCGCTCTCGGAGGCGGAGACGTCGCAGGGTCTCGTCGCCGTCGCCGAGCGGCCGGCTTTCGAGCTGGCGGCGGTGCTGAAGGGCCCCGCGCCGCTCGTGCTCGTGATCGACGGCGTGCAGAACCCCGGGAATCTCGGCGCGCTGCTGCGCAGCGCCGAGGCCGCCGGGGCGACCGGCGCGCTCCTGACCGCGGGCTGCGCCGATCCCCTGTCGTGGAAGGCGCTGCGCGGGTCGATGGGAAGTGCTTTCCGCCTGCCGCACGTGCGCGGGCTCGCGCTCGAGGCGGCGCTCGAGGCGCTCGCGGCGCGCGGGCTGCGCGTGCTGGCGACCGCGAGCGACGGCGAGCTGCGCTACGACGAGGCCGACCTGCGCGGGCCCGTCGCGATCGTTCTGGGACGCGAGGGCTCGGGCCTCCCGCCCGCGGCGCAACGGCGCGCCTCGGCGCGCCTGCGGATCCCGCTGCACGCGCCGGTCGAGAGCCTCAACGTGGGCGTCGCCGCCGCGCTCGTGCTGTTCGAGGCCGCGCGCCAGCGCGGATTCGCGGAGCGCCGCGGCACGCGCTAGTCTCAGGCGTGATGTCACGCCCGAAGGATGACGCTACGGGCTCGCTGTTCCCTGACGGCGATGGCGGGCCGCGAGCGGAGCGCGACCCGACTCCCCGCAAGGACTCCCCGCTCGCCGAGCGGATCCGGCCGCGGACGCTCGACGAGATCCTCGGCCAGGACGAGGTGCTCGGCCCGGGCCGCCCGCTGCGGCGGGCGATCGAGCAGGACGAGCTGCGCTCGCTCATCCTGTGGGGGCCGCCCGGTTCGGGAAAGACGACGCTCGCCTTCGTGATCCGGCGCCTCACGCGCGCCCACTTCGAGGCGATGAGCGCGGTGCTCTCCGGCGTGAAGGAGCTGCGCGAGCTGCTGCGAGCCGCCGAAGAGCGGCGCCGCCGCGACGGGCGCCGCACGATCGTGTTTCTCGACGAGATCCACCGCTTCAACAAGGCGCAGCAGGACGCGCTGCTGGCCCACGTCGAGTCGGGAGACATCGTGCTGATCGGCGCCACCACCGAGAACCCGTCGTTCGAGGTGAACGCCGCGCTCTTGTCGCGCTCGCGTGTGGTCGTGCTGAAGCCGCTCGGAAGCGAGGAGCTCGCGCGCGTGCTGCGCCAGGCGCTCGCGGACCCCGAGCGCGGGCTCGGCAGCCTCGCCGCGCAGGTGGACGAGGACGCGCTCGCGTTCCTCGCGGCGGCTTCGGACGGCGACGCCCGCACCGCGCTCAACGTGCTGGAGCTGGCCGTGACCACGCAGCCGTCCGGGCCGGAGGGGCGGCGCCGCGTCGACGCGGCGGCGATGCGGCAGGCCTTCGCGCGCAAGGCGCTGCTCTACGACCGCGCCGGCGAGGAGCACTTCAACGTCATCTCGGCGCTGCACAAGTCGATCCGCAACTCGGACGCGGACGCCGGGCTCTACTGGCTCGCGCGGATGCTGGAGGCGGGCGAGGACCCGCTCTACGTGGCGCGCCGGCTGGTGCGCTTCGCCTCCGAGGACGTGGGCCTCGCCGACCCGCAGGCGCTGGTGCTCGCGATGGCCGCGCAGCAGGCCGTCCACTTCGTCGGCCTGCCCGAGGGCGCGCTCGCGCTCGCCGAGCTCGTCGTCTACCTGGCCGCCGCGCCCAAGAGCAACGCGCTCTACCTGGCGTACGGCGCGGCGGCGCGCGACGCGCTCGAGACGCGCGCCGAGCCGGTGCCGCTTTGGATCCGCAACGCGCCCACCGGCCTGATGAAGGACCTCGGCTACGGCAAGGGCTACCGCTACGCGCACGACGAGGCGGATGGCGTCTCGGAGATGGAGTGCCTGCCCGAGAGCCTGCGCGGCCGGCGCTACTACGTGCCCGGCGAGCGCGGGTCCGAGACGGAGATCGAGACGCGGCTCGAGGCGGCGCGGCTCATCCGAGCGCGGGCGACGGGACCGCCGCCCCGAGGTTGAAGTTCTCGAGCGGGCCCGGCCGCGCCAGCAGGTAGCCCTGGCCGAAGTCGATCCCCAGCTCCACGCAGATCTGGCGCTCGCCGTCGCGCTCGATGCCCTCGGCGATGATCTTCGAGTCCATCTTGTCGGCGAAGGTCTTGAGCGCGCGCGCCATCTCCTGCTTGACCCTGCTGTCGTCGATGTCGCGCACGAGCTGCATGTCGAACTTCAGGTAGCGCGGGTTGAGGTGCGCGATCTTCTCCAGGCCCGAGTAGCCGGCGCCGATGTCGTCGACCGCGATCGAGAAGCCCATCTGCGTGAAGTTCTGGAGCGCCTCGACGAACAGCGTGTAGTTCTGGATCGCCTCCTGCTCGCTCACCTCGAGCACGATCCGCTCCGGCGAGAGCCCGAGGCCCTCGAGCAGCTTGATGAGCGCGGCGCCGGCAAAGTCGGGGTCGTACATCGCGGCCGGCATCACGTTGACGAAGAGCCGGAACGGCGCCGGCAGGTCGCGCGCCGTCTTGAGCGCCTTGCGGCGGCAATGGCGGTCGAGCTCGAATGTAAGGTCGGTCGCCTTCGCCGCCTCGAACAGGCTGATCGGCATGTGCTGCTGCGAGTCGCGCGGACCGCGCGAGAGCGCCTCGAGGCCGTGCGTGCCCCCGCGCTGGATGTCCACGATCGGCTGGAACACGGAGGTGATCTGGTCGCCCAGGATCACGTCCTGCAGCCGGCAGCGCGTCTGGAAGTCGGCTTGCATCCTCTGGATCCGGACGCTCTCCCAGGCCTCGTTCACGACCCGCGCCACCACGCGCTCGGCCATGATCAGCGGGTTGTGGAACACGACGCCGTAGCCCACCGTGACCTTGCGCCGGCCCCGCAGGTAGGGCGAGCTCATGTCGCCGAGCTTGCGGTTGAGCTGCTCGCTCACGCGCTGGCAGATCGCCTCCATGTCGCCGATGCGCGGAGCGCGCTCCTGCTCGCTGCGCTTGGGCGACAGGAACAGCAGGAATGCGTTGCCGCCGCGGTCGTTGAGCGCGAGCAGGTCCGCCGTTCGCACTTCCTTGCCCTGCAGCTCCCCGACCAGGCCGCTGACCATCGACAGCACCTGGTGGAAGGGCTTCGAGCCGTAGTCGTGCTCGACCTGCGACAGCTCCGACGCGTCGATCAGGATCAGCCCGAGGTGACCCTCGTCCCGCAGCTGCTCGATCAGGTGGCCCAGCCGCTCGTGGTAGGTCGGGATGTCTGAGTACACCGCGCGCCTTTCCAACCGGTTGAGCACCAGCCGGTTGCGCCATTATAGCGCGGCGCCGTGCGCGGCTTCAGCGAGAGCGGCGGGACGCGGCGAGGACGCCCGCGGCGCCACAGATCATGCCCACGGCGAGCGTGAGGGCTATCCAGATCGTGGATTGGGGCAGCACGCCGGTCCACAGCCAGCGTGGCATCGGCAGGAGCGCGGGAAAGCCCGGGGGCGGAGCGTCGTAGTGGGTGCCCCAGCGGCGAAAGATGGCGAACGCCATGATCACGACGACCGGAAGCCGCGCCAGGATCGCGTAGACGGCGAGCGGCACGCCGAGCGCGGGCCACGTCACCAGCGAGACCAGCCCGACCACGATCGAAACGAGGGCCCACAGCAGGAAGGTCCCGGTCCACGACGGCTGCACCATCCGTTCGAAGCCGTATCCCATGAGCAGGCCCACGCCGAGCGCCCCGAGGGGCCACGCGACGAGCTCGGCGAGCCCGGGGGGCCGCACGCCGGCCCGCACCAGCCGATAACCCATCCAGGCCCCGACGAACGGCACGAGCCAGACGATGCCGACGATCGCGAGCCCCCCGCCCGGCGCGCGGCTGAAGTAGGACGGCGACCAGCCCCGCAGCTCGCCGACGAGCCGCAGCAGCGTCACCGCGAGGGTGAGGGCCGCGGGCCACGCCACCAGCCGGAGGACCCCCGGCCCGCGCCGCACGGCCGGCGCCCGCGGCGCGCGCGCCGGTGGCCGCGGCGGTGCGGGGCGCGCGGTCGGGACCTGGGGCACGCCGCGGAGCGAGCGCCCGGTCGTCGGGTTTCGCGGCGGGACGGCCACGCTACTGCCCGGCGTCCTCGACGCTGGGACAGGTGCAGAACAGGTTGCGGTCGCCCCAGGCGTTGTCGATGCGCGCGACGGCCGGCCAGAACTTGGACTCGCGGACCGACTCGAGCGGGAAGGCCGCCTGCTCGCGCGAGTACGGACGGCTCCACTCGGACGCCGTCACCGCGGCGACGGTGTGCGGCGCACGCCGCAGCGGGCTCTCTTCCGCCTTGACGCGTCCCTCCTCGACGTCGCGGATCTCCTGGCGGATCGCGATCATCGCGTCGCAGAAGCGGTCGAGCTCGGCGAGCGGCTCGCTCTCGGTGGGCTCGACCATCAGCGTGCCCACGACCGGGAACGACATGGTCGGCGCGTGGAAGCCGTAGTCCATCAGCCGCTTCGCGATGTCCTCGACCTCGATGCCGGACTTCTTGAAGCCGCGCGCGTCGAGGATGAACTCGTGCGCCACGAAGCCGCGCTCGCCCTTGTAGACGATCGGGTAGTGCGCCTCGAGGCGCCGCGCCATGTAGTTGGCGTTGAGGATCGCGACCTCGGTCGCGCGGCGCAGCCCGGCAGCTCCCATCATCCGCACGTACACCCACGAGATGCACAGGATGAGCGCGCTGCCCCACGGGGCGGCGGACACCGGACCGGGACCGCGCTCGCCGCCCGTCCGGACCACGGGGTGGCTGGGCAGGAACGGGGCGAGGTGCGCCGCGACCGCGATCGGCCCCATCCCCGGCCCGCCGCCCCCGTGCGGGATGCAGAAGGTCTTGTGCAGGTTCAGGTGGCAGACGTCGGCGCCGATCACCGCCGGCTGCGTGAGCCCGAGCTGCGCGTTGAGGTTGGCCCCGTCCATATACACCTGGCCGCCGGCCTCGTGCACGACCTGGCAGATCTCGCGGATCGCCTCCTCGAAGACGCCGTGGGTCGAGGGGTAGGTGACCATCAGCGCGCCGACCCGGCCCGCGTGCTGGGCGACGCGCGCCCGCAGGTCGGCGAGCTCGACGTTTCCGCGCGCGTCGCACGCCACGGGCACCACCTTGAAGCCCGCGAGCACGGCGCTCGCCGGGTTCGTGCCGTGTGCCGAGACCGGGATCAGGCACACGTCGCGACGCTCGTCGCCGCGGCTCTTGTGGTACGCGCGGATCGCCAGGAGCCCCGCGTACTCGCCCTGGGCGCCCGAGTTCGGCTGCAACGAGACCGCCGCGAAGCCCGTCATCTCGGCGAGCCAGCGCTCGAGGTCGGCGAAGATCGCCCGGTAGCCTTCGGCCTGCTCGACGGGCGCGAAGGGATGCAGCTTCGCGAGCTGCGGCCAGCTCAGCGGCAGCATCTCGGAGGTGGCGTTGAGCTTCATCGTGCACGAGCCGAGCGGGATCATCGAGTGCGCGAGCGACAGGTCGCGGCCCTGCAGCTTGTGGATGTAGCGCAGCATCTCGGCTTCGGCGTGGTGGCGGTTGAAGACGGCGTGCGCCAGGAAGGCGCTCGTGCGCGCGTGCGGCGCGGGCAGCGCCGGCTCGGCTTCGGCCAGCTCCGCGAGCGCGAACGGCAGCGGCCCGCCGGCGAACGCTTCGAGCACCGTCGCGAGCTCGCCGGGCAGCGTCGTCTCGTCGAGCGCCACCCCCAGCGAGCCGTCGGGGTAGGCCCGCAGGTTGATCCCGCGCTCGCGGGCGCGCGCCAGCACCGCGCGGCCGGCGGCCGCGTCGGTCCGCACCCGCAGCGTGTCGAAGAAGGCCTCGCCGCCCGTGTCGAAGCCGAGGCGGCGCAGCCCGAGCTGCAGCGTGCGCGCGAGCGCGTGCACGCGGCGCGCGATCCGGCGCAGGCCCTCGGGCCCGTGGTAGACCGCGTACATCGAGGCCATGACCGCGAGCAGCACCTGTGCGGTGCAGATGTTGCTCGTGGCCTTGTCGCGGCGGATGTGCTGCTCGCGCGTCTGGAGCGACAGGCGATAGGCCGCGCGGCCCTCGGCGTCCTTCGAGACGCCGACGAGCCGGCCCGGCAGCAGGCGCCTGTGCTCGTCGCGCACGGCGAAGAAGGCCGCGTGCGGCCCGCCGTAGCCCAGCGGGACGCCGAAGCGCTGAGCCGAGCCGAACGCCACGTCCGCGCCCAGCTCGCCCGGCGGCCGCAGCAGCGTGAGCGCGAGCAGGTCCGTCGCGACCGCGACGAGCGCACCCTCGGCGTGCGCGCGCGCGACGAAGGGCTGGAGGTCGCGGACGGCGCCGTCGCTAGCCGGGTACTGGACGAGCGCCCCGAACAGCCCCTGGCCCGCGAAGTCGGCCGAGGCCGCAGGCCCGACGTGGACCTTGATCCCGAGCGGCTCGGCGCGCGTCTCCACGACCGCGATCGTCTGCGGGTGGCAGTCGTCGGCGACGAAGAACGCCGAGCGTCCCGGCCTCGCGACGGCGCGGCACAGCATCATCGCTTCCGCGGCGGCCGTCGCTTCGTCGAGCAGCGACGCGTTCGCGAGCGGCAGCCCGGTCAGGTCGGCGACCAGCGTCTGGAAGTTGATGAGCGCCTCGAGCCGGCCCTGGGCGATCTCGGCCTGGTAGGGCGTGTACTGCGTGTACCAGCCGGGGTTCTCGAGCACGTTGCGCAGGACGACGGCCGGCGTGTGGCAGTCGTGATAACCCATGCCGACGAACGAGCGCAGCACGCGGTTCGACGACGCCTTCGCGGCCAGCTCTGCGAGCGCCTGCTCCTCGCTCACGGCCGGGGGCAGCTCGAGCGGCCGCGTCAGCCGGATTCCCGCTGGCACGGTGCGCGCCACGAGCTCGTCCAGCGACGCGGCGCCCAGGAGCTTGAGCATCGCCGCGATCTCCGCCGCGTCGGGGCCGATGTGGCGATTCGGGAAGTCGGCCGGAGGCTCGAGCTCGCGGCCGGTGGCCGAGAGCGTTGCGGCCGTGGATTCAGGCTGGGACACGAAAGCTCCTCACTTCGCCTCGCTCGCGACGAGCGCCTGGTAGGCGGCGGCGTCCAGCAGCTCGCCTGCGGCGGCGGGGTCTTTCAGCTTGATCACGATCATCCAGGCCGCGCCGTGCGGGTCCTGGTTGATCGTCTCGGGCTTGTCGGCGAGGGGCGCGTTCACCTCGACCACCTCGCCCGCCACGGGCGAGTAGAGCTCGGAGACCGCCTTCACCGACTCGACCGTGCCGAACTGCTCGCCCGCCGCGAGCGTCCGGCCCACCTCGGGCAGCTCCACGAACACCACGTCGCCGAGCTGCTTCTGCGCGTAGTCGGTGACGCCCACGCGGCCGCGGTCGCCCTCGACCGAGATCCACTCGTGGTCCTTAGAGTAGCGGTAGCCCTGGGGATACATTGCTCAGCTCTCCTTAGCGCGGGCGCTTGTAGAAGGGCGTCTTGACCACGCGCGCGCCGATGCGCTTGCCGCGGATCCCGACGGCGAGTTCGGTTCCCACGGAGGCGCGCGCGGACGGCAGGTAGGCGAGGCCGATGCCCTTCTGGAGGAACGGCGCGAACGTGCCCGAGGTCACCGCCCCGGCCTGCTCCTCCCCCAGGAACACCGGGTAGCCGTGGCGGGGAATCCCCCGCTCGGTGGCCTCGAAGCCGACCAGCTTGCGGGGCGCTCCGCTCGCTTTCTGATCGGAGAGCACCTGACGCCCGTTGAACTCGCCCTTCTCCAACGACACGATCCAGCCGAGCCCCGCTTCGATCAGCGTCGTCGTCTCGTCCATGTCATTGCCGTACAGCAGCATGCGAGCCTCGAGCCGGAGCGTGTCGCGGGCGCCGAGGCCCGCGGGCAGGAGCCCGTGCGGAGCTCCAGCCTCGACCAGCCGTCGCCAAACCTCGGGGGCGGAGTCGGGCGGTAGGAACAGCTCGAAGCCGTCCTCCCCTGTATAGCCGGTGCGCGCCACGATCGCCGAGTGGCCGCAAACCGGTGCTTCGTCGAAATGGTAGAAGGCGATCGACTCGAGGTCGAGCGGCGTGAGGCCCTGGAGGATCGCCTGGGCCTTCGGTCCCTGGAGCGCCACGAGCGCGAACGCCGCGCTCTGGTCGTCGAGCGAGCAGTCGCTCGTGCCCTGCGCCCGCAGCCAGGCCCAGTCCTTGTCGACGTTCGCGGCGTTCACGACGATCAGGTAGCGCTCCTCGCCGCGGCGATAGACGATGACGTCGTCGACCGGACAGCCGTTCGGCATCGGCAGCGCCGAGTACTGCGCCTGTCCCACCGCGAGCTTCGCCACGTCGTTGGCGGTGACGCGCTGCAGGAACGCGAGCGCGCCGGGGCCGGAAACCTCGAACTCCCCCATGTGCGATACGTCGAAGAGCCCCGCGCTGCTGCGCACGGCCTGGTGCTCCGCGATCAGGCCGGAGTACTCGACCGGCATCTCCCAGCCGCCGAAGGGAACCATCTTCGCCCCGCTTTCCTGGTGGACCTCGTGCAGGGGAGTCTTCCGGAGCTCGGACATCGCAGGAAAAGGCACGCTACCACACGGCTCCAAAGGCGGTCAACGAAAGGGCTTGGCTTGCGTCGGACCGTGCGCTCGTCTAGCCTCGACGCGTGGCGGGGGGGTACATCGTCAGCTGCTGGAACTGCCTCGGAGAGTTCGAGGCGGTCGGGGCGGTCTGGTGCTCGGACGACCCGAAGAACCCCACCAAGCTCTGCCCGTTCTGCTTGCGCTGCTTTTGCGACGCGAGCGCCGAGTACAAGCAGGCGTTCTGGCGCCAGGCGCCGCAGCAGCTGGTCGACGAGCTGCAGACGCTCGGCAAGAGCCAGGACCGGCTCGGCGACGTGCTGATCCGGATGAAGAAGATCACGACCCCGCAGCTGCTCGACGCGCTCGTCGAGCAGCGCGAGACCGGCCAGCGCCTGGGCGAGATCCTGATCCTGCGCTGCTTCGTGACGCGCGAGGACATCGACTCGGCGCTGCGCTCGCAGGGCACGAACCGGCTCTCGGACACGAGCGCCGGCGACGCCGGGGCGGCCTACTGGCAGCAGAGCACGCCGGATGGCGTCCTCGACTACCTGCTGGTGCTCGGGGCCAGGAAGCGCGCCTCCGACGTGAGCCTGACCCCCGAGCCGGACCAGATCGCGGTCCGCTACCGGATCGACGGCTTCTCGTTCCGCGTCGAGCCGATCCCGCGCTCGTTCGAGGACTCGCTCGAGCGAGCGGTGTTCGCGATGTTCTCGCTCGACCCGGCGCGGCGCGGGCGGCCGCAGTCGTCGCGCACCACCGCGCGCCTGGGCGAGGACGACTACGATCTCGTGATCCAGACCGTGCCCGGCGCGCAGGGCCTGAGCCTCACGATCAAGCTCATCAACCGCAGCACCTTCATCAAGGACTTCGCGACGCTCGGGCTCGAGCTCGAGGACCGCGTGCGTCTCGTCGAGGAGGTGCGCTCGGGGCTGGGCCTGATCCTGGTCACCTCCCCCGCCTACGACGGCGCCTCCACGACGTGCTACGCGATCATGAGCTTCCTGGCCCAGGGCCAGCGCGACGTGCTCTCGATCGAGGCGCCGATCCAGTGGCCGATGGACGGCGTGCGCCAGGTCGAGGCCGAGTCGGACGCGAACGCGCCGAAGATGGAGGAGACGCTGCGCGCGATGGCGGCGGTGCGTCCGGACGTGCTGATGCTGTCCGCGATCCCCGACTACGCGACGCTGCTGCTCGCGGCGCAGCTTGCCTCGAGCCGGCTCGTGATCGCGCGGGCGACCTCCTCCACGGCGGCGCGCGGCCTGGTGGGGCTGCGTGACATGGGCGTGCCGCCGCAGCTTTTGGCCGGCTCGCTCGGCCTGGTGCTCGGCCAGCGCCTGATCCGCACGCTGTGCCGCATCTGCCGCGTCGAGGCCGAGCCGCCCGCCGCCCAGACGCTCGAGGCCCACGGCATCGACCGCGACGAGGCGCAGGGCCTGGTCTTCTTCAAGGGCAAGGGCTGCCCGACCTGCAACACGATCGGCTACCGCGGCCGCCGCGCGATCTTCGAGGCGATCCCCGCGAGCGCCGAGGTCCGCTCCGCCCTCGAGCGCGGCCTGCCCGCCGACGAGGTCGCCGCCGCCGCCGTCGAGAGCGGGATGATCACGATCCGCGAGAGGGCGCTCGGCCTCGTGAAGTCGGGGGTCACCAGCTTCGACGAGTTCGCGCGGCTCAGGCTCTAGCTGGCTGTGCCCTCGGCCGGGGCGAAGAACACCAGCAGCAGCATGTCCTCCGTGATCGAGTGGAAGCTGTGCTCGACCCGGGCCGGGACCGTCAGGAGCGAGCCCGCGTCGGCGGCGACGTCCTGGTCACCGAGGCGGAAGCGGGCGCGGCCCTCGAGCACCAGGTAGACCTCCTCCTCGTGGTGCGGGCGCTGCTGGTCCTCCTCGCCGCGGCGCAGTCGGTAGAGCCCGGCGCTGAGCTTGCCGGTGCGCAGCATCTCCATGTAGCGGCGCTCGGCGCCGCGGTGGGTCGACGCGAGCCGGGCCAGGTCGATCGGCCTGCCTTCGCGGGCCCTGACCGACGCGAGCATGCGCTCGACGACCTCCTCGTGCCCGAGCTTCGTGGTATCGAGCGCGATCGCGTCCCAGGCGCGCTGCAGCGGCGACTCCGCGCGGTGCGTGTCGCTGTAGTCGCGCTCGCGCACCTCCTTCTCGATCGCGTCGAACGACACGTCGGTGCCGGCGGCGCGCAGCTCGCCGAGCCGGCGCTGCGTCCGCACGCCCGGGTCGGCGTCGAGGAAGAACTTCACCTCGGCGTCGGGGAAGACCGCGGTCCCGATGTCGCGGCCGTCGAGCACGACTCCCCCGTCCTTGCCCAGCTCGCGCTGGCGCGCCACCATCTCGACGCGCACGCCCGGGTGCACCGAGACGAGCGACGAGGCGCGGCTCGTCTCGCGCGAGCGCGCCTCGGTCGTGACGTCCTGGCTGTCGAGCAGCACGCGCCGGCCGCCCTCGGCGAGCTGGATGCTGGAGGAGCGCAAGAGCGCGGCGAGCGCCTCCTCGGAGTCGAGCGAGACGCCGGAACGGCTCGCCTTGAGCGCGAGTGCGCGGTACATGGCGCCGGTGTCGATGTAGGTGTAGCCGAGCTGGACGGCGAGCGCCCGCCCGGCGGTGGACTTGCCGGCCCCCGAGGGGCCGTCGATCGCGACCACGAATCCGTTGGCTCTCATGCTCCCTGCTTCTCGCAGGCGGCGTCCAGCGCCTGGATGAATCTGTCGTTTTCCCCGGCGGTACCCACCGAGACGCGCAGCCAGCTCGCCATCGCGTACGGGTCGAGCGGCCGGACGATCACGCCGCGGGCGAGCAGGTCCCGGAACAGCTCGCGCCCCGGGCGCCCGCAGTCGAACGTCACGAAGTTGGCGAGGCTGGGCAGCACGCGGAAGCCCCGGTCCGCGAGCGCCGCCGCCAGCCGCGGACGCTCGACGCGGTTGAGCTCGAGCGTGCGGCGCACGTGCTCGCGGTCGCCGAGCGCGGCGGCCGCCGCCGCCTGCGCCACCGAGTTGGTGCCGAACGCCTCGCGCAGGACGATGAGCGCGTCGAGCACCTCCGGCGCGGCCACGGCGTAGCCGGCGCGCAGCCCGCCGAGGCCGTAGAGCTTCGAGAAGGTGCGCGTCACCAGCACCGGCGCGCCGCGGCGCACGAGCTCGATGCCGTCGGGGTACTGGTCCGCGTCCGCGCCGTCGCGCGCGAACTCGAAGTAGGCCTCGTCGAGCACCAGCAGGCAGCCCGCCGGCAGGGCCGCGACCAGCGCCTCGACCTCGGCGCGGCGGCTCCAGCTGCCGGTCGGGTTGTTGGGGTTCGCGACGAACACGAGCCGTGTGCGAGCGTCGATCGCCTTCGCCATCGCCGCGAGGTCGTGGGCGTAGTCGCGTGCCGGCACGAGCCGCGCGCCCCGGTTGTGCGCCGCGACGATCTGGCGGAAGCGCACGAAGGCGTGCTCCGAGATCACCGCGTTGTCGCCGGGGCCGAGCAGCGCCCGCGCCGCGAGCTCGATGATCTCGACCGAGCCGTTGCCGGCGAGCACCTGCTCGACGGGAACTCCGAGGTGCGCCGCGAGCGCCGCGCGCAGCCCGCTCGCCTGCGGATCGGGGTAGCGGTTGACGTCTTCGAGCGCCGCACGCGCCGCCGCCAGCGCCAGCGGCGAGGGACCCAGCGGATTCTCGTTCGAGGCCAGCTTGATCACGTCGCGCAGGCCCAGCTCGCGCTGGACTTCGGCGATCGGCCTGCCGGCCTCGAAGCGGTCGAGCCCTTGCAGATGCGGCGGGAGCTCGAAGGCTGACGCGCGCAGCGAGCGCGTCAACCCCGCCTCCGCCGCGGAAGCGCCGGCCTCGGGCGACGAGCGCCCGACGGCCGGGCCGAGACCTCGCGCTCTCCAGGTCGCGGGCGCTGCCGCGGCTCGGAGCTGCCCGACGGCCGGGCCGGCGGCCGGGCCGGCGGCCGGCTCGAGGCGGGCTCGTGGCGCGGGCGCTTGCGCGCCCGCGGGCGGGGCGCGACCTTGCGGATGTTTCGCGCGTCCGCGGGGTGCGCCCGGCGCAGCCCCTCGATCTCCTCGGGCGTGAGCGCGCGGAACTCGCCCGGCTCCAGGCCGCGCGAGGTGACCGGCCCGATCGCCACGCGCCGCAGCTTCGAGACCGGGTGGCCCACCGCCTCGAGCAGCCGCTTCACCTCGTGCTGCTTGCCCTCGTGCAGCGTCAGCTCGACCCAGGCGTTGTTGTCGGCCTCGACGACGCGCGCGCGGTCGACGGCCATGAAGTCGCCGTCGACGCGCACCCCGCGCCGCAGCCGCTCGAGCGCGTCCGCGTCCGGGACGCCGTGCACCTTGGCGTGGTAGACGCGCGGCACCTCGTAGCGGGGGTGCGCGACGCGCTCGGCGAAGGCGCCGTCGTTCGTCAGCAGGATCAGCCCCTCCGTCGTGACGTCGAGCCGGCCGA